>NZ_VOSK01000078.1 GCF_009296175.1 Microvirga tunisiensis | reverse complement strand
ATCTCGCCCGGGCGGAGTTCGCAACGCTGCGGTTGCGCCTGCTCAAGATCGCCGTGCGGGTGCAGGAAACCACCAGCCGCATCCGACTGGCCTTTGCCTCGTGCTGTCCGGAAGCGGATCTCGTCCGGCGTCTTGCGAGCGCTCTGGCACCCCAGCCCCGGGCGGCCTCGCCCTGAGCGCCGGGGCTGCCATCGCCCCGGTCATCCCATCCCGTCCCTGCCAACGCGTTCCCCACGTTCCAGACCTTGCCGCGGTGAAAGAAACGCAGCGGATCGGCACGCCCGCGCTACCAAATAGGCCCCGAAACAAACTCTGGTGAATAGGAACGGTTAGCTGCTTGAAGGCACGAAAATCCCTGATCCGCATCACTTGGGCAACCAAAACGGGAATGACTCTTGTTGGCACTCCTCGGACGTAAGAGCCTGGTCAGCTTAGGCCGTCCCAGTCGACCTTCCCTGAAAATCTGGGCCGTTGCGGCTTGATCCGCTGCGAACCATTCCGTGGTTGGGGCATTTGCCTGGCCGGAGATCGGAACTCGATGGGCGGGGGGCTTTTATAACGCTGCTTTCGGGCGATTTGACGCACCTGCGGACCATCTTCCCATGGAGGCAGGGGGCTGGTAGAGCACTGGTATAAAAACTTTGCCTAGGGGCATGAATGAAAGCCTACGACGATACTGATAAGGCAAAGCATGAGCGGGCGAAGCAGCAAAGGCTGGAAGCCGTCGACGCCCGGCTGGCGCGGCATGAGAAAGTAACCTGGATCACCCTCATACTGGTCGTGATCTTGGCCGGGCTGTCGCTCGCCCTGCTGGTGACTCAGATCATCAATCGTTCAAACTAGTCACAAAATAAATCCGTAGGGGCCATGATGAACTTCCACACTCGTGATCTGCACCTTGCACGCCTGTGTAACGAGACGCTCGACCAGCCACTCATGGAGGGTGAGCGTGAAGCCATGATCGCCGCCGCGGCTCACAAACTGGAGGAGCTGTTCGACATCTTGCGCATCGATCACCGGAACGACCACAACACCCGTGAGACGCCCCAGCGGGTGGCCAAGATGTATGTCGAGGAGATCTTGGGGGGCCGCTACTCCGCCCCGCCGAAGATCACCGAGTTCGACAACGCTCAGGCTTATGATCAGCTCATCGTCACCGGGCCGATCGAGCTGCGCTCCATGTGCGCCCACCATCTGATGCCGATCTACGGGGCGGCTTAAGTCGGCATCCTGCCAGCTGCTGACGGCAAGATCATCGGCCTGTCGAAGTACGACCGCATCGTCGAGTACTTCGCCGCGCGCCTGCAGATCCAGGAGGAGCTGGTCAAGCAGATCGGCCACTACATCATGGAGATGACCGCTCCCCGTGGGCTGGCGGTGCGCATCAGCGCCGTGCACATGTGCAAGACCCAGCGCGGCGTGCGCGCCAGCCACCGCAGCCGCATGGTCAACACCTACTACTGGGGCGACATGGCCCAGGATGCTGCCCTCAAGGGCGAGTTCCTGCAGGAGTGCACCGCCCTCGACCGGGCCGGAGCAGCGTAGACCTGCCGCACCCAAGCGGCTCAGCCCGCTCTTCTCTCATGAGGCTCTCGAACCATGCGCTCGACTGGTGATCGCATCCGGCACGCCATCAGCTTTGAACTCGGCGGCCTTGCTCTGGTGTCGCCGCTCGGCGCGTGGGCCTTCGACCTGCCGCTGGCTGACCTCACCGTGGTCAGGATGGCCTGTGCCATCATCGCAACGGTTTGGACGTACGCCTACAATTTAGCTTTCGACGCTGTCCTGCAGCGTCTGAGCGGCGGACCTGGGAAGAGCATCCCCATGCGGGTCCTGCAGGCTGTCCTGTTTGAGGCAGGGCTCTTGGCCATGCTGACACCCCTCATGGCATGCTATCTCGGCATCAGCCTTGTCCAAGCCCTCCTGATGGACGTGGCGTTCGCCCTGGTCTACGTCCTGTACGCGTTCGTGTTCAATTGGGTTTACGATCGCATATTGAGCGTGCCTGCGCGGCAGGGGTCAGCGAGCCAACAGCCGAGTTCACCGGGGAATGCGTCAGGCTGGATCACAGGATGGATGAAGGGCAAGCCTGCCTGAGATGGGGTGAACTCTCACACCTTCCGACAGGCCTGACACTGGGCTAGGCCGCGAGGCTGCTGCTGATGGCAGCTTCACCGCGATAGATGCAGCCTTCCGATGAACCGGACATGCCGCGCTTGAGCTCGACCTCTTCGAGGTTGGGGAAGCGGGCCTTCACGAGCCTCCAGATATACGTGGTGACGTTCTCCAGCGAGGCGATGCCGATCTCAGGGTTGAGGTCCAGGTTGCCATGGTCCAGGCCCGATCCGTGCTCGCCTTTGATTTCCTTGATGTAGTTCTCGACGTCATAGAGATTGACCGGCCAGCCATAGACCTCGTCGACGGCCCCGCCGAAGGTGATTTTGACGATGAAGGTGTGCCCGTGCAGCCCGGAATAGGGAGCCACCGAGTGCGCAGCCTCGAACGTAAACTCGCAGTATGTCTTCATCAATCGTGCTCCTGGTCGTTGTTTTCTTTCGGGTGAAAAGTGTGCTGATCACATAAATCTTGGGTTAGACGGACAACACCCGAGGCCAATTTTGCTATCACAACGCAGTCTCTGCAGCCAAGGGTGAGCTGCGGTTTCGGGCGGCAAACAGTGTTGTCGTTCCCTGCAGCTGAAATCATGAGTGATGGTCGCAGAGCGCCCGGCCGCACGAGGGTGCCCGGTCGTGTACAGCTGAGTGCCTAGCCATCGATATGCTCTATGTTATCACCCTTGATTTAGGCTGACGGTGCCGATAACAGCGCGTCGAGTGAATAGACCAGCTCATGGGCCGGCTTGGGACGTCCGAAGTAGTAGCCCTGAGCCTCCGTGTAGCCCGCTGTCTGGACCTGTGTAAGCTGCTCCTTCGTCTCGATGCCCTCAGCAACAGTGGACATGCCAAGTCCAGCTCCAAGGCTTGCGATTGATCGTACAATCGTCATCGCATCACGCCGTGATGAGAGATCCCGCACAAAGGACCGATCGACTTTGATCCGGTCGAACGGAAAACTGCGAAGATAGCTGAGAGATGAATAGCCCGTCCCAAAGTCATCGATGGCAATCTGTACTCCTAGCCGGCGCAGCTCATGCAGAGCCGCCATTGTCGCTTCGTTCTCATCGAGCAGGGACGTTTCGGTGATCTCCAGTTCGAGTCGCCTTGGAGCAAGCCCGGTACTCTCCAGCGCATGGCGCACGCTTTGCACAAGGGTCCCGTTGCGAAACTGAACAGGCGAGAGATTGACGGCAACCTTGATGTCCCGTGGCCATTTGACTGCTTCAGTGCAAGCCGTTCGTATGACCCATTCGCCAAGCGGCGAAATCAACCCGATGTCCTCGGCGACCGGAATGTACTCTGCCGGCGAGACCTTGGCCCATTTGGGATGGCGCCAGCGAAGAAGCGCCTCAAAGCCGTTGATCTCATAGAGCCTGAGATCGACTTGAGGCTGGAAGAACAGCTCGAACTCATCGTTGGCCAGGGCTTTGCGCAAGTCGGTCTCAAGCGACCGGCGTGCATCCAACCGCGCTTCCATGCTTGGCTCGAAGTAGCAAAACATGCCACGCCCCTGAGATTTAGCCTCGTAGAGGGCGAGGTCTGCGCGCTTCAGCATCTGGTCGGGCGAGACAATGTCTGGTTCAACTGGAGCGATACCAACACTGGCGCCGATGACGATCTCACGCCCGTCAACAGAGTAGGGGGCGCTCAGCCGCTCCACAATGCGTCTCGCAAGAATGGTGCAGGGTTCGCGCTCGCCCGTAACCTTCTGGAGGATTCCGAACTCGTCGCCACCGAGGCGCGCGACCATGTCGCCATCGCGCAAGCAGTTCCGAAGGCGGTTAGCGACAACCTTCAAAAGCGCATCGCCAATCTCGTGACCTAAGGTATCGTTGACGCTCTTAAACCGATCGAGATCCAAGCATAGGGCAGCAAACCGGATCCCCTTCTGTTGCCGCCTGGTGAGATACGCCGCCAATCGCTCATGGAAGAGCGCGCGGTTCGCCAAGCCGGTCAATGCGTCGTGGCTGGCTGCATGGGCGAGATGACCGGTGAGAGCATGGAGGTCGCTATGTGCTCGTTCCAGCAACTGATTATGCCTGCTGAAGAGGCCGATCAGGATCAGACCAAGCAGGATCAGACCAAGCGATAGTCCCGAGAAGATCCAGTACAGGCGATTGAGCTCTTGCTGATCCTGGGCGATCCTCTCACCTCCACGGATTTGTGCGTAGGATGCGAGTTGCAGCAACCGTGGCTCCAGCGGCTCCAAGAGCTGAAGCGCCTGCTGAACGGAACCAGGGTGCTCGAGTTCGGCGATGAGAGGCTGCATCAAGACCAAGACATCAACGAGACGACGGAGAGTGGCCAGTTGATCAACATCGTCCTGAATGATGCTTTGGAAACGGCCCTCGATGAGGAGCTTCGCTCTGCTGAGAAGGATCTCGAACCGGAGTTCGACTTCGTCCTTATTGACGCCCCGGCCTTGGACATTGAACGCATCCAACCGGCGCTCAAGGCGCATAAACTCTGAAACCGCCTGGCTTGCGTGCCAAGCCGGATTATAGTGCGTAATATCTCCCAGGACCTTCTGACGTTCTGTCACCAGCACCGCGATATAGGCGCTCGCCAAGAGGAAGCAGACGGTGACGGCACCAAAAATCACTTTGAGTGTGCGCAGTGACACGGATACATCCTTGGAGATTATGCGCCGATCCTATCTCGACGCATCATGACGGAATACTGTTAAGTATCGGTAGATGTGCAAAACGCCTATGCTCCCGGCTCACCCGGGCAAAATTTAAGTTCCATAAAAAATGTTCAACGAAATTCGCCTGTAGGCGCAAAGCTAAGACGTCAGCCCGTCCTGCTATCTAAGAACAACTCCGCAAGACCATTGTCACTTCAACCCGTTTTTGATCTCATCTATTGCTCCCACAGCGAGAGTTGGATTGCGCGATTTCAATAGAGTTAGACCAGCCAGATTCCGGTCCAAAGCGGCATCTACCTGCTTGACGTGACATTGCTGGAAGCAAGCATCGGCCGAAAGCCAAGTGCTGTGAAATTGCCACGGGTGAAAGTGGAGCAATCTCAGTTCAGACGCCTGCCACTTTCAGCAAAAACGTGAAGGGAGTCGGCCTGGCCCGCAACAGACAAAACAGTTCCAGGCCTCACCTCGCTCGACCGCGGCAGTTCTACGGTCAGGAGACGGTCACCTCCGACATCGAGGTAGGCATAGGCCTGCCCGCCAAGTCGCTCTACGACAACAGTCTCGCCCGTGAGCCAAGCCTTGTCGGGATCGCAGACGCCTAAGTCCTCCGGCCGAATGCCTACCGTGATGGGCGCGCCATCTCCGGAATTCTGAAACGAGGATGCCGGAACCTCTATGATGTTATCTGTTTGAAGCCGCAGACCAAGGACGCCGTGGCGTTGCTCAGCCCGCAAATCGAACGTGTTCATAATCGGGCTGCCGATAAAACGGGCAACGAACAGCGTCTGTGGCCTGTGATAGAGATCAAGGGGCTGGCCGACTTGTTCTACGCGCCCGGCGTTCATGACAACGATCCGGTCGGCCAGTGTCATAGCCTCAACCTGGTCGTGGGTCACGTAAACCGTCGTGGCACGCATGCGGCGATGAAGCTTGGCCATTTCAAGGCGCATCTCCACTCGCAGGGCCGCATCCAGGTTGGACAAGGGCTCGTCGAAAAGGAACGCTTCCGGCTCACGGACGATTGCCCGACCCATAGCAACGCGCTGACGCTGACCACCCGAGAGCTGTCCCGGCAGGCGATCCAGCAGAGGTGTGATCTTAAGAGTCTCCGCAGCCGTGCCGACCCGATCCTTGATTTGGTCGGCAGGTGTATTTCGCATCTTGAGACCGAAAGCCATGTTGTCGCTCACGCTCATATGTGGATAGAGCGCGTAGTCTTGAAACACCATTGCTATGTTGCGGTCAGCCGGGGAAAGATCGTTCACTACGCTGTTGCCGATGCGCAGCGTACCTGATGTGATCTCTTCAAGACCGGCAATCATCCGCAGGAGGGTGGACTTCCCGCACCCCGAGGGCCCGACAAGCACGAGGAACTCGCCGTCGCCGATAGCGAGGTCAATCCCGTGGACTACGTCGACGCTCCCATAGCTCTTCTTGAGCTGTTCGAGCCTGATCTGGGCCATTTCCGTCTCCTCCATCAGCGGATCTTAGCTGATCCTAGTTGATTATCATTATCAATAATGGTAGTTGCGGTGAAGTGCAACCAGTAGCAAGACAATGATGGCAAGCCTCAACCTCCAACGGTCTCACCAGGCCTCTGCGCCTCGCCCGGCGAAATCCGGTGAGGTCTACGAGGCCGTGAAGCGGGAGATCATGTTGGGTGGGGTGGGGCCGGGTGAGCCGCTCATCGAGCTCGAACTCGCCGGAGTCTTCGGGTGCAGCCAGGGGCCAGTGCGCGAGGCACTCCTCCAGCTGCAAGAGGAGGGTCTCGTCATACGGCAGGGGCATCGCGGCACCCGGGTTGCCGACTGCACGGCGGATGAGGCCGTTGAAATGTTCCGGCTCCGTCAATCCATCGAATGCCGCGGTGTCGTCAGGGCCCTGCAGAGGCCGAGTCGAACGCTCGTCGCCGATCTCAAAAGGCTGATCGGCGGGATGGAGGAGGCGGCTCTGGAGGGTGACGAATACAAGCTCGCCGAGCACGATCGAGACTTTCATCGCCGTCTGCTGCGGGATGCCAATCTCCCGGCCCTCGAGCCGATCCTGCACCGGTGCCTCGTTCACAACCATCGTTTCAAGATCTCCCAGTCCACTGGAGAGCGGGATCTGGTGGCAACAGCCCGACGCCATTACACGATTCTCGAGTCAGTCGAGCGCGCGGACGGGGTTGCAGCCGCACAGGCGCTGGCGCACCACATCGCCACGATCGTGGACCTCGGCCCCGCAGTTTTCACGCACGGAGAGCAGTGATGCACGCGCGCCCAGAGGACCTTTCCACCGAATTGTCGCCTGAAATGGCCGCACTCATGCAACACGTCCTGGAGGAGGACGGACCTCAGCCCGATCCAACTCTGCTATCCGCAGCCGAGGGGCGCGCAGCGGCGGCGAAGGGCAACTGGCGCTGGAACGTCGACCTTCCAGCCATGGCCGATGTTCGCGAATATCACATCCCCGCTGATCTCAAACTCGGATCGGCCGAGTGCCGCACTAGAGTGCTGGTTCCCAAAAGCCGCATAGGCGGCGCCCTTCTTTTTGTGCACGGTGGGGGATTCGCCTTCTGCAGCCCCGAGACCCATGAACGATGCGCGCGTGTTCTTGCTGTTGAATCGGGCATGGCGGTCGTGGTGCCGGATTACCGGCTCGCACCGGAACATCCCTATCCCGCAGGCCTCATGGATGTTGTGGCGGTCCTGCGCGCGCTAACATCGGATCCATCATCCTTAGCGCTTGAGGCAGGACCTCTCCTGGTGTCGGGAGATTCCGCAGGCGCCAATCTTGCACTTGCAGCGATGATCCATGAGCAGCGTTCAGGGCGCAAGCTCCCCGAGGGAGCCCTTCTTTTCTATGGTGTCTACGCAGGCGATAACACGTTGCCCTCCTATATCCGCTTTGCGGAGGGGCCAGGCCTGACCAGCGCGAAGATGAAGCGGTATTGGGATTGGTATGTTCCGAACGAAGAGGACCGGCACAACCCGCTTGCCTCCCCCTTAAAGGCTTCGGATGCCGAACTCCGGGCGCTGCCACCCTTGTGGCTGCAGGCGGCGGGAATCGATCCGCTCCTGTCGGACACGCTCGCCCTCGGCCAGCGCTTGCGCGAGTTGGGACGAGACGACCCTGTGACTGTCATTCCAGGTGTCGTGCACGGATTTCTACAAATGACCGCCTCGCTTCAGGCGGCGCGGGATGCCTTGGCCGCGGCAGGGGCTGCCGCGCGAAAGTTGGCACAGACCAACGGATAAAAACACCAATCACTGCAATGGAGGAAACGATGAAGACGGTGATGAAGAAACTTTTGGCAGCCTGCAGCCTCGCGGCTGGCTTGGCTCTCGCAAGCGGCGCACAGGCGGAAACGGTGCGCTTCTGGTATCATTTCGACAATCCGGACAACCCGATGTCGAAGCTGGTCGAGAAATTCCAAACGCAGAATCCCGGCATCAAGATCGAAGCCAAGAACATCCCATGGAACAGCTACTACGACAACCTCTACACATCCATCGTCGGCGGCAATGCACCTGATGCGGCGATGGTGAAGCTCTTTGCCCAGCCGCGGCTCGTGGAAATGGGTGCATTGGAGCCGATCGGCGACCGGCTCGAGAAGTGGGCCGGCAAGGCCGACCTTCTCGATAACTTGCTCACTCTTAATAAGGGACCGGATGGTCAGCAGTACTATCTGCCGATCCAGTATGTGGTGCTCTACCTCTACTACCGCCCCGACCTGTTCAAGGCTGCCGGCCTCGAGCCGCCGAAAACCTGCGAGGAGTTTCTCAACGCCGCAAAGACGCTCACCAAGGCGCCCGACCAATACGGATTTGGATTCCGCGGCGGCAAGGGTGGTTGGGACCAATGGGGCACCTTCGTCTTCCCGAAAGGCGCCAAGTTCGAAAAGGGTGGCCTCACGACGCCGGAAGCGATTGCGGCCAACCAATGGCTCATTGATCTTCACCGCGTGCACAAAGTCTTCCCGCCGTCGGCCCCGAACGATGGATTCCAAGAAATCTTGGGCGCATTCAAGGGCGGCAAGACGGCAATGACCATTCACCATATCGGCTCATCAGCCGATATCGTGAAGGCGCTTGGCGATAAAGTGTCAGCAGCTCCCGTTCCCAAGTGCGGTGAGAAAGCCTGGACATCCTATGGCGACGAGTCCCTGGCTGTCTTCTCCTCTTCCAGTGCGAAGGACGCCGCCTGGAAGTGGATCTCGTTCCTCGCCGAAGGGGAGAACAATGTCCTCTTCAATCAGGCAACGGGTCAGCTTACCGTCACGAAGAGCGGATCAAAGAACTGGAAGCTGCATGAGCAGCGATTCGTCGACGCGACGGTTGCCTCACTGCCGTTCGCGGCGGTCCTGCCCCAAACATCGGCCACGGCGGATTTCGTGAACACCGTATGGCCCACGACCATGCAGCGGGCGCTGACAGGTCAGATCAGCGCTGAGCAGATGATGAAGGAGATCGAGACACTCCTCGCATCTCAGTAAACGCTTCGCTGCGACTGCGCCCTATGGGGCGCAGTTCGTCCCGCTTCGACAAGAGATTTGGCCCATGTCCCTTACTGCAGCCTTGTCGGACCATGCGGCGCCGGCGCGCGCGTGGCGCAACCGCCTGCTCCCCTACGGCCTGCTCACGCCCGCCGTTCTGGTAACTGTCGTGATTGTCTTCCTGCCGATGATTGAGGCGGTCGTCACGAGTCTGTACGAATTCGTGCTGTTCAGGCCCAATGCGGCCCGCTTTGTGGGCTTGGGCAACTACATCAAGCTCGTCCAGGATCCCGTTTTCTGGATCACCCTCAAGCATACGGCTATCTGGATCGGCCTGACGGTCCCACTGCAGATGGGACTTGGGCTGATTGCAGCACTGATTCTCAACCGTCAGTTCCCCTGGCGCGGGCTCGCCCGAGCCCTGGTGATCATCCCGTGGGCGCTGCCCAGTGTTGTAATCGCGCTGATGTGGCGCTGGATCTACGATGCCAATACGGGCGTCCTGAACGAGATCCTGTTGCGCCTGTCGATCATTCAGTCCGCGATTCCGTGGCTCGCCGACCCTGACAAGGCTCTTTACGCGGTGGTTGTGACCCTCACCTGGCAAGGATTCCCGTTCTTCGCGGTCATGATTCTTGCCGGTCTCCAGGGCATTCCCAGAAGCCGCTACGAGGCCGCATCCATTGACGGCGCAAGCGCATGGCGGCAGTTCCGTCACGTGACCTTGCCCGGTATCGCGGGCGTGCTCGCGACCGCAGGCCTCCTGCGCATCATCTGGGTTGCCAACTCCATCGATGTGATTTTCGTGATGACCGGCGGCGGGCCTGGCTATGCAACCCAGACGCTACCTCTCTATGCCTTTGTCAAGGCACGACAGAACCTAGATTTTGGCTACGGCACCACCATCGCTGTGATGTTCACGCTGCTGCTGGGCGTTGTCGTTGCCATCTACATTGCACGCACGTCGCGGGAGGTCGAGCGATGATAGGCAAGCCAACCTTAACCCGGCGCATCCTGACGACCGACCTTCCGGCGCTCGGCATCGTTCTTTTGGCCCTCGGACCGTTCCTATGGATGCTGATGACGTCCTTTACGCCACAGGAGAGGCTTGCCGCCGTGGGCGTCGCCATCAGCCCGGTTAGCTGGTCCCTGGAGAACTATCTGCGCCTTATCTCCCGAACCTCGTTCCTCGGCAATATGGTCCACAGCCTCATCGTGGCGGCAGGAACAACCGTGCTCGGCCTCTTCGTCTCGGTTACCGCAGCCTATGCCTTCTCGCGGTTCCGTTTCGCCGGTCGTCGGGTGTTGATGATGCAGTTCCTTCTGGTGAACATGTTCCCGGTGGTGCTGCTGATCCTACCGCTCTTCGTCATGATGCGGCGCTTAGGTCTTCTCGACACCCATGCGGCCCTCATCATCGCCAATGCGACGGTAGCCATCCCGTTCTCCGTCTGGATGCTGACGAGCTATATCAACGCGATTCCTAAGAGTCTCGACGAGGCTGCGATGACCGATGGTTGCAGCAGACTTCAGGCACTCAGGCGGGTCATTCTGCCGCTGGCTATGCCGGGCATCATCTCGACCGGCATCTACATCTTCATCACCGCATGGAACGAGTATCTCTATGCTCTTACGCTCGGCGGGCGGAACGTGCGCACGGTCACCGTCGCCGTCCAGACCTTGATCGGCGAGTACCAGATCGAGTGGGGTCTGCTCTCCGCAGGCGGCGTGGTGGGCGCCCTGCCGGCCACGATCCTGTTTCTCATCGCCCAGCGCCGCCTGATCGGTGGGCTTACGCAAGGCGCCGTTAAAGGCTGATCCGCGATCACGAAATCAAAGCAAGGACGATCATGAACCCTATCGGTCTAATATCCATGCAATACGCCCGGCCCTTCACGGCCGAACACTTTCCGCTCTTCGGACAGATGAAGTCTTTCGGCTTCGACTTCGTTGAGCTCCTCGTGCCCGAGCCAGGCGAGATCGATCTGAACGCTGCGCGTCGCGCCCTCGATGACGCCGGTCTTGCCGTGGTTTTGGCGGCGCGAGTCAATCTCCAGCGCAACCTAGCAAGCGAGGATCGAACAGCCCACTACTCAGGTATCGATTATCTGCGCTATGCCGCCGACTGTGCTGCGGCATTAGGCGCCAAGATCGTGGGTGGTCCCCTAACAGGCAACCCATTGGTGTTCGCGGGTCGCCCGCCCGCTCCGGTCGAGGAGAGCGAGCGGCTTGCCCGTAAAGAGCGTTGCGTGACCGGCTTGCAGAAGGCCGGCCAATATGCGGCCTTGATTGGCATTGAACTTGCTATCGAGCCTCTCAACCGCTTCGAGAGCGATGTGCTTTGCACCACCCAGCAGGCTATGGAGCTTCTTGACGCCGTCGACCACCCGGCGATTGGATTAATGCTCGATACGTTCCACATGCACATGGAGGAAGCCTCAATCCCAGAGGCTATTCGCCTCGCGGGCTCCCGCACCATCCATTTCCAGGCAAACGAAAACCATCGTGGCTTTCTGGGAACCGGGTCAACTGACTGGGTCGAGGTCTGCCGCGCGCTCCACGATGTCGGCTATGCCGGCCCGATCTCCCTTGAGCCTTTCCGTCGCAACGATGATCGCTTCGGGGTTCCTTTCGCCCAATGGCGGCCTCCGCACGAGGACGAGAGCGAGCGACTTGCCGATAGCGTCTCCTTCCTGAAGTCCCACCTGAACCTGACGAGATATCGCCGATGACCCTCAAAGTTGGCTGGATTGGTTGCGGTACCCACGCAACCCAGATGCTGCTCCCTCAGTTCGTGCGCCACGACGTTGAGATCATCGCTCTGTGCGATGTCGACGGAACGCGGCTGGCCCAGGCAGGCCGGCAGTTCGGGGTGAAAAACCTGCTTTCGAACGCCTACGAGCTCATCAACACCCCTGGCATCGACATAGTGGGCATGGCCGTTGGCCCGGACCAGCACCTCGCCTTCGGCAAGGCTGCGCTCGAGCGCGGCCTTCCTGTCTTTATGGAAAAGCCGCCGGCCGCCACGGCCGAAGGAGCGCGCGAGCTTCTGAGAGCCTCCGAGCGCAGCGGCAAGCCGCTGGTCCTCGGGTTCATGAAGCGCTATTCGATCGGCAACCGGATCGCCCACAACATCATCGCATCCGGACGTTTTGGACGAGTCTTGGGCCTGACCGGCTATTACATGACGGCCCCAACCTATTTTGCGGGCAATGTCGATTACTCAGGCTTCTTCCTGCACCACTGCGTCCACTACATGGACCTTGTGTCGTTCTTCGTCTCGCCGGTGCGTGAGATGAATGCCCGCAAAGTCGAGGCGGCTCCTGGGCGGGTCCTTTTCCACGTGGATCTAGGCTTCGAGTGCGGTGCAATCGGCACCATCGCCATGGGAACGATCCAGTCGCGCGGCACACCCGTCGAGCGGATCGAGCTGATGGGCGACCATCAGCGGCTAGAGATCGATGACGTCGTTGAGGTCCGGTGGGACCGGAACCCACCGTTCAAGACCGACGATCTCGCGGCAACGTTGAATGACGACGTTGATACCCTGACCTGGAAGCCCAACTTCACCGCAGCAGCCAATGAAGATCACAAGGGCTATCACGCCCTTCTGACGGATGCGGTGAAGCTATTCCGCGGGGAGGCGTCTGCAGCGCCGACAATCACGGACGGCGTTGTGGCGATGGAGCGATTAGAGAGGCTTCGGCAACTGCTTGAGCTTTAGGATCAGTCTCTGGCTAAGTACCGAGCGGATTACAGAGATCCCAAACCCGCCTTGTGGCGGGTTTTTTCATGGGCAGTCACCATGGACGATAGGTTGCGGCCTTGTCGCGATTGCCGACGGCGAACAAAAGAGGATCTGTCGCAACAATTTGTTTCAGAGTTTCAGCTACTGCTCCCTTGGCTCAGATAAGGAGGGAAGCAGTTTCAAGGGCAGGCATTTTGATCGTTCGGTGATCCTGCTCCGCGTCCGGTGGCATCTGGCCTATAGCCTTAGTCTACGCGACCTCGAGGAGATGATGGCCGAGCGAGGGATCTCTGTCGACCAAGCGACCGTGCATCGCTGGGTTGTGCGCTACTCGCCCGAATTGCTGGAGCGGTTCAACCGGCGCAAGCGAGCCGTCACCGGCAAGTGGCACGTCGACGAGACATATATCAAGGTCCGCGGGCATTGGACGTATTTCTATCGGGCCATCGACAGTAATGGCGACACGGTCGAGTTCTGGTTCAGCGAGCGGCGCAACCTCACGGCTGCCAAGCGGTTCCTGCGCCAAGCTCTGAAGTGGCATGGTAGGCCTGAGAGGATCGTGATCGACGGAAGCCAAACCAATCGGGAAGCCATCCTGTCGTGTGATGCCGAGAGTCGGCTGCAGGACCGGTCAGGACGCAGGCTCAAGACGATCAGGATCCGGCAGAGTCAATATCTCAACAACCGCATCGAGCAGGATCACCGCGCTGTCAAACGCCGCGTGCGATCGATGCTCGGCTTCAAGGCCGTTGACAGCGCTCGGGTGATCTTGGGTGGGATCGAGATGATCCACATGATGCGCAAAGGACAGGCGAAGTACGCCTGCAGGCAGCAGCTGTCGCTCGCCGAGCAGTTTCACCTGCTCGCCACATAAGGGCAGCACGGTGCACCTGCTACTTCCCCGCCCCTGTGCCGGATTTGCGACAGAACCGTTGTTTCCAAGTTGTTCTTAGCGCCGTTGTAAAAGTGGAACTTGTATCGCTCGATCCCCAGAGCATCCTGTTGCTAACGACAGCAGATACGAAATGGGGATCACATGCGCTTGTTTCCATTATCCAGGGTCGCGAGCCGCCGCTGCGTGCTCGCCGGCGTAATCGCCTTCGTCGCTGCCGGATCGCCGGCCCTCGCACAACAGGTCGTCACGATCCAGATGGATGGCGGCGCCTTTGCCAAAGCCATGCGGGAAGCGGTTCTCGATCCGGCGGAGAAGGAACTCGGGATCAAGATCTCAGTCGATAGCAATTCCGGCAACGGGATCGCCGATCTTCGCGCGCAGGTGGCCTCGGGCCGACCAGCCGTCGATATCATGAGTCAGGGCGGCTACAGCGCGCCCATGGTCGAGCGCGAGGGCCTTCTCGAGCCGCTCGACTACAAGATGATCGACGTGTCCGGCATGCCGCAATCCAGCTACGGCAAGAGCTGGATTGCGGCCTATGAGTTCACCGCACTGATCGCTTGGAGCACCGAGACGTTCAAGGACAAGAAGCCGGCAGGCTGGGCCGCTTTGTGGGATGTCAAGACTTATCCCGGCAAGCGCTCGCTGCGCCGGCGCCCCCTCTACGCGCTCGAGGCCGCCATGATTGCGGACGGCGTCGCGCCAGCCGATGTTTATACAGCCCTTTCGGCGCCCGGCGGCCTCGACCGCGCCTTCAAGAAGCTGGAGGAGATCAAGCCGCACGTCGCCGCCTGGTGGACCTCCGGGGCCCAGTCCATGCAACTCATGAAGGATGGAGAGGCTGATATCGGCGTGCTCTGGGATGGGCGTGCCAAGGCACTGAAGAACAGCGGTGCGGAGGTCGATTTCACCTATGACCAGCAGATCCTCCAGTTCGACTGCTGGGTGATTCCGAAGGGCGCTCCGAACCGCGACGCGGCTATGAAGCTGATGGCCTATATGGCGAAGCCGGAGCCACAGGCACGCTTCGCCGTGGCCGTTGGCGGCTATCCCCCAGCCAATCCAAAGGCCTATGACACCGGGATCATCTCGGCCGACGCCGTCAAGCAGATGGCGGGCACGCCGGAACGGCGCAAAAACGCGATCGTGCAGGACGTGTCCTGGTGGGCGAACAACATTGAGGCCGTGGAAAAGCGCTTCACGAGCTTCCTGCAGCAGTAGCCCGCCGGAGGCCGGCGAATTGATGCGGCGGCACGCCGTGCCGCCGCCGCGCTCGGAGAAGAACATAGATGATGGCTGAGAAACGTGCCATGAAGCGACGGGAGTCAGTTCCGATTGAGATCGAGAACGTCACCAAAACCTACGGCTCCATGACCGCGCTCGATAATGTCTCGCTGTCGATCGCGCGCGGCGAGTTCGTGTCGATTCTTGGTGCGTCGGGCTCTGGCAAGACGACGCTGCTGATGGCGATCGCGGGTTTCACCATGCCGAGTTCGGGGCGCATCCGCTTCGGCGAGCGCGACGTCACGCTGACCGAACCGCACAAGCGCAAAATCGGGATGGTCTTCCAGAACTACGCCCTGTTCCCGAACATGACGGTAGGCGGGAACATCGCATATCCGCTGCGCCTGCGGAAGCTGCCGGCGGTGCAGATCGCCGCGAAAGTGAAGCGCGCTCTGCAGACCATTCAGCTGGACGGGTTCGCAGAGCGCCGCATTGACCAGTTGTCCGGCGGGCAGCGCCAGCGCGTCGCGCTCGCGCGAGCGATCGTCTTCGAGCCGGACATCCTGTTGATGGACGAACCGCTCTCGGCGCTCGACAAGAAGCTGCGCGAGCAGATGCAAATCGAGGTACGGCACCTGCATCAGGATCTCGGCCTGACGACTGTTTTCGTCACGCATGACCAGCGCGAGGCCTTCACCATGTCCGATCGGGTCGCGCTGATCGACAAGGGCCAGTTCGTGCAGATCGGCGCTCCGAGCGAGCTCTACAACCGGCCGGCCTCGCGGTTCGTGGCTGATTTCGTCGGCCAGTCCTATTTCCTTCCCGTGGCCGTCTCAGGCGATGAGGCATCATTTGCCGGGCAGCGGCTACTGCTGCCCGGCCCCTTGTCCAGCCCAGTCTCCCGGCAGTTTCTCGTCATCCGGCCAGAATATCTCGAGATTTCCGAGGATGACCCCCGTCCCGGCGAGAACATCCTGCGCGGGATCTTCAAGGAACTGATCTTCCAGGGCGAGAGCTCGCTGGCTTTCGTCGGCTTGCCCGATGGCCAAGACATCGGGCTTCGCCTGTCAGGGCGTCAAGTTGAGAGCATCCGTAATCTCGCGTTCGGCTCGTCCGTGAATCTGGCGCTCGCCGCCGAGCAGACCTTGGTGCTTCCATGAGCGAGGCGGGAGCCAAGCCGCGCCCAAACGAACTCGAGATTGTGCGCAGCGAACGAAGCCAAGCCAGGATGTTCGCCTGGCTGTCGGGGCCTGCGCTGCTCGTCATCCTCGTCGTCGTGATCGGTCCGGCGCTGTGGCTGCTGGCCTATTCCTTCTGGGGGCGAGATGGCCTCACGCTCGCGAACTTCGCCGAGCTGATGACCCCGAGCTATGCGCAATCCATGCTGACGACGGTGAAGCTGGCCGTTCTGGTGACGGTGCTGTGCGCTGTTCTCGGCTACCCGCTAGCCTACCTGCTGCTTCTCCTGCGCCCTGGCTTGCGAGCACTGCTGTTCTGCTTTGTGCTGTTCCCGCTCTGGACCTCCGTCCTCGTTCGAACCTATGCGTGGCAGGTCATCCTCCAGCGTCGCGGCGTGCTCAACAAGATGCTGATAGCAGCGGGGTGGATCGAGCAGCCCCTGTCGTTGGCCAACAGCTTCAGCGCGACGATCATCGGCATGGTGCATGTCATGCTCCCCTTTCTAATCATGCCTCTCTACGCGTCCATGAAGGCGATCGATCCAAGCCTGATGATGGCGGCGGCCAATCTTGGGGCCTCTCGCACCCGGGCATTCTGGTCCGTCTTCGCGCCAATGTCGCTGCCCGGCCTCGCCGCCGGGATGATCATCGTCTTCGTACTCGCGCTCGGATTCTACGTGACGCCCGCGCTGCTCGGCGGCGGCCGGGTCATTACCTGGGCGATGCGCATCGAACAGAGCCTGATGATTAGTTCTGACTGGGGCGCCACCAGTGCGTTGGGGGTGGCCCTCATCCTGGTCGCCGGCGCCATCATGGCCTGCATGGCGAAGTTCGGCGGTCTGCGAAACGCGCTGGGAGCCCACTCATGATTGCCTCCATAGCGCTTCGCCGCATCTGGCTCTACGCCGTCGCGATCACGGTCGCGCTATTTCTCGTCCTGCCGATCCTCATCATCATCCCGATGAGCTTCTCCGATTCGGAGTTCCTGACATTCCCCCCGCCGGGCTGGTCGCTGCGATGGTACCAGCAATATTTCAGCAGCGCGGAATGGCACCGGGCGACGGCGATCTCGCTTCAGGTCGCAGTCGCCACCACCGTGCTCTCGGTCTCCTGTGGCACGATCGCCGCCTATGGCTTACATCTCGGCCGCAGCCGCTTCGCAGCGAGGCTCGTCGGCATCATACTTCTGCCTGCAGTTATTCCGGCGGTGCTGATCGCAGTCGGCGTCTTCGTGTTCTATTCGCGCATCGGGCTCAACAATACTCTCGCCGGGCTCGTGCTGGCACATACGGCGCTCGCTTTGCCATTCGTCATCCTCCTGATCGGCGCAGGGATGAGACAGTTCGACTGGAATCTCGATCTGGCGGCGCGCAACCTGGGCGCGAACCGCATGCAGGCCTTCGACGACGTCATCTTTCCGCAGGTGAAGTTCTCGATCATCGCCGCAGCGCTCATCGCGTTTCTGACGTCCTTCGACGAGGTCGTCGTCTCGATTTTCATCTCGAGCGGTGAGCGAGCGACGCTCACCAAGAAGATGTTCAGTTCGCTGCGGGACGAGACGGATCCGGTGATCGCCGCAATCGCGTCGCTGCTGATCCTGCTCTCCATCGTCGTTATGGCTGCTGCGCAGCTCGCCCCGCGCGCCGCAGGACGAAGCCGCCGTGACGTCAGCAGCCCGATCGACCGGGGGGCCTCCGCGGGATGACGCAGTCGCCGCCATAGCCTGGTCGTCCGGCGACGCGCCGCTGCGTTGGGCTGCGTCGCGCTTCCTCACGGTCATCCGCGGCACGCCGCTATTGATCCTAGCCTCCATCCTCTTCTATGGCCTCGGAAACCAGTTCGCCCCGGTCCCTTCGTACGCCACAGCTTCGCTTGGCCGTTCCTGCGAGAGGGCTACTGGTATGCCTTCGCGGCGCTGACGCTGAGCTTCTCGGCCAATGCCGACGAGATCCTGCGCGGCGTGTAGAGCGTGCCTCGGAGCGAGATCGAGGCCGCCAAGTCGCTCGGCCTGCAAGGCTGGACGATCTTGTTGCTGATCATCATTCCGGGCGCGTTCCGGATTAGCTTTCCCACCTTCGGCGGTCAGAACATCATGCTGCTCAATTCCATCGTCCTGATCTCGACAATCACGGTCATGGACCTGCTCGGAACGGCGAACTACATTCGCATCCAGACCCGGGTCTATTAGACGCTACTGGCGCAAACTGAGGACCCTAACCTGTGCAGCACTCATGCGGCAGCCACCACGGGAGATCGATAGATCTCTGCCTTGGCTAGAAGCGCCCAAGCAATCCGAGCCGTCTTGTTGGTCAGAGCCACTGAGACCAGCCAAACTGGTTAGCCAGGAGACTGTTGATCCAAGCTTTATTCACCGCTGTCTTCGTACGGGCATAGCGCATGACGACCGTGGCCCCGACCACCAGCAGCGTTCGCGAGTAGCCATCACCCATCTTCGAGATCCGCCCCAATCGCTCCTTGCCGCCCGACGGGTTCTGCCGCGGTGTAAGTCCCAGCCAAGCGGAAAACTCCCGACCGGAGCAGAAACCGGGATGGTCTAAATGCTACTTGTCTCCCGGTGACGGGAGTCGCCTACGGATCTCATTGGCAAAGCCTTGGCCGAACTTCAGGGCCCACTGGCGCACTGTCTCATAGCTGACCTCAGTGCCTCGCGCGTCAGCACCTCTTCGACCAGGCGCAGGTGCCGCTGCTTGCTGTGGGCTATCGTTCGGCCGAGGCCGCCCAGAGGTTGATGCCGGCATCCACCGCGTAGTGGTCGATCTGCGCGAGTTCATCGTCGCTAAACGACAGATGGCCCAGCGCCGCCACGCATTCGGTGACCTGTTCCGCCCGGCTCGCGCCAATCAGGGCAGAGGTGATGCGGTTGCCGCGCAGGGCCCAAGCGAGCGCCATTTGGGCAAGAGACTGGTTGCGGCTCGCCGCCATCTCATTCAGCGCGGTAATGCGCTTCAGATTGTCCGCGCTGAGGAAGCCCGGACGGAAGGACGGCGCATTGTTCGCGCGGCTCTCTACCGGGATTCCATCAAGGTATTTGGAGGTCAGCAGGCCCTGCGCCAGCGGCGAGAATACGATCGTCCCGATTCCTTCTTGCGCGACGACGTCAAGCAGCCCGTCCTCTTCGATCCAGCGGTTGAGCATCGAATAGCTCGGCTGATGAATCAGGCAGGGCGTTCCCAGACGGCGCAGGATCGCCGCCGCTTCACGGGTGCGCTTGGAATTATAGGAGGAGAGGCCGACATAGAGCGCCTTCCCCTGACGCACGGCGGCATCCAGCGCTCCCATGGTCTCCTCGAGCGGAGTCTCTGGGTCGAAGCGATGCGAATAGAAGATATCTACATAGTCGACGTTGAGACGCTTCAGGCTCTGGTCGAGGCTGGAGAGCAGCGATTTGCGACTCCCCCATTCCCCGTAGGGCCCGGGCCACATCCGATAGCCGGCCTTGGTCGAGATCACGATCTCGTCGCGATGGGCCGCGAAGTCCTCGCGCAAGATCCTGCCGAAGGCGGTCTCCGCTGAGCCCGGAGGCGGCCCGTAGTTGTTGGCGAGATCAAAATGGGTGATGCCAAGATCGAAAGCGGTCCGGCAGATGTCTCTGCCGGTTGATGCCTGCGTTGTCTCACCGAAATTGTGCCAGAGCCCCAAGGAGAGAGCTGACAATTTCAAACCGCTTCGACCGCAGCGATTATAGATCATCGTATCGTATCGCGTCTGGCTCGGCATAGTTATTGGTCTCGACGATTGATGTAAACCTGCATCCGTTGTGCGCTGACTCGCAGCTGGCGAACAAGCGCCACTTGGCGCAGCAGGGCAGGGGCCAATCCCAGGGCAAGTGGCTCCCGCGGCCGATCGCAATGTGGAGCTTGTTCACGCCGGTCGCTGCTGTCGAATATTGGCACGAACTCCGCGGTGGGGATGGATATGGCAGAGAGCGATATTGACATGGCAATCGTCGGCGCTGGCGCGGCGGGGATCGCGGCTGCGCGACGGGTGGTGGCGGCAGGCAAGAGTTGCATACTCCTGGAAGCGCGTAAGCGTGCGGGCGGCCGAGCCTGGACCGTGCATGCCCCGGACGGCTCGGTCATCGATCTCGGCGCGGCATGGATGCATTCGGCCGAGCAGAACCCGATGGTGCCGCTGGCGCGTAGCGTCGGATCGCCGATCAGCACCCGCAACCAGGACGATTGGCCCAAGCGGCTGAGACTAAGCGGCCTCAGCCCGTCGGAGATCGCCGATTTTAGCCAGGCGCAAGACGCCTATCTCGCGCGCGTCGATGCGGCGGCCCAACTGTCCGAAGACCGTCCGATCGCCGCCTGCCTCGACACGGGTTCACGTTGGAATCCCCTTTTATCTGCGATGACGACCTGGAACACCGGGTCGAGCCCCGACAAGGTCTCGACGACGGCGCGGCGCTATCGTTCCTATACCGGCACGAACTGGCGGCCGGAGCATGGCTATGGCCATCTGCTCGAACAATTGGCCGGCGGCCTTCCGATCGCGTTCGGAGCGCCGGTCACGATGATCGACTGGTCGGGACAATCGGTCCGCGTGACCGCAGGCGACATGACGCTACGGGCGAGCTGCGTCATCCTGACGGTTCCTCCGAGCGTGCTTGCGGCCGAAGCCGTGACATTCTTCCCAAAATTGCCGGCCGCCAAAGTCACCGCGATCGAGGAGCTGCCGCTGGGGGTGAATAACAAGATCTATTTCCATCTGCCTGAAACGATCGACGGGCTGCCCGACGACACGCATTTCGTCGGCTCCCTGACCAACAGCGCCACGGGCTCCTATCAGATCCGCCCGATGGGCCGCCCGTTGCTCGAGATGTTCCTTGGAGACGCCATTGCCAGGACGCTCGAGAGCGAGGGCGCGGCGGCCATGGCCGACTTCGCTGGCAGCGAAATCAGGCAGGTCTTCGGCAGCGGGGCGGTCAAGCCGCTCGCGCCTGTCGCGGCGAGCGGATGGCTGAACGATCCCTATTCGCGCGGCGGATATTCCTACGCGATGCCGGGCCGCGCCGAACAGCGGGACGTGCTCGCTGCCCCCGTCGGCGAGCGGCTGTTCTTTGCCGGGGAAGCCTGCTCGAAGAACTGGCATTCCACCGTTCATGGCGCTTGGACCACCGGTGAAAAGGCCGCCGCCGCAGCCCTGGCTCACCTCGATGAAGGATCGCTCCGATGACGACAGACGCACCCGCCCCGCCGCGCGAAGGAACCGCAGCCTCGTCTCCATTGATCGACTTTTCCCTGCCGCTGGACGCGCTGTCGGCACCTGCATGGCTTTCCGGCGAGCTAGGGGCGCTGAATGACGGCCGCCGCTACCGCTTCGTCGATGCCGACAACCGCGTGGCAAACGGCGAGGTCGAGGGGGGAGCTCTGTCGCTCACGATCGCCTCGTTTCCCCATCACGAATTTACGCTGGTGCGCCGCGGGCAGCTGCGCCTCGTGATCGCGGGACATGAGGAGTTGCTTGAAGCGGGTGACGCGGCCGTGGTGCCGAAGGGGCTCGCCTGCCGCTGGTCCCAATCCGCCGACCTGCAGCGTGTCTTCATGATCCACGAGGGACAGCATGCGGCTGTCGCTCCCAGGCAGCTGGCGCGCATCGCGGCATTCGGCCCTCTTGGCCCCGGGAGCGCGCCACCGGCCGACTCGCTGCTGACGGAGCCGCCGCCTGTCGCGCAGAGCCGCGTGGATTTCAAAGATGAGAGCGGCCAAATGCTCGCCGGCGTTTGGCGTTGCGGTGCCTATCGCCGCAAGCCGCTCGCGGCCCAGCAACATGAACTGATGCAGATCGTTGAAGGCACGCCTGATGTCGACGGCGAAGACGGTACCAGACTGCGCAGCTTCGCGCCGGGCGACATCTTCTTCACTGCCAAGGGCGCGCGTTATTCGCTCGGGTCCGGCGGAGCCTTCCAGAAAATCTTCTGCGTGTTCAAGCAGGCCGGCTGAACGACATCGCCCCTCCGGCATTGGGCTGCCTGCTCTCGGGGAGCCGACTTGAGATGCACTCGCAGCTGATCCTCCAAGAGACCGCTTCGTAGCTTCGAGGACGACGGCGCGGTGCCTCGGCCTCTCCTCGGCAGCTTAGTGCGCATGCTCCTTGAGCAGCCTGCCCAGCTTTTCCATGCCCAGTTCGATCTCGCTGCTGTCGAACGCGCCATAGCCGAGCAGCAGGCCCTGCCGAAGCGTGCCGAGCGCACTGAAGCGGGACAGAAACCCCAGTTGCAGCCCGATGGCCGCCGCGTCTTGCTCGAGGGCCGCCTCGTCCACCGGTATCTTCAGCCACCCGATCATCTGAGTTCCCTGGGACGCCGGATCGAGTTCGACGAACTCTCCAATATGCCGCGCCGCGGCGTAGAGCATCTGCTGCCGTCGCTGGTCGTAGACCTTCCGCATGCGGCGGATGTGCTGCGCGAGATGGCCTTCGGTGATGAAATCCGTGATCACGACCTGCTCGATCAGCGGGGCGAACCCTCCGGCGATGGCGCGCGCGCCAACCACCGCCTCGACGAGGCGATCCGGCACGACCGCGTAGCCGAAGCGCAGAGATGGGAACAGGATTTTGTTCAGCGAGCCGAGATAGATCACCGAGTCGCTGGTATCCAGCGTCTGCAGTGCCGGCAGGATGTTCGTCTGCTGGATGAAGTCCTCAGCGCTGTCGTCTTCGATGATCCAGCCGTTCTTGGCTTCCAACACCGCCAGCAATTGGCGCCGCCGGGCGAGGCTCATTGTCGTCCCGAGCGGCAATTGCTTATCGGGAAAGACATACGCCGTCCGGCATTCGGGATGGCACGCCTCGGCCAGATGAGCATCGAAGCCCTCGCTGTCGATCGCGACGGGCTTCGCCTCGACGGAGGCCGCGCTGAGCGACATGCGTACGCGCGGCGGGCTAGGGTCGCTCAGCCAGACGGTCTCGCCGGGGGAGGTGAGCACCCGCAGGATGATGTCGCGCGCCTGTTGTGGGCCAGCGAAGATCACGATGTTGCGGCTTGTGCAGCGAAGGCCTTTCGCAGTGCTGACGAAGGCGGCGATCGCCTCCCGCAGTTGGGGATAGCCCGCGGCATCGCACTCGCCCAGCATTCGGGCCGGATCGCCCGCCAGCACGTCGATCGCGCGGCGCGTCAGGCGCATCCACAGCTTGAGCGGAAACTCGTCGATCGCCGGATAATCAGCCCGGAAGGGCTTCGGATAGGAAAGGGTCCGGATGAAGCCGGGAATCTCGCGATAGCGATCTGGACCCGTCTCGTGGATATCCTTGACCATGCTCTCGCGCTTTGAAGGCCGCCTGCCGGATGGCGCCTGGGCCGGAGACTGAGGCGCCGGCTGGGTTTGCGCGACGTAGGTCCCCGAACCCCGCACCGTTTCGAGATAGCCCTCGACGAGAAGCTCCTGGAAAGCCAGCAGGACCGTGTTGCGCGACAGCCCGGCGCTCTTGGCCAGGGTTCTCGATGAGGGCATGCGGGAACCGCGCTGGATGGCTCCGGATTGGATGTCCGCCCTGAGATTCTCGTAGAGCTGGACGTGGAGCGGCGCGCCCGATCTGTCGAGACCCGCGCCGAGGCCGAGGACCAGGCTGCGCCATCCCAGCGACACCTGGGATCGGGCATGGGTCCGCTCGGCGGCACGCATCCGCGAGGGCATTGCGACGCCGTAGCTGGAAGCTTTTTTATGCTCGGGCCGCATGATGTGATCCTGATACCATCGATCTGTTACGCTCTTGCGGGGGTGCTGGCAGATTGGCAAGGGTCCGGGGCCTATACCGGGGCCTCGGACATGGACACTGAATCACTCCTCGGATCAAATTAGTAGGTCTTCACTCTAGAGCGCGTTGACATTCAGGCTTTCGACGGACTCGCAAATCTGATTCAAGCTCCTTTTGGGCGCGGAGGCTTGGGTGAGCGGAGTTCGTCTGATGTTGAAAGATCACCAGTGGGATCGGATGGAGCCGCATTTGCCGGGCAAACGCAT
>NZ_VOSK01000788.1 GCF_009296175.1 Microvirga tunisiensis | reverse complement strand
GCGCTCACCGGTCACCTCATGGGCCTGTCGTCCATGGATAACACGCGGGCAGCGACCGGGTCCTATATGCGCCGGTTTCTGAGGTTCCTGCACTGGGCCAACCTCAATGACCTGGACCTTGCGCGGTTCGTGCCGCGCACGCCATGCTACCGTCTCGCGCATTTGCCGCGGCAACTGGGCTGGGAGGATATCCGGAAGGCGATCGACGCCATCGACCCTGCGACCCCTACCGGCAGTCGCGATCGGGCTATCCTCCTGTTGCTGGCCACGACCGGCATCCGCAACAAGGAACTTCGCTCACTCGTCCTCGAGGATATTCGCTGGCGCGATGCGCAGGTTCGGATACGCCGCACTAAGGCGAGGCGCGATCGGAGCGTGCCCCTCACGCAGGAGGCGGGCAAAGCGCTCGCCGATTATGTCTTGCGGGCCCGGCCCGATTGCCGCAGCCGTCGCGTGTTCCTGGTGCACCTCCCGCCCGTGCGCCCGATCGACGGCAGCACCAACATCTCCCGCATCGTCCGCTCCGCACTGCAGCGCGCCGGCATCGTGCTGAACGGTCCCATCGGCGCCCATCTCATCCGGCATAGCTTGGCGACCCATCTCGTCAACCGGCGACGACCGATCAACGAGATCGCCGACCTGCTCGGCCATCGCAGCATCGATACGACCGCCATCTACGTGAAGGTCGCGGTGTCGCAACTCGCCGAAGTCGCCCTTCCTTTTCCCGGAGACGCGTGATGAGCACATTCTCCAGCAGACTCAGCAAGCATGTCGAGGCCTATGTCGCGCTTCGACGCTCGCTCGGCTTCTCGCTCAGCAAGCAGGCCGCGATCCTGCGCGCGCTCGTCGCCTATGTCGATGGCGAACAGCTCGATGGTCCACTCTGCCGCCAAACGGTGCTCGGCTTCATAGGCTCCTGGGCGGGCACGGCGAATGGACGGGCCGTTCGCTACGGCGTGGTTCGCAGATTCAGCGAGTATCTCGCCATCTTCGATCCGCGCACCGACGCGCTTGACCCCAAGGCTTTTCCCAGGAACCGAGCCATCCCGCCACCCAGGATCCTCACCGACGAGGAACTCTCACGGCTCATGGCGGCCTGCCGCTCGGTGTCGCCCGATTATCCCGAGCGCGCCGGGTTCCTGACGCCGCTCGTCGGCCTGCTCGCCAGCACCGGCATGCGGTCCGGCGAGGCGTTGCGCCTTGATATCAGTGATGCCGATCTCACGCAGGGAATTC
>NZ_VOSK01000787.1 GCF_009296175.1 Microvirga tunisiensis | reverse complement strand
CTCCCCGCGCCGCCAATGCCTTGATAGTCATGCGAGCCTCCTGATCGAGCCGGCTCATGCGCTCCTCCGTGTCGTCCCGTGACACGGTAGGTCGACTTCAACCGGAGGCGACATCTCGTAAATCTGGCCGTCGCCTTACTCACACATTCGCGCGTCGCGCTACAGCAGTTCCCAGGAAATGCTCGCGATCGCCGAGCAGCTTCGGCCCGACCTGATAATCCTGGACCTGGCAATCCCTGGAAACGCCCTCGCGGCGATCTCAGAAATCACGGCCAAATTCCAACGAACGAGGGTCATCGTCTTCACGGCGGCACCTGGTGTGGACTACGCCGTAAATGCGCTGGAGGCAGGAGCCCGGGGGTACTTGCCCAAGTCGTCTAAACCGGGCGAACTCGCCGACGCTGCGAGAGCTGTGACCGCCGGGGGCACCTACATATCACAATACTTCGGGAGCGAGGTGGTCACGGCCCTGCGGAATGCTTCCGTGCGCAAGATCGCGATACAGGCGCTCAACCTGAGCGCCCGAGAGGATCAGATCATTCAGTTGCTGCTCGGCGGAAAAACCAACAAGGAAATCGCATCCGGGCTCGGAGTCACCGAAAGGACAGTCAAGCACTACATGACGGTCCTGATGCAGAAGTTGAATGTACGCAACCGCGTTGAAGTCGCGATGGCGGCGCAGAGCCTCAGGAGCAGCCCGACCGGTCGGCAGGGCTTCGGACCTGACGGCACCGCTCGACCATCCATCGCGGACAGCAACTTCAACATTCGGGAGATCTGCCCTCGGTCGCCGCGACTGTACAATTAATAATAGGCGACGGTGGCAGCGTTCCCCGGCTCCAGGGCTTAGGAAGTACCCGTGATGTTCAAGCCATCGGGGACACTAGCGAGCCGAACATCGGTGGCGGTGACGACTTGCCTGACGCTGCATCGAGTCGATCAGAAAGTTGCTTCGTGACAGCTCGTTCTAATCTCGCACTTACAGCAATGTTCACGACCCTCGTGAACCAAGCGAGGGTAGTCAGGCTGTCGCGAGAATCTGGTCGGCTGGGCCGTAGAACTCATAGTGGATGAGATTCGACCAGATACCTGCCAGAGCTCACTGAAGGGTAAGTCTGCAATGGGTCGAGGCCGTGTCAAAACGCGGCTCGCGACCGACTGAGTGCATCCTGTGGTTCTCTGATCGGTGGAGGCGCGAGTGCCAACGGCTATTTGGCTCATCGATCAGGCTGGATGTCCGTCCCGA
>NZ_VOSK01000786.1 GCF_009296175.1 Microvirga tunisiensis | reverse complement strand
CCAATGGTCTCGTGGAGCGCTTCAACGGGCGGGTGCAGCGCGAGGTGCTGGGCATCACCATCTACAGCCATCGGGACCTCGAGACGCTGCTCAAGGGCTTCAATCAGGCCTATAACAGAAGACGTCAACGCGTGCTCAAGGGGCGATCCCCGGATGAGGTTGTGCGAAGCCGCCTGGCTGCCGAGCCGAAGCTCGCCAACCGCCGCTACAAGCCACCCGATGCAGACGCGTTGCCGCCAGCCCTCCAGGTCATCGCTCATGCCAAGGAGGTCTCGCATCCAGACAACTATTACCCTGCTGCGGCAATCAGCCGGGAGCCCACCGCCTCCAGGATCATGCGGTGCGCCCGTTCGACGATGTCCTCCAGGGATCGAGTCTTCACGAACATGGTAGATGCGCGGGCCCAGATTTCGTCCCGCGTGGGGATATGCGGCAGATGCCCATGGGCCAGCACCTCATGCGCCCTGTGCTGGGCGGCGGCGAGCCTCACCCGGAAATCGGCGAGACCCGGGGTCGTCCCTAGGGCGTGGCTCAACTTGGCCGATATGCTCTCCACGTTAAAGGTCGCGACAAGTTCGGCAGCCGCCCGGTCGATCACCCGCGAGCCAAGCCTCTGCTCATTCTTCAGAACGGCGTCTGGGGGGCTCTTTAGATCCCACACCACGCCGAGCAACGAGAGCGCCTTGATGATGTAGAAGGTCGGGTCGATCTCCCACCAGCGGAAGCCCTGCCGCACGCTGGCCTGATAGGCATGATGGTTGTTGTGCCAGCCCTCGCCCATGGTGAAGAAGGCCAGGAGCCAGTTGTTGCGAGAGTCGTCGCCGGTCACGTAACGCTTCGAACCGTGCACATGGGCGAGCGAGTTGATGCAGAAGGTGGCATGATAGACTGCCACCGTGCTCCAGAAGAAGCTGACGACGAGGCCCGGCCAGTCGGCACTCAGGAAGGTCACCAAAGCCAGCACGGCGGCAGGCACCAGCTCGTACTTATGCAGCCACGTCAACTCCGGGTACTTGGTGAAGTCGCCGACCTTCACGAGATCGACGGTGTCGTGCTTGCGGGCGAAGATCCAACCTACATGGGTGTAGCGCGACGCGCGAATGTGTGAGTAAGGCGACGGCCAGATTTACGAGATGTCGCCTCCGGTTGAAGTCGACCTACCGTGTCACGGGACGACACGGAGGAGCGCATGAGCCGGCTCGATCAGGAGGCTCGCATGACTATCAAGGCATTGGCGGCGCGGGGAG
>NZ_VOSK01000785.1 GCF_009296175.1 Microvirga tunisiensis | reverse complement strand
TGGTCATGACGATGTTCCTTGTGAACCCCGAGGCCGGGCGCTGCGCACCCCGACCACTCCGCGCCCGGCCTCGGCTCATGCCTCAGCCTAACGACACCGTCTGTCAGATTAAGTCCAAACTACTTCACCTGCGGGATCTGGAGGAGGCTCTCCAGCGGGCTCACGCTTGAGCCGTCGTAAAACTGGATGTCGCCTTATCTCGTAAATCTCGGTGTCGCTTGACAGCATACCATACTCGAAACCGCACTTGAGGGTCGCCTTACCTTGCGGCAGCCCAATGTTGGGCTGGTTGGCCTTGCCACCCGGACGATCCGCAAGGCTGCCCCGCCGGCTAGGTCGGACCCTGTATTGGTCAGGCCTTTGCAAGCCGGTATGCGCTGCCGAGCAGGTCAAACAGACCCAGCACTCGCGCCAGGTAGGGACCACTGGCCACGAAGCCACCCCCTTCCCATCCGGCATCCCACTGCCGCTCGAGCGCATCGATGAGGCGGTGCCGCCGGCGCTGGTCGAGCCCCAAGCACCGCTACGCCGGATCGGCCCTGATGCCGGTGAGCGGATGGTGCCATCCGCTGCGCGTCTCCGACGACTGAGGCTGGCCTTGGACCGCGGTGGCCACAATGAATGCGGTCACGACTGCAACGGTAAGGGTGGCAGTTCGAGGTCCGTGTGCGGGGCCTATAAGAGGCCTCCCTCCACCTGAGATCATGCGCCGACCCAAGCTCTGAAGGGCTGTTTTTCCTCAAATGGGCGCGCTGAGCCAGAGGGCGTGCCCGCTCCGGACATCATGATCGCGGACGACCGGGAGCACGCCCGTCCGGCATCTAGACCTTGGTAGCGTTCGACGTTACCGCGGTGGAGACGTCAGCGGCCAACGGCTCCTATCAGGTCCTCTCGGCATCCCGAGCCTCCGCACCTCCGGTTTTGCTGATCACATGCGAAGAGCGCCTCAGGGGCGCTCTTCCTGTCAGTTCCCGGCTAGGGTGCTCAGGCCGCGCGGCGGATCCGCTCGGCGGTCTTGTCGGCCTGCTCGGTCACGGTTCGGGTGGCCTCCTCGGTGATCCGTATCGTGAGCTCGGCAAGGCGGCGGCTGTTCTCGACAGTCTGCTCCAGGTTGTCGCGCAGCAGCGTCGTTTGCGCCTCAACGAAGTCCGTCATCGAGCGACAGCGGGCAAGCGACTGTAGACCATCGATGTTGTGTTGCAGGCGCTTCTGACTGCGGTCGACCACTTCCCGCGAGACCTCCTGCAGGC
>NZ_VOSK01000784.1 GCF_009296175.1 Microvirga tunisiensis | reverse complement strand
TGTCCTCAACATCAAAGGGCGCAGCTATCGCCTACGGGATCTTGAGGAGGCTCTCCAGCGCGCTCGCGCCTGAGGCTTCGTAAAACTGGATGTCGCCTTATCTCGTAAATCTGGGTGTCGCTTGACAGGTGTCGCAGACTGCTGACCATCACGGCGCAAGAGAGCGCCGCCGACACCACGCATGATCGGCCTGCCGCAACTCCGGCCAGCCGGTGCTCCTGGTGCGGCCGACAGATGGTCACGTTCGGCATCTGTCGATGTGGGGAGGTGCCTCGCCGTCCCTTCTGGAGCGACAGTTCATGAGAGGATCAACCGCTTGCAGCATGGCAATGACCGAGCCGACTGCCATGCGCGCCGGCCTGCATCTGTTTGCACCGCGTCCCGGAGCGGGAAAGATCCGGGTGCTCTACGGTGACCGGGCCGGCCGTATTCAACGCGATCATCGGCACCGAGCCGTCGCCGTCGGCACCATCAGGCACACGGATCGCGTTCCAAATGCCGTCCGTCCGGCCCTCGTCGAGCAACTCACCTCACCAACCAGCCTACAATCCCCATAGCGCCATCCCCGTCTCGCGGCTTCGCTCAATCCGGCTTCAATGAGGTCCTTCCGGATGAGGGCCTTCACACGTTCCGTCGCGACCGGACCTCACAGAACCCTCCAGATTCCTCTGATCGGGCATTCATGATTCAATCCCGGCATGACCTCGCCGCCCGGTGGTTCCAGTAAGCCCCTGTCTCAGAAGGCCCTGCGCCGATGTTGGTGCATAAGTCCGTCTGGAGTGACGAGGCGGACCCGCAGTGAGGTATGAAAGGCGATCCGCTAAAGCTGAGAGCCGCATGCCCTACAAGGTCAATGAAAAGCGCCGCCACGAAATCCAAAAGGCCTGCTATCGCGTGCAGAATTGGCGGGAGTATGATGCGGCGCTGCGTCGGCGCGGTGATTTGACCGTGTGGGTGACACCCGGGGCGATGGCCGCGTGGAAGCCACCCCACAGCGGCCGTCGTGGCCGACCGCAGCAATACTCCGCGATTGCGATCGAGACGGCGAACGGGGTGATCGACTCGACTGGCCTGAAGGTGTTCGGCGCTGGCGAATGGCAGCGTGAGAAGCATGGCGGCCAAGGGCGGGACTGCCGGATATTTTGTGCGGCGGCCTGTTTTCGTCACTGACTGACGAACCGCTCACCGAAGACGACGGCGAACTGGGTCTTGGCCTCGAGCCATTCGCGCGGCGGCCGTTTCCAGTCCGCGGC
>NZ_VOSK01000783.1 GCF_009296175.1 Microvirga tunisiensis | reverse complement strand
ACTTCGCATCTGGTACCGAGGCCCCGTCCAATGGGGATCAATCCACTTGCAGATCCCGCACCGCTTCGAAGTGCCGTCACAAGAGACGGCAGGCCAACCGGTCAAAATCACTGTGTCGAGGATCTAGCGGGAGGCCAACGCGGTTTGGCGGGGCGGCTCCCACCGGATGGGCTTGTACGCCTTGTGCGTCAGCTTTGCGTCACCCCAGATCGCATCGAGGTATCCCGCATCGGCGAGAATGATGGCGTCCAGCCGGGCGGCACGGTTGATGTCCACGTTCGCCTTGCCGGTCCGGAGGCGCTCGTCGTCTCTCTTGGACAGCTTGGTAACGAACGTCACGACAACGCCCGGCGCACCCTCGACCTCGTAGGCGTTGAACAGGGCGAGGCCGTCCGGCCTCACGTCGATGAGGCGTTCCTTGAACGCAAACCCGTTGTTCTGGGCGCGTGCCCTGATGTCGGCAAGGGTGGTCTCGCCGTAGACAAAGCCTGGGAAATCGGCCGGCTTGCCGTTGGCGCTGCCGCCCCACGTCTTCTCGGCGTAGACAATCCTCTTCGTCTCCGGGTCCGCGGCGACGGAGAGCCTGTTGCCGTCGGACAGCTTCCATCGCCGCTCCTCGTGCGGATCCCCGCTCTTGGAGGGAAGTGGCCTTGCATCGATCCTTGAGGCCGACGAGACCTCCTCGCCGACCCTGATCCCCGACAGGGATTGCGCCTGGGCACTGGTGCCGAACAGCACGCCTGCCGCAACCGCAATCGCGGCAGTAGCCTTGAGCTTAACTCGTTGCATGAGGCCCCTGAGGTTTGATTTTGGCCGGAAAATAGGGAATGGGCCGCTTGTGCGTCAACCGGTGCGGGCTGCCGGGAGCATCCGTGTGGCAGAAGGTGCCGCATTCCTGCAACACGGTCCTGCAACGGGCAGAAGCGCTCCGCTGCCGGTCTAGTAGGGGTCAGCGCAAGAGGAGTGTAGCGCGACGCGCGAATGTGTGAGTAAGGCGACGGCCAGATTTACGAGATGTCGCCTCCGGTTGAAGTCGACCTACCGTGTCACGGGACGACACGGAGGAGCGCATGAGCCGGCTCGATCAGGAGGCTCGCATGACTATCAAGGCATTGGCGGCGCGGGGAGACGTTGGTGCATAATTGAGAGGTGGGCCGCATGCACCCCTTAGCCCTGGGGTTCAGACGAGGCGCTGGGATACTGGCATGCCAAGGCTGGTCATGATGTTGATGACCTTGCAGCCGACCGCAGCTTCG
>NZ_VOSK01000782.1 GCF_009296175.1 Microvirga tunisiensis | reverse complement strand
CCAATGGTCTCGTGGAGCGCTTCAACGGGCGGGTGCAGCGCGAGGTGCTGGGCATCACCATCTACAGCCATCGGGACCTCGAGACGCTGCTCAAGGGCTTCAATCAGGCCTATAACAGAAGACGTCAACGCGTGCTCAAGGGGCGATCCCCGGATGAGGTTGTGCGAAGCCGCCTGGCTGCCGAGCCGAAGCTCGCCAACCGCCGCTACAAGCCACCCGATGCAGACGCGTTGCCGCCAGCCCTCCAGGTCATCGCTCATGCCAAGGAGGTCTCGCATCCAGACACCTAGTCCTGCTGATGCACACCTTCCAGGCGGTGTCGTGCAATGCGGTCCATCCGGTGGAAGCCCGCTGCTGCCGCTGGATCCTGTCCATGCACGACCGGATGGAACAGGACACCCTGCCGCTCACGCATGAGTTCCTGGCCGAGATGCTGGGGGTGCAGCGCTCTTCAGTGAGCGTGGTCACCCGGACCCTTCAGACGGCGGGACTGATCCAGCAGTCCCGGGGCAGCATCACCGTGACCGACCGGCCAGGCCTCGAGGAGGTGGCCTGCGAATGCTACAGCAAGATCCGGCGGATCTACCAGCGCCTGCTGCCCGGCACGTACCCGCCAACCCACGCGCGATAAGGGGCTCCCGAGCCAAGGGGGAGGCGTCGTCCGCCGCGAGAAGAGATTGCTGTGGCCCGCTACTTCCTCGGGACGGGACGACGCTTGTGCGTGATGACGAGGGCTCCGCATTCGACAGTGTGGACGCTGCCGTGCAGGGATGGCAGCCCGCTCGGCGGCTGAGATTGGAATGAGCCGGCTGGTGAAGGGTGATTTCAGTGACGTCCTCATCGAGGCGCGGGATGAACGCGATCAGCGGATCGGTACGGGGCGTTGTCACATCAACGGGTTTTACGTGTCGATGCCGCCTCGCGCCCGAATGCCGAACCGTCCGGTTTCCACCACTTGTGCAGGCGGGGTTCACCGCCAAAATGGCCGTTACTCGCTTGATGTGACAATGCCTTTAGAGCGCATGACTCGTGGCTCCGGTTTCGGAGGTTGAGCCACGTGTTCTCTCACATCACCAACGGCAAACCGTCTGTCCGGAATGGCCGCAAGATCAGACGTCGAGTGGGAGCCCGGCCAGTTCAGTGCTCGACCGGGCAAAACCATTGAGCGCTACGACTTCGTGGCGTGAATGATGATCGATCCCACAGAAACCTTCGGCGCATCGACGCGAATGTCCGCTGCATTCTTTGAGATCCATTCCTTCGC
>NZ_VOSK01000781.1 GCF_009296175.1 Microvirga tunisiensis | reverse complement strand
CCAAAGGGATGACCTTCGCGCGCGGGAAGATCGACCGCGATGTCAGCGCTCATTAGACTTCATGCGGCCCCACCCTTGTTCGTGTTCCGTAAGGTCGCCTTGATAGCCTCGCTGGCCGCCAGATCGCCCCAGCCCTCGGACTTGAGGCGCACAAGAGCCGCGAAAGGATCTTCCTTCGGCTCGGCCTGCTCCTTGGGGGCTATCCGTGGACGGATCTCTTGCTCCCAATACCGGACGGCACGGGCGCGCTGCTCCACTGTGGCCTCAGTCTCATTCAGCCGCGACATGAATGGTCTCCTTCCGCTCGCGCAGCCCGGCCTGGATACCTTTGCCGGGGTTCGTTAAGATTTGCTCCTTGCGAGCTTGCTCCTCTGGCGTTTGCGGTTGACGCTTTGGCCTGCCGGGGCCGCGATCCGCAGGGCTGGCCGTCATGGCGATCGTTCGCGTCAACCCTTCGAGGCGGCGGCCGCGCTGGATCATCTCCTTCTCGCTCGGCGGCTGGCAGCCTTACCGCATCCAGCACCATAGGGGGCCGACCTTCTGGCCGGTGGCTGCCAGCGCCAGGCTCTTTGCAGCGTCGCGCAGGTCCCGTTCAGGTGGTGGGAAAGACGCGGGCAGCAACTGCCGCTCGTTCACCCTTCCGCTGTACCGGCGGCTGAGATCAATTCTCGCGTATCGGTTGCCGAGCACGGTGCGTTGCAGATCGAGGGGTGTCCATGACCTTCACAGCAGCGCAGTGAGCTACTTGCGCCGAACGGGAAGTGGAGCAACGACGACGGGTTTATCCGCGCTGGATCGAGGATCGCCGAATGACTCAGGCGTTTGCGGACGAGCAACTGGCAATGATGGAGCAGATCGCTCGCGACCATAGGGCGATGGCTGATGCTGAATCTGCGAAGAGCGATCTTTTCGGAGGTGCGGCATGAGCAGCCAGTTCGGCAACCCAAATCGGTTGCGCTCCTTGCGAGGAGCAAGACTTGGTGGGGTCGGACGATCCTTGAACTCACCTGGATCAAGGAACACGCCCACGAGCGATGGGACGACCAAAGCCGCGAAGGTGGCCACGACGAGTACGACCAGAGCTAATTCCACCGGAGGCCCTCTCTTCTGAGATAGCGGCGGATACTCACACCCTGCCGATAAGGTGCGGTGGCATGGTTTCCAGGTGATTAACGCGGCAACGAGCGGATGAGTGGCGTAGTCCCCGAAGGCGAGTACCGCCCCTACCCCGCCTCGTTCACCTGGGTTTTCGCAGCCGCGTGCT
>NZ_VOSK01000780.1 GCF_009296175.1 Microvirga tunisiensis | reverse complement strand
TTTGCGGCCGCTGCAGCCGCAGCACCAACTCAATCAGCTCTTCCTTGCTCAAACGTTCAAGATCGCCGCGGCCCATACCAGCAGGGAATCAGCGAATCCCAGTTGGCGCAAGGGCCTGGGTAATTACTTTTGACGGTTTAGCGACTGTCTTGCGCTGATAGTCCTAGGCTGACAGGGGCTGACAGGCGGGCGTAGACGCCGTACTCGTCGGTGTGGACGAGGGCAACCGTGGCCTCGATGATCGACTTGATCGTGGTCTGCTGCACGTTGGCTAACATGTGTAGGACCACCCGACCTCCGCGCTGAATCAGGCCGACGAGAGGCGATTTCTAAAGGCTGGCCTCGATCAGACTGCCAACCTGAATTGCGATCAGTCTGCTAGAGTCTGCCCACCCCTTGTGCGTAGCGCAACGTATATCGATGATCTCACGCCCCCTATCTTGTGGTATATGCAGCACTCCTTGTAGAGAAACAATCATACAAGATGGCCTACCAGGATGATCGGTACCGAGCATAGCAAAAAAGACTTCATCTATGATCTCTGCGCCGTCTGAAGCCGTGATCATAGCACTTGCTGTTTGCCAATCAGGGTCAGTATTCGAGATCGATACTCTTCCATGAATAACATATGTACCTGGTGGGAGTCTTAAACGAATAACTACCGTCTGTGCAAATCTGCTGAGACTGCCGCTGAAACCCGGATCCACCCCAGGAAAGAATTTTGTAAACCGAACAAGGTTGGTCATGTCCGATCTCCCTGTGCGCAGTCAATTTCTCCGGCTGGTTTCGCCTTGTCGCGGTAGAGGATCACCAAGCCCGAAAAATTCATGGGGGCTGGCGGGCGTGGCGCAAGCGGCTGAACGGGCTTAGGATTTGGTTGCTGAAGCCAATCTGCGCTATTTCCTCGAGGCCGCACCCACCATGAACGATCCTACGCTTCAACTGCCCGCCTGTCACCCATGTCCGGCAAGTTGGTCGTGGCCAAGCCAAATTTGACCACGGTGTCGTAGCCAAAGGGACAGCAAGCCAATCGGTCAAAATCACTGTGTCGAGGATCTAGCCGTTCTTATGCATGGGAAGGTTGATGAAGGCTGGCGAGTGTAGCTTAAGCACTTGAAGCAGCGTAGGATTTGGTTGTTGAGACTAATCCCTGCCACCAATTGCCCTGTGCCACACTCGCCATGCCGGACGATACACCTGCCACCTTCCCGTTTCCAGCCGTTGGCCGCAAGAAGATCACCGCTGCTTTCGACGGTGGGCGCCTG
>NZ_VOSK01000779.1 GCF_009296175.1 Microvirga tunisiensis | reverse complement strand
ACTTCGCATCTGGTACCGAGGCCCCGTCCAATGGGGATCAATCCACTTGCAGATCCCGCACCGCTTCGAAGTGCCGTCACAAGAGACGGCAGGCCAACCGGTCAAAATCACTGTGTCGAGGATCTAGCTCTGTCGATGCACGACGGCTCCTGACGGCATCTCATGAAAAACCTCTCCGAGCATGCCCGGAGAGGCCTTGAGACACCGAACCGATATTTCGGCCGGCCTGTTACCAGCAGCCCCAGCCGCAGTAGTAATGCGGACGGGCCGCCGCGCCGATAGCCGCGCCGCCGACGACGCCGACGGCGGTGCCGACAGCCACTTGGCTGGCGGCCGCGTTCGATTGCGCGACGTTATTGCGGTAGTTGGCATTGCGGCAACGCTCGTAGTTCTTCGTGCCGGGCTTCAGGCCCGATTCCATACAGACGGAATCGGCATTGGCCATGGACTGTTCGGCCGTCTGGCAGCCTGCCAGAACCAGTGCTGCCGTTCCGAGAATAATAGCAAGACGCATGTCAGCTCCCTTTTGTGTTCAACAAAGTCCCTCCGGCGACGTCCTCGATCCGAAAAAATCGGATCCGATGCCTCTGAGGCAACCGCCGGAATGAAGGGATCTGAACTACGGATAAGCTTGGCTTTCCGTGCGACAGCACACGTGGCGTGGTGAATTTTCCCAAAGAGGAACCCTGACCCGCGATTATCCCTAATTTCCTGCGCTTATAACGTCATAATATCACTGTTATCTCTCACCGTCACGTAATGTCATGTCGCCCTGTTGCGTACTCTCGCTCGGAGTCTTCCCCTGATCCCGGAGCTCACATTTCCCGCTTCGGCCACACCTTTGATAAAGATCTCAGCCGAGGCGGTTCATCCGCTCTTCCACGGCAACCGGTGCGGCGTAGGCGACGCGAACCAGGCCTCAGCTCTCAAACCCCGGAGCCGGTCCGGAGCAAGGCAGCGACCGTCAATTCGCTGTTCAGCGCAACTTTGTGCACCAAGAACTCCAAAATACCTTAGCAGGCGGGAAAGCGCTGAATTCCTGCCCTGCCCCCACCTTCCCCATCGGCCATAACCGCGCTATAGCCCCCGCAACCATCCTGCCGCAGGCAGGACTGTTCCAGCCCTTAAGCGCAAGGTGAGATCATGGCGAAGATCAAGGTTGCCAACCCGGTTGTCGAGCTCGACGGCGACGAGATGACCCGCATTATCTGGCACTTCATCAAAGAGAAGCTGATCCACCCCTATCTCGACCTCGACCTGAAGTACTACGA
>NZ_VOSK01000077.1 GCF_009296175.1 Microvirga tunisiensis | reverse complement strand
TGATGGGCGAAAACCAGTTGCCGAAAGTAATCGCGGGTGTCAGATTCCAGGACGGCACCGAGATCGCAACGACGCCAACACACAACGTCGCCTGATCGGCCCCATCACCCAAAATCCAGCATAGGTCGCGTGCGGCATTCACGAAATCATCACGGACGCGCTTGAGCCCATCTCTGTCGAGAGCGGTAGGTACACTCTCGCCCTCGGCATGTGGTATGGCCGAAGGAGCCTCTGTCTCCCAGCCCAGGGGCTCGTCGGGACGGATTTGGGCGCCGCCCTCCCATGGGGCTCGGCTTGAGGCCTTTCGGCCCGCATGGGCAAGCTGAAGAGCGAGTGGAATGGCGGAGGGCAGCCTGACTCCCTTCAGCAGTCGGGCAAAAGCCTCCTCTGTTTCATCGGAATAGAGACCGAGATCGTACGGCGAAATCCTGCCCTGTGGCGAGACGGCTGTGGCTTCAAGGATCAGCAGACCTGCACCCGATAGGGCAAGTTGCCCGAGGTGGATCAAGTGCCAGTCGTTGGGGAGGCCTCCTTCTGCGGAGTACTGGCACATAGGGGCGATAGCGATTCTGTTGTCCAGGTGAAGATTGCCGATCTGTATGGGCTCGAAAAGGCGGCTCACAATTCACTCCTTTGGGCGGTGATGGCGAATGTGTCGGAATGGCTGGAATGGGACAGGCATTGTGGTGTGTTCAAAAGGGGATGCAGTCGCCCATCTCGATCCGCAAGAGCGGAAGCAGTGTGGTAGGCCGACAGGACTCTGCTCTTGAGCCATATAAACTGTTTTGCCCAATTGAGAACAAAGCTCGTGTGGTGCCTTACAGGACGCGGTACAGAGTGCATCGCGAACCGCAGTCACTCCGAGTATGGTGACCGTAAAACAAGCTGCCTGTGACTGCCGAACCAACCCTGATGATCGACTTTAGAAACATTGAAACGTTCTTTTGGGCTGCTGCACTCGGTAGCCTGAGGGCGGCGTCTGAGAAGCTCGGGACAACGCAACCTGCTGTGTCACAGCGTATCGCTTCGCTGGAGGCCGCGCTTGGCGTGCGCTTGTTCGAGCGTGACGTGCGAGGCGTGACACTTACGGCTAAGGGGCAGGAAATGCTCTCGCACGCTGAGCGCATGATGCAGGCGCGGCGCGATATGCTGAAAGCGGCCCAAGATCAGAACGTAATGAGCGGCACAATTCGAATTGGTGTCGCAGAAACGATCGTGCAGACTTGGTTGTCTACCTTTATCGAGGAAGTGCACAGCGCCTATCCGGCCCTTGTCTTGGAGATTGAGGTCGACAGTACGCATGTGCTTCGCTCTCACCTGATGTCGCGGCAGATCGACATTGCGTTCCTGATGGGTCCTGTTCTTGAGGAGCGGGTAGAGAACCTTCCACTGTGCACTTATTCGCTCTCGTGGGTTGCTAGTCCAAAACTGCAACTAGCGGGGTCTCTTGTTACGCTAGAACATATTGCGAGCCGGCCCATCATCACTCACCCATCCAACAGCAGTCCCTACCAAGTGGTGCGTGATATGCCCATGCGCGCGGGAGTAAAGACGCCCCGAATGTACGGTAGCGCTTCGGTGTCGATGATTGTGCGCATGGCTTTGGACGGTATTGGAACCGCTGTAATCACGCCGGTGTTCCTTGACCGGGAGCTTGCTTCTGGCGAACTGCAGATCCTTGATGTGGAGAGTGATCCGCTTCCAGATCTCAGTTTTACCGCGAGTTGGATCGATGGTTTCGACAGTCGCCCGATGCGTTCACTTGCCGAGGTCGCCCAGGATGTTGCTCTTCGAACTAAGGGCAGAGCGCCCAGGGGATATAAATAGTTTTTATATCCCCCATTAAAACATACGAATAGACAAGCTAAAGGTTCCTAGGATGCAATGTGACCAGGCTGAGGAACGACAGCTAGGTAGCGTATTTAAAGCGCCCTTTGACGCCGTAGGTCTTTTGGTGATCGCCTGAGAGATCCTAGGAGCCGGAAAACGGACAGAGGCGCTTTGATCCGACCTGAATGTGTCTTCGCTCAGCCTCAAGATTGAACCAGAGGATGACACATCATGAAAAGAATCGCTTATGCTTTCGGAGCCGCAGCCCTGCTGAGCTTGTCTGGTGCAGCTCTGGCTCAGGATTTGCCAAAGACCAAACTCCAGGTCGTTGGAGGTCTCAGCAATCTTACTGCTTACAATGACTTCGAGAAGCCGTTCTGGACAAAGACAATTCCCGAGCGTTCGAATGGCCAGGTCACAGCGGAAATCAAAGGCTTCAATGAGATGGGTCTTAAGGGGCCTGAGATTCTCCGCCTGATGTCACAGGGTGTTATCCCATTCGGTACAGCGACGCTTTCTTACTTCGCCAGCGACAATCCAATCAACGAGGCGATCGATCTGGCCGGTCTCGCACCAGACGTGCAGACTGCCCGCAAGGTCACGGAGGCTTTTGAGCCCGTTTACGGCAAGTTCTACGGTGAAGGCTCGAAGGTAAAGCTTCTGGGTATTTCTACCTATCCAGCGCAGGTTTTGTTCTGCAATGCTGAGGTGAATAGCCTTGCTGATTTGAAGGGCAAGAAGGTTCGCACCAGCAGCCGCACCCAAGCCGAGTTCGTCGAAGCCTTCGGTGGCGCGAGCGTAACGATGGCATTCGGCGAGGTGGTTCCTGCCCTGCAGAACAAGGTCGTTGATTGCGCCATTACTGGCTCACTGTCTGGCTATTCTGCCAAGTGGTACGAAGTCTCGACCCACCTCTACGCGCTCCCGATCAACTGGAATCAGCAGATCCACGCGGTCAATCAGGCGATTTGGGACAAGCTCGATCCAAAGGTTCAACAGTTCCTCCAAACCAACATCAAGACCTTGATGGACGATATTTGGAAGGCCGCCGACGAGCAGACCAAGCAGGGGTATGACTGCAACACGGGCGCTGCAACTTGTACGCTGCCTGTTAAGGGAAAAATGAAGCTGGTCGAACCGAGCGCTGCTGATCGTGAACTTCTGAAGAAGGTTCTTCAGGAATCGATACTGCCGAAATGGGCAGCGCGCTGCTCGGCTGACTGTGTGAAGAGCTTCAACGACACGATTGGTAAGACGCTGAACGTCACAGCCTCCAAATAGTCTAATGCGGCGCGTCGGACCAGTTGCGAGACCGACGCGTCGTTTCGTGCCTTTTGGCCGAACATCCTCTGATCCAATGCGGTGCGCTCATGCGCCGACACAGGTATTTTCATGGCGCCGACCATACACCCTTCCTTTTTGGGCGGCTTGAGCCGCGCAGCTGAGCATTTGTCACGCTGGGCCGTCTGGTTCGGCGGTGCGCTCACGATTGGCAGCGTGCTGCTGATCACCTTTGACGTTCTCGCCCGTAAATTCTTTGGCTTCACGACCGGCGGCGCCGATGAGCTGTCGAGCTATGCTTTCGCGATCAGCACTTCATGGGCATTCGCCTTTGCGACCCTCCAACGGGCGAATGTGCGCGTCGACGTGCTTTATCAGTATCTGCCTGTTCGGCTGTCGGCCGTGCTGGATTGGCTCTCCGTCGTGGCACTTGGCGTTTTCATGGTGATGCTCACCTATTATGCCTATGACGTTGCCGCCACCTCTTGGACTCAGAACTCCGCTGCTAATACCCCCCTTGCAACCCCTCTCTATATTCCGCAGGGTCTCTGGCTATTGGGTCTGATCTGGATGTGCCTGGTTCTGGCTCTCATGCTGGTGCGGTCGTCTGTTGCGCTCGTCACGGGTAGATTTGACGACGTTAAAGCCGTCGCAGGTGTCCGCTCGACTCAAGAAGAAGCCGAAGAAGAAGCCGCCGCGGGCGAGCGCATGGTTAAGGGGTAAGGCGATATGGTTGCCACTGCACTAATCCTTCTCCTCGTTCTGATCGGGCTGAGCATTCCTGTCGGTGCCGCGCTCGGCGTGCTCGGGCTAGTTCTAGACCCACTGTACTCCATGCTGCCCCTAACACGCGCCGTTGGCGAGTTGGCATGGAGCACGAACAATGAATTCTTGTTGGTAGCGGTGCCTCTCTTCATCCTGTTGGGAGAGATTCTGCTGCGGGCCGGATTTGCTGAGCGAATGTACAGTTCCATGAGCCTCTGGCTCTCATGGCTGCCCGGCGGCCTCATGCATGCGAATATCGGCGCCTCAACCTTGTTTTCGGCAACATCTGGATCGAGCGTTGCTACTGCAGCCACGGTTGGCACCGTCGCGATTCCGCAGATCAAGCGGTATGGCTACAATGAGCCGCTCTTCCTCGGCAGTCTCGCAGCAGGCGGTACGCTCGGAATCCTCATTCCGCCGTCGATCAATCTCGTGATCTACGGCGTTCTCACCAACTCTTCCGTTCCTAGGCTCTACCTCGCGGGGATCATTCCTGGTTTTATGCTGGCTGGCCTCTTCATGCTGGTGATTGTGGTCGCCTGTATCGCGAAGCCATCTTGGGGCGGCCACAAAATTCATGCCACTTGGGGCGAGCGTTTCAAGAGCCTGATCCATCTTGCACCACCTCTTGGAATTTTCTTTCTCGTTGTAGGCTCGATCTATGCCGGTCTTGCCACTCCGACAGAAGCTGCTGCTCTCGGCGTGACAGGCGCCTTTATCCTCGCAGCATGGTTCCGCCGGCTAACCTGGACGATGCTGCGCGAATCTATCGAAGGCACAATGAAGGCAACCGCGATGATCATGCTGATCGTGATCGGCGCGGCTTTCCTGAATTTCATCATGTCGGCCACGGGCCTGACGGACGCGATTACCGGATCAATCACAGGCCTCGGATTCTCGCCCGGATGGATGCTGCTGATCATCATCCTCTTCTATCTGGTACTCGGCTGCTTCATGGAGACGCTCTCCATGATGATCACCACGATCCCGATCGTTGCGCCGATCATGATCGCACTCGGTTACGACCCAATCTGGCTCGGCATCATTATCATCGTTCTCGTCGAAGCGGCTCTGATCACGCCACCTGTAGGGCTTAACCTCTTCGTTGTGCAAAGCCTTCGCAAGAGCGGGTCGATGAGTGCAGTCATCACTGGTTCGCTGCCCTTCGTCTTAGCAATGTTCATTCTGCTAGCACTTCTGGCGTTCTTCCCAGGCCTCGCACTCTGGCTCCCAAGCGTCTTCAGCTAAGGGCTTAGGATCAACTGGCCTCGTTCAACTCTAAAATGGATTCCTACAATGAAACTTTCCTTCAAGGCAGAGGCCCTCTCAGGTTCACGCACAATCGACGTTGAAATCTCTTCGCTCGTCGTTGCCGGGTGGGCTGGGCGCGATCAGCATGCCATCGAGCATCACATTGAGGAACTCTTCGCTATCGGTGTGCCACGGCCGAGTTCCGTTCCACTTTACTATCGTGTTGCGGAAAATCAGCTGACCCAGGCCTCGCGCATTCAGGTTGTGGGCGATCAGTCATCGGGGGAGGTGGAGACCTTCGTGTTTCGGGCCGGCGGTGAGCTCTACGTTAGCATCGCATCCGACCACACCGACCGTAAGCTTGAGACGCACAGTGTCGCTCTATCGAAACAGGTCTGCGCAAAGCCTGTCGCTGCCGAGGCATGGCTCTTCGCCGACGTTGCAGAATATTGGGATGAACTTGTCATCCGATCGTACATTCAGGAGGACGGCGAACGGGTTCTCTATCAAGAGGGCACGCTCGCCTCTCTCCGACCGCCGTCTGAGTTGATCTCCGGGTTCGCCGGACAGGCCGAACTCCCTGAGGGGACAGGCATGATCTGCGGAACGGTTGGGGCAAAGGGTGGCATCCGGCCTGCGGCCTCATTCACGATGGAACTGTTCGACCTACGGAGCGGGCGTACGTTGAGCCACAGCTATTACATCGAGATTTTGCCGGAGGTTGCCTGATCCCGGATCCGATGCAACCTACCACGACGGTTGATAAGACATGATTTCGACAGTGAATGAACAGCAGTTGGCGCTTTCAGAGGGCCGCACAACGTCCTTGGCTCTTACGGAGGAGGTGCTGAGTCGCGCCTCCGATCCAAGTGGGGAGGGCCCACGTGTTTTCACCAAGCTTTATCCCAACGAGGCTCGTGCTGCCGCACAGGCCTCCGACATCCTACGGAGTGCCGGTCTGGTCCGCTCGCCCATCGACGGATTGACGGTGTCAATCAAAGACCTGTTCGATGTCGCCGGCGAGGTCACTATGGGCGGATCTCTCGCTCGTGCAGGTGAACCGGCGGCTTCGGAGGACGCTGTCGTCGTCAAACGACTGCGCGCTGCGGGCGCGGTGATTGTCGGTCGTACCAACATGACTGAGTTCGCTTACTCAGGTCTTGGCCTCAATCCGCACTACGATGTTCCGCGCAATCCTTGGGATCGCAAAACCGGGCGTATTCCAGGCGGCTCTTCGTCAGGTGCAGCGGTCTCGGTAACTGACGGAATGGCGGTTGCGGGGATCGGGTCGGACACGGGTGGGTCAGTTCGCATACCTGCTGCGCTCTGTGGTCTGGTAGGATTTAAGCCGACTGCTGAGCGGGTGCCGCTGACCGGCGCTTTGCCACTCTCATTCAGCCTCGACTCCATTGGCGCCATTGCTCCCTCTGTGGCGTGTTGTGCTGTCCTCGATGCGATCATGGCTGGTGACGAAGAGCCGCTTCCACAGCCAGCCGAGATCGGCAAACTCCGGTTTGCTGTGCCTACGACTCTGGCGCTCGACGGAATGGACAAGGACGTTGCGAGTGCTTTTGAAGCGGCACTCTCAAGTCTTTCGGCTGCCGGTGCGCAGATTGACGAGATCGCCGTGCCGGAGTTCGTTGGCCTTGCCGCGATCAACGCCAAAGGCGGCTTCACCGCAGCCGAAGCGTGGGCTTGGCACCGGGACCTGATCAGCCGTGCAGGGGACCGCTATGATCCGCGCGTCGGCTCGCGTATTCTGCGGGGTAAAGATATATCCGCCGCCGACTACCTCGACCTGCTCGCCGCCCGTAAAGCCTGGAGAGCAGGCGTGGAGGCACGCATTGAAGGCTACGATGCGCTGGTTCTCCCGACTGTCCCAGTTGTCGCACCCGCCATTGCAGAACTCGCTGCGAGCGACGAGGTCTACTACGCTGCCAATGGCTTGATCCTGCGTAATCCCACGCTGATCAACTTCCTTGATGGAGCTGCATTGTCTGTGCCGTGCCACGCACCGGGCGAAGCTCCTGTGGGGCTGATGATCGCTGGGCCTGCGGGTGCCGATCGCAGAATTCTTGCCATCGGCATGGCAGTCGAAGCCCTGTGCTCACAACAGCAGGCGTAAAAACACACGCTGGCAGAAGGACTAAAGGATGTCTGTAACGATCGACGTTGGTGCCGCCTACCAAGCCCGCTTGGACGCGCGCGCTGGTATCCTGACTGGCCCAACCGCGAACCTCGCTCCAGGGCATGTTCAGGCCAACCTCGCCATCCTGCCGGAGGAATTGGCGCACGACTTCCTGCGCTTCTGCCAGCGTAACCCTAAACCGTGCCCGCTTGTCGCAGTTTCGGAGGCAGGCGATCCTTCACTGCCTGAACTGGGGCGGGATATTGATATTCGCACTGATGTGCCTCGGTACCGGGTATGGAGGCATGGCGAGCTCGTAGCGGAGCCCGTCGACATTCGAGACCTGTGGAACGAGAAGTTAGTAGCCTTCCTGATCGGCTGCTCGTTTTCCTTCGAAGAGGCCATGCTGGCTGATGGTTTGCCGGTGCGTCACATTGAGCAGGGTTGTAACGTCCCAATGTACCGGACGAACGTTCCAACCGTTGCAACTGGGCCCTTCTCAGGGCCGCTCGTCGTATCTATGCGTCCACTGAAGGCAGCCGATGCCATTCGCGCTGTGCAGGTTACGTCTCGCTTTCCCTCAGTTCATGGTGCTCCGGTGCACCTAGGCGATCCTTCACTGATCGGCATCGCCGATATCAACAATCCGGACTACGGCGACCCGGTTGATATCCGCGAGGGTGAAATCCCAGTCTTCTGGGCTTGCGGAGTCACGCCCCAATCCGTCATCGCAAATGTCCGGCCTGAATTCTGTATCACTCACGCGCCGGGACATATGCTTGTGACCGATCTCCTGAATTCTTCAATTGCAGTGCTCTGAAGAAAGTGAGCTCATCGAAAAACCTCGCTCGGGCCTCGCAGATTGGGACCTACTGCATAGGCCTGCGAAGATACTGGATGTGGTTGATCAGGCCGCTCGTCGAGCTGTCATGCCCTGTCACTGTCTCGTGGCTTTGGAGCTCCGGCAGGATCCTTGATGCGAGTTCCTTGCCGAGTTCGACGCCCCACTGATCATAGCTGTTGATGCCCCAGATGATGCCCTGAACGAAGATCTTGTGCTCGTAGAGAGCAATTAGGGAGCCGAGATGGCGAGGCGTCAGCTTGTGGTAAAGGATCGAGGTTGTAGGCCGGTTTCCATCGAAGACCCTATGCGGCACGAGGGCGTCCAAGGCCTCACCCGTCTGGCCGCGCTCCCGAAGCTCGGCTCGGACTTCATCTGCCGTCTTGCCAAACGCGAGGGCCTCAGTCTGCGCCAGGAAGTTCGCGAGCAGCTTCTCATGATGATCTGCCAAGGGTGTCTGGCTCTCGGCCGCCGCGAGAAAGTCGGCCGGTACCAGCTCCGTGCCTTGGTGGAGAAGCTGAAAGAATGCGTGTTGACCATTTGTGCCCGGCTCACCCCAGATGATCGGGCCCGTATCATAGTCCACCCGTGTGCCGTCTCGGCGCACGGACTTACCGTTGCTCTCCATGTCGCCCTGCTGGAAATAAGCGGCGAAGCGAACGAGGTGCTGGTCATAAGGCAGCAGGGCGAGGGTCGAGGCGCCCAAGAAATTGCGGTACCAGACGCCAAGTAGGCCCATGATCACGGGCATGTTCTGCTCAAGGGGGGCGCCGCGGAAATGCTCGTCCATTTCATGGGCGCCTTCGAGCAGCTCGGTGAAGCGCTCAAACCCGACGGCCAGCACGATTGGCAGGCCGACAGCTGACCAGAGGCTGTAGCGTCCGCCAACCCAGTCCCAGAACTCGAACATATTCGTCGTATCGATGCCAAACCGCGCCACCTCGGCAGCGTTGGTCGAGACGGCGACGAAGTGTTTCGCCACCGCGTCCTCGCCTAAGGCATCGGTCAGCCAGGTCCGAGCGCTGGCAGCGTTCGTCATCGTTTCCTGCGTCGTGAAGGTCTTCGATGCCACGATGAACAGCGTGCGCGCAGGATCGAGACGAGCGAGGGTGTGGGAGAGATGGGCTGCGTCGACATTGGACACGAAATGCGGCCTCAGGTCCGGTCGCTGGTACGGCTTCAGCGCCTCGCAAGCCATGACAGGGCCAAGGTCCGAGCCGCCGATGCCGATATTAACCACATCTGAGATGGCCTCGCCCGTCGCTCCGCGCCAGGCGCCGCTCCTGACCCGCTCTGAGAAGAGCCGCATCTTTTCCAGCACAGCCGTGATCTCCGGCATGACGTTAGTGCCATCGACCAGAATTGGTCGTTCTGCGCGGTTGCGCAACGCGACGTGCAGCACGGCTCGATTCTCGGTGCTGTTGATCTTCTCCCCCGCGAACATCCTGTCGCGCCAGCCCTCGACATCTGCGACCCTGGCCAAGTCGAGCAGAAGTGTCATGGTTTTGGCTGTGATCCGGTGCTTGGAGTAGTCGAGCAGAAGATCCTCAATCTGGAGCGAGAAGTGCTGGAAACGTTCCGGGTCTTGGGCGAACAGATCGCGCAGATGAAGATTGCGCATGCCATCAGAATGCGCCTGAAGCGCGTGCCACTCCGGGAGGTCCGTAATCGTCTTCATCGCGTCAGAGCCCTGTCTATGAGAAATGCTCGGGTGATCCAGCTTCGCTCTCCACATACGACCGGGCAAGCGCAACTTTACGCCCTTTCCTATAAGCTAAGCTTTCAGCTCCTACCTCAGATCTGCTAGACTTGCCGCGACGCCTCCAAGTCTTGCCACGCTTAGCAAGAGGAGGTCAGAACATTTTCCCCGATCATGATCGTGAGTGATAATTGGTTATGCCAATCCAGACAACGCTTGCCATTCGCTGTGCATTCGGCTAACTTTTTGGTATAACCAATAAGAACATAGTAACGTTTTCATGGAGGAGACAAGAATGCTGAAGTCGATGATTCGTGGCTTGGCCACAGCCGCTGTAATGATTGCTGCGACTGCAGCGAGTGCTCAGACCAATTTTACTCTCTCAACGCCTGATCCGGATAATTCTGAGATCACTCTGGCGGCCAACAAGTTCGCCGAGCTGGTGTCGCAGAAGACAGGCGGCAAGGTCACGATCAAGGTGTTCCCAAATGGCCAGCTGTATGGCGGCGATCCCTCAGCTGCAGTGAAGCAGCTTTCAGGTGGCTCGCTCGACATGCTGCTGCTCTCGACGTCGCTCTATGCCAACTTTAACCCGAAGTTCACGGCGATTTCAGTTCCGTACCTCTTCACCGATACGACCCAGCTCCGCACATACCTGTCCGGACCGCTGGGGCAGGAGCTGATCGCTGACCTTAACAAGATCGGTATTCAAGGCCTCGGCCTGTGGCCGCGTCCGTTCCGCCAGATGACCAATTCCCGCAAGCCGATCATGGGTCCGCAGGATCTGGCCGGTATGAAGTTTCGCGTGCCCAACAATCCGCTTTGGGTCGAGTTCTTCAAGAAGATGGGCGCTGCCCCAACCCCAATGGCGTTTGCAGAGGTTTACAATGCCCTGCAGCTGAAGGTCATTGATGGCCAGGAAAACCCGATCAACATCCCGGTCACGGCTAAGTTCTATGAAGTGCAATCCTTCGCCACCATGACAAACCATATGGCGGATGGTTGGGTGCTGGGAATCAACCCCGCTAAGTACAACGCGCTCCCTGAAGACCAGAAGAAGTCTATCAAAGAAGCGGCTGTTGAGGCCGAGGCTTGGAAGGTGGAAAACGATGCTGCAGACGAGGGCAAGTCGATCGCAGCGCTGACCGAGAAGGGCATGAAGGTCGACCGCCTGACTCCTGAGCAACAGAAGGCTTTCGCGGACGTTGCCAAGGAGCTGTTTCCGACCTTCGCCAAGCTCGTGAAGGATCAGACCTTCTTCGACCGCACCATCGCGGCCGTCAGCAAGTAGTAAGGCAGTCCTACAGGGCATCCTGGTCGCGATCCTGGGGCCAGGATCCATCTGAGAGGTGAAGCCCCATGGCTCAACAACCGTCTTTGCTCGGCCGTTTCGTCAAGCTCACTGCCGACTTTGCAGCTGGCGCCACGGCAGCCGGGATCCTGATCGTCGTGGTCGTACAGATTGTAAGCCGCTTGATCGGGCAGCCTGTCTCCTGGTCTGAGGAGGCCACCCGCTTTCTCTTTGTCTGGATGGTCTTCCTGGGCCTCGCCGCAGGCTTCCGCACCGTTGAAAGTGCCCGGGTTGTGGTGTTCATCGCTGCGGCGCCAAGCCTGTTCCGGCGATTGGCGGTGCCAATTTATGTGGTCTCATCCGTTCTGTTCTTCGGCATCATGGGGTGGACTGGCCTTAGCCTCGTTCGCCAGCAGATCATGATGAGCGAGGAGGCGGCGACGCTCGCCATCCCGATGTGGGTGATCGGTCTCATCATGCCCATCTCGGCAATTCTAGCTGTCTTGGCCATCGTTGAGTCGCTGAAGACGAAGCGCGACCTGATTGCGCTTCCGGAGGTTGGCGCGCCGCAGGTTGACCTCGACGAGCCTGATGTCTTTGTTTCGAAAGGACATACGCCGTGAGCATTGCGCTTCTTCTTCTCTTCCTGGGGCTGTCCGCCCTTGGCGTCCCTTTGGCAGTGGCGCTCGGCCTGGCTAGCGTGGCGGCCATCATGATGTTCACGTCCACACCGATCGATCTCCTCTCGCAGAGCATGTTCTCGGCGATGAACTCCTTCCTGCTTGTGGCCGTGCCGCTCTTCATCCTGGTCGGGCACTTCATGGAGCGGGGGCGTGTGGCCGAGCGCATCTTCGACTTCGCCGAGGCGATGGTCGGCTGGATGCCCGGCGGCCTCGGCCACGTAAACGTGGTTTCCTCGGTGATCTTCGGCGGCATCTCCGGATCGTCCGTTGCCGACATCGCTTCTGTCGGCGCGATCGAGATCAAAGCTATGGAGCGGCATGGCTTTCCCAAGAGTTACGCGGTCGGCATGACGCTCGTCACCTCGACGCTATCCTCCATCATCCCGCCATCCATCCTGGTCGTGATCGCAGGCTCGATCGCAAACGTGTCCATCGGCACGCTGCTGGTGGCTGGCCTGATCCCAGGCCTGTTTATCGCCTTCGTGTTCATGGTGTTCAACCATTTCTACGCTGTGCACTACGGCTATAATCCACCGACTCCGTTCAACCTCCGCTTGGTCGTGACGACTGGGCTTCGCGCTATCCTGCCGATGCTGACACCGGTCATCCTGCTCGGCGGCATCGTCAATGGCTTCTTCACGCCGACGGAAGCCGCCGCCATCGCGGTGCTCTATACGATGTTTCTGTCAGTCATCGTTTATCGCTCAATTCCTCCAGCAGAGATATGGAATATCCTGGTCGAGACGGCCCGGGCCTCTGGGACGATTCTGTTCATTGCCGCGACCGCGAAGCTCGCTGCCTGGGTGTTCGCCTTCGACGGCCTGCCAGTCCAGGTCGCTAATTTCCTAGGCAGCATCAGCACCGGCCCGACCATGGCTCTGTTCCTGATCTTCCTGTTCCTCATCGTGGTTGGGATGTTCATGGATGCGATTGCGGCCATGTTCATCTTGATACCGGTGCTGCTACCTCCGGCATTGAAAATGGGCATCGACCCGATGCACTTCTTGATCGTGACCGTGATCACCCTCACGCTTGGCCTCGTCACCCCGCCGGTTGGTGTCTGTCTGTTCGCTGTGGCTCAAGTGGCGAAAATGCGGATTGAGGACGTTATCCGCGGATCTATGATTCCGGTTGGGATCCTGACCGCCGCGATCCTGGCGCTTGTCCTGTTTCCAGTCTTGACTCTGGGGCCGATCAGGCTCCTCGGGCTCTATTGACGGCAACAAGTCAAGAAAGGGCAGGGTGTATCAACATCTGGCCCTTTGCATTTCCTGGCGACGGTGGAAGCCGGTTTGTCGAGGCGGATCCAGACCTCACATGCTGCGCATAAATCGCCACAACCGACTCGCAGAAAGTGGTGTCGTATGACTGAAGCCCTGCCCGGTGCGCCGGCCCGCATTGTGTTCCTCGATCGAGAGACGCTCTCTCCAGAAACGCAGCTGCGGACGCTGTCCTTCCCCCATGAACTTATCACCTATGGCAAGACCGCTCAGGGCGATGTAGGCACGCGCATTGCTGATGCTGATATCGTCATCACCAACAAGGCACCGGTAAGACGCGATGCCATCGCGCAGGCACGCAACCTCAAGCTCGTCGCTGTTGCGGCCACCGGTACGACGTCGTCGACGTCGCGGCCTGCCAGGAGCGCGGCATTTCCGTGTGCAACATCCGCAATTATGCGGTGAACACTGTGCCCGAACACACTTTCGCGCTGATCCTCGCCCTGCGGCGCAGCATCCTAGCCTATGCGGATGCTGTTCGCCGAGGCCGATGGCAGGAGGCGAGTCAGTTCTGCTTCTTCGACTATCCAATCCGAGATCTCGCCGGCTCGACCCTCGGCATCATCGGCGATGGCGTGCTTGGACAGGCCGTCGCCGACATCGCCCGCGGCTTCGGCATGCGAGTGCTGTTCTCCGCCTACAAGGGCTCAACCGGCATGGGTCCGCTCTACACCCCTTTCGAGGATGTGCTGCGCCAGAGCGACGTCATCACGCTGCACTCTCCGCTGATGCCCTCGACCCGCAACATGATCGCCGCTCCGGAATTCGCCCTCATGGAGCATCGGCCCCTGCTCATCAACACGGCCCGCGGAGGGCTGGTGGACGAGGCTGCCCTGGCGGATGCGCTCACAGCCGGACAAATCTCCGGCGCCGCCTTTGATGTGGTCACGGTGGAGCCGCCAGCTGCGGATCACCCATTCATGCGCCTGCTGGACCGGCCCGACTTCATCCTTACGCCGCACGTGGCTTGGGCGAGCAGCGAGGCTGTCCAGGGGCTCACGGACCAGCTGTTTGAGAACATCGAGCTGTTTCGGGCCGGTAAACCCAGAAATCTAATCGCGTAAAATTGGTACAACCAATTAATGTTTATGCTTGTACGCCGGCCTTAATTGGTATAACCAAATCTAATTCCAATTTCGTCGGCAACATCCGACCTGCCTTAAGGAGCCTCTATGTTTCTCGGGAAAGAAGTTCGTCTGAACCGGATCGTGAATCCCAAGTCTGGCCGCATGCTCGCCATCACGGTTGACCATCCGATCACCCGCGGGATGATGCCCGGACTCGTGGATATCCGCTCTGTTATGCGCAAGGTTGTAGCCGGCAAGCCTGACGGTATTACCATGCACAAGGGCATCGCCGAGAAGGTGTTCGCACCCTATGCCGGCCAGGCCTCGATCATCTTGAAGGCTAGCGCCTATTCGGTGCAGTACCATCCGACGTATGACACGCCCGTTGCGGATGTGGAGGAAGCGGTGCGCTTTGGTGCCGACGCCATTTCGGTGGGCTGCATCGTCGGTGGCCCCGACCAAGCCCAGCAGCTGACATTCCTTAGCAAGATCTCCAAGGAAGCAGCTTCGGCCGGCATGCCGCTCGTGGCCCACATCTATCCGAAGGGCGCGCTGATCAAGGATCAGCACGACGCTGAGGTGTTGGCCTACGCGGTGCGAGCCGGCGCCGAGCTTGGCGTCGACATCATCAAAACCATGTGGTCCGGTTCAGCCGAGAGCTTCCGCTCGGTGGTGGATGCTTGCCCGGCCATCGTGGCTCTGGCTGGTGGCGAGATGGGCGAGACTCTGGAGGATTATTTGCGGATGACCCGCCAGGCACTCGATGTCGGTATGCGCGGCGTTACCTATGGCCGCTTCGTGTGGTCGCACCCGCATACCTCCGCCGTTATCAAATCCTTGTCCGCTTTGATGCACGATGACGCCAGCGTCGAAGGAGCTCTCAAAGTTTACGAGCGCGCCCTTGAAGAAGAGAAGGATCTCCAGAAATGAAGGCAGCAGTTCTTCGCGCTCCCGACGACGTCGTCTTGCAGGATGTCGCAACCCCATCCGCCGGACCCGGTGAGCTGATCCTAAAGGTGAGGGCCGCGACTGTGTGCGGGACAGATATCCGCATCCTGCGTGGCCGCAAAACCAAGGGCGTCCGCTTCCCGTCCGTTCTCGGCCACGAGTTCGCGGGCGAGGTGGTTGAAGTGGGAGCCGGCGTCTCGCAGTTCTCCTGCGGCGACCCGGTGTCAGTTAATCCTGTCATTCCCTGCCGTAAGTGCGCCTATTGCAAGACCGGCCGGGAGAATGTCTGCCAGAATCGTCAGGCCATCGGATACGAGTTCGATGGGGCCTATGCCGAGTACCTGAAGGTGCCGGCGTTGGCGCTTGAGTCCGGCAACGCAGTCCGTATTCCGCAGGGGATGCCGTTCGAGGCGGCGGCTCTGGCGGAACCTCTGGCGTGCTGCATCAATGGTTTGCGCAATGTCGGCGTTGAACTCGGTGACGTGGTGGTCATCCTCGGGGCAGGGCCGATCGGCCTCATGCATGCGGCGCTTGCGCGCCGGGCCGGGGCACGACTGGTCATCGTCAGCGAGCCCAACCAGATGCGCCGCGAGGCTGCCCTCGAGCGCGGCGTCGACATCGCCTGCGATCCGACCAAGGAGGATTTGGCAGGGGTAATCCGAGGGGTGACTGACGGACTCGGCGCGGATGTGGCGATCCTGGCCATCGGCGTTCCGGCGCTTGCCAACGAGGCGCTGAAGCTCGTGCGCAAGGGTGGCCGCGTCAACCTCTTCGCGGGCTTCTCGGCGGGCGACATGGCGACATTCGACGTCAATCTCGTGCACTACAACGAGATCGTCGTGACCGGAGCCAGCGCGCTGCGTCGGCAAGATTATGAGACAGCTCTCAAGCTGCTCGCAGGTGGGCTCATCGATGCCAACTCGCTTGTCACCCATCGCTTCGGATTGGCGGATGCTGTCGAGGCGCTGAAGGAGGCAGAGAGTGGGCGGGCCCTTAAGGTGGCAATCCGCAATGACTGAAGCCTTCCTCGGGGTCGATGCTGGAACGAGCGGGATCAAGGTTTGTGCCTTCACGCGCGAAGGCCGCTTGGTTGCGAAGGCACACCGGGCGGTTCCCGTGGTCACACCTTATCCGCTCTGGGCCGAAATCGACCTCGATCGCTATTGGGCGGCCACCGCCGATGCTATTCGGGAGGTTGCCGGCCGCGTTCCCACGATCATCTCGATCGGGCTCGCCACGACCTGCCCGACGACTATCCTTCTCGACGAGGAGGGGCAGGCAGTACGGCCGGGCATCCTTTACCTCGATGGCCGGGCCCAGGCGGGTCTCGAAAATGTGGTCGGTGCCGACGCTGAAGCAGATATGCAGCAGACCGGCAATCGGGCCAGCACGTCTACCTGCTGGGCAGCCAACCTGGCATGGATCCGCGAGAATGAACCGAGCGCTTGGGCAAAAGTGCGGCGGGTTACCATGCTCAACGGTTTCCTGGCTCGCCGCCTCAGTGGCCAGGACGGCGTCGAGCCGACCCAAGCCTCTTATTCGGGTCTGATGCGCATTGCTGATCCCAAACCATCCTGGAGCCGCGACCTCTTAGCCAGGTGGAGGCTCGACGCGGCTATCCTGCCGGAAATCAGTGGCTGTACCGATATGATCGGTCGGGTCACGGATGAAGCTTCCTCCTTGACGCAAGTTCCCGCCGGCACCCCCGTGGCGCTCGGCGCTGCCGACACGGCAGCGGCCTCGTTCGCGGTTGGCCTGATGGACAGCGGCGAGGTTTTCGAATCCGTCGGCACGTCCGGGGTCATTACCTTCTGCCTTGACCGCCCGGACTTCGAGCCGTCATTCCTGCATCGCCATCATATTGTGCCCGGCCGCTGGCTCGCCCACGGGGCGATGTCGACGCTGGGCGGTGCGTTCGGCTGGCTCAACAACAAGGTCTGGCCGGAACTCAAGACTCTTGCCGAGCTGGAGCGCCTGGCGCAGGAGTCGGTTCCGGGAGCCAACGGTCTCTTGTTCCTGCCCTACCTTGCCGGCGAGCGGAGCCCCATTTGGGATGCAGAGGCGAGCGGCAGCTGGCTCGGGCTTCTCCTCCGACACAGCCGACAGGATATGGTCCGCGCCGTCTTTGAGGGCACGACGTTCGGCCTTCGGCAGATTCTGGAGCGGGGTTCCGCCAAATGGGGCAAGCGCCCGGAGCGCATGCTCAGTGTGGGCGGCGGAGCGCGGAACAAGTTCTGGGGGCAGATGAAGGCGGACGTCCTGAAGCTCGACTATATCATGTCTGATATGCCTGATGCTGCGGCACTGGGAGCAGGCCTGCTTGGTGCCATAGCGGCAGGGTTGTTCACAGGCAGTGATGATAGGGAGCTTCCGTTGATCTCGGCCAACGCAACAGCGATCAGGCCCGGGTCCCAACGGACGATCGAGACCTACGACCGCATGTTCACGATCTTTGACGCAGCTTACCCGCAACTGTGCGGCTTGATGCATGCCCTCGCAGATCGTAGTTCTGGCCCGTACGCGGATGAGGAGGCACGGCCCCGGCTTGGGGTGCGAGCCACTGGGTAAAAGGAACTACGGTTTTATATGACGGACGGCGAAGACGATATCCTTGCGCGCGTCATCGACATCGCAATGGAGTTGAGGCCCGACAGCAGCGGACGGATCAAGCTTCCCACAGAGCGTGAGCTGGCCGATCAACTCGGCATCCAGCGCCCGACTCTGCGGGATCGGCTGACTGTTCTGGAGACGCTCGGGCTGCTCCAGCGCGTCCAAGGCAGCGGGACCTATCTGGCGCTCCCGAACTCGCGGTTCCTGCAGTTCTATTTCGGCGTTGCTCTGAAGCTCGGGTTCATCTCGATTGATCAGATCCAGAACGCCATGGAAATGATTGGTCGAGAGATGGCAGGAGCCGCCGCGATCCAGGCCAGCACTGCTGATCTTAAGGCGCTCGAGGATCTCATCGACCAGATTGCTGCATCAGACTCCTTGGAAGATGTGGTTGAGCTCCAGTTCGAGCTTCACGCCAGCCTCGCCAGGGCGTGCCGCAACCCTGTGATCGTCATCGTCATCGATGGCCTCTCGTCCGTCATCCGGTCTGTGATTGCGAACAAGGTCAGGATCATCTCCATGGTCCGCGGTGCGTTCGAGCGAAACGTCGAAGCGTACCGCGCACTCGTGCAAGCCCTAAGGGATCGCGAGCCGGAGCTCGCTCGTGAGGCTATTCAGGAGTGTTACTGGTTGTGGCGTCGGGAAGAATCGAAGATTTCGATCCTCAACATCAGCGAGTGAGAGCCTCGGAAAGGCACGAGCGACAATCTGATGCGTGTAGATTAGTACTTCCCTAATCCGCAATGTCCGTATCAACGGTAGAGTGGAACGACAATGACTGAGCCTAAGCCGTGCCCAGTGTGCAGAAGCGCCGAATTAGGGATCAACTGCCTTGAATTATATGGGCAGTACGAGGCACATTTTCTCTGCCTCAGTTGCGAGGGCGAAGTCGCACCACAGGGCCCTTTGTCAGAACCGTGCGGGACGGCAGCTGAAGCGGAGGGGGCGGCTCTTCGCGCTTGGAACGACTTCGTGTCCGGTTTTCCCGGTCACAGGAATGTAGCCTAGTTGTCGCTGATAGCCGAAACGCGCCGTGACGGGCAGGGCTGTGAGTTGCTTCGCAGAGACTGCAGAATCTTGCCTTTATGGCTTACGGGCGTTCTCAGTCGAGTTTGTTGCCAGCGCGTGCGAGATGCGCATTCAGAACACGTTCGGCCCTGAGCTGGTTCGCGTAGGCAGTTGCATTAACGACGCGCATCACGAGGCGGAGGATTGCTGTTACGAGCATAATTCTTATCCCTCTAAAGAGGCGTTCAATAAGCCTCCTGTAATGAATAGATAATTCTTATGCTGCTGCGCGGAAGATAGGTCAGCACACATGACCTATGCGCTGTAGGCATATCGATCTAAATTTGCGCCAATGCTCCTTTCCTGGACGCATGAGTTATATGATGTCTTTATTGATTTTTTGACTGCATGGTCAGCGTCCAGAGCGAGCCCTCCCGGGAGATGTGCTTAACATCAGCAGGAGCAGAACTCGGACATTTCCGAGGGAAGGGGGCTGATCTGACTTGAAGCCGATGCGGCAATTAAATTTTAGCTGTAGTGAGAAGAACGTAAGTTTAGGGATCCATAATCTAGCGTAGAGCTAGTGCAGTTTGACAGAGGCGTAAGAAATTCAATGGTTTAGACTTGTGCGACGTCAAATCATAATCCTTGTGTCGGGGGTTCAAATCCCTTCTCCGCTACCATAGGCCCAAGGCCTTTTCCGGCATTTTCCTGAGTTCCCGATCGGACCCGGTACCAAGCTGGTACCAACTGGCTCGCACCGAATGGCCGAAAATTCCCCTTGTCTGAACACCGCTCCAAAGAATTGAGCGCGCAATTCCTGTTCGGGTGATCCCGATTCTTCGGCAAGCTTGGCAGGTCTCAAAGGATCAGCCTCGAAATCCACGATCAGCCTTCGCATCCAAGCTGCTGCACCCGTTCCCTGATCCTGAACTCGGTCCTCGGCGCCTGATCCTTCCCGCTGGCGCTTCGGCCGATCTGCAGCATCTCCCGATCCTACGAGGCGAAGGTTTAAATCTGCGCGTTCGTGCGGATTGTACCCTCCGTCCTTAGTGGTCGCCCGGCGCCTCTGCTTCAGGGGCCGAACGTGCTAAACATAGGTGATGCAGACCTCCGTCGTGCCTGAGAGCATTCGGACCTTCATCCCGCCGCATCCGGATCCCGCCCCGGAAAACCTCTCGCGGCGTCAGCTCGCGTCGCTGATGCGCACCAACAACATTCGGGTCTGGTCGCAGCGGGCCTATGAGGAGGAGGTGGTCGTCCGCCGCTTCTTCGGCCGCTCCTCGGTTCTGTTCAATGCTCCCGAAGCCATCCGGCATGTTCTGGGCGATCATCCGGAGAGTTATGGCCGAACCCGCGCCACTCTCCGGATCCTCAAGCCGCGGCTCGGGGAGGGGCTGTTCACCAGCGAGGGACCTGCCTGGCGCCATCAACGGCGGACCCTGGCGCCAGCCTTCACACCACGGTCGGTGGAGCTCCTCATTCCACATATCCGGTCCGCCACGGCTGAGATGATCGGTAGCCTCGCCGCCGCTGAGAAGAAGCGGGTGGATCTCTTTCCCATAATCCAGCGTCTCGCCCTCGAGATCGCTGGGCGCACCATGTTCTCCCTCGAGATGGGACGGCACGGCTCAGCACTGCGGGACCAAATCATGCGCTATGGCCAGAGGCTTGGACGACCACATCTGTTAGACTTTGTGGTTCCGATCGGCCTTCCCACGCCCTACGATTGGGCGCGGGCTTGGTTCCGGCGCGGCTGGATCCGGCTGATCGACCAGATCATGGCCGAGCGGCTCAAGGCCAAAACCCATGCGAATGGTCCGCGCGATCTGCTCGACCTGCTTATGGCGGCTCGCGATCCGGAGAGCGGGGAGGGGTACTCGCCCAGCCAGCTGCGGGATCAGATCGCGACGATGATTCTGGCCGGGCACGAGACGACCGCCGTGGCACTCTGCTGGTCGGTGTACCTGATGGCCCATCTGCCGGAGGTTCAGGAGCGGATCGCCCACGAGGCCGCGGCAATGCTGCCGGACAGCGGGGCGGAGCCTCCGCTCAGCAAGCTGACCTACACGCGAGCGGCGCTGGATGAGGTCATGCGCCTCTACCCGCCGGCCTATGTGATTGTCCGGGCGGCACGCCAGCCGGACGAGGTCGCAGGTGTTGCGATGAAGCCGGGCGATCTCGCCATCATTTCACCCTGGCTTCTGCACCGGCACCGCAAACGCTGGCATGAGCCGGATGCATTCATCCCCGAGCGATTTCTGCCGAGTGCTCCGGCGGTCGATAGCTTTGCCTATCTGCCTTTCGGAGTCGGGCCTCGCGTGTGCATTGGTGCACACTTCGCCCTCACGGAAGCTACCTTGGTGTTGGCCGAACTCATCCGCTCCTTCCGGATCGAGCTGGTTACGAGTCGACCGGTCTTGCCCATCGCAGTAGTGACCACCCAACCCGATCACGCGCCGCTGTTCCACCTACGGCCCCGATAGGCTTCTGCCGGGATGATGAGCTTTCCGGCGTCGGATAACCCTCTACGTCGAAGAGTAGATACCAGTTGAGAGGAGACAGTCATGGCAAGAGCCACCAAGTCAGTTAAACGAGCCCGCACAACGGAGGGGGGAGCTTCCAAGAAAGGCACCGGCAAACGAGCAGCCACTCGCGGAAGGAGCGCGGAAAGAGGTGCTGTGAAACGGGGAGCCAAGAAAGGCGCGACTAAGCGGGGATCTCGGGGCGCAGTCGAAGTTAAAGGCTGGACCGTCAACTTTGTCTCCGGGGAGTCTCTCCAGCTCGAGGCGGATGCTGTGAACATCGACAGCAGCGGAACGGTGACGTTCTCGCTGTTCGGGAACGACGTGTTGTACGTCTCGGCTGCCAACTACAATTTCATCATGGAAACGAGTGAGCCTCTCGAGAGCAGTGAAGAAGGTGGAGAGGAGTTTGAAACCGATCGATAGGTCAATGTTGTCAGATCACGGTGGGCGTAGACGGTTACTCGTTTCCCCACCCGGCAGATGACGTGGCACTTCGACCCGGCATTCGGTAGCAAACGCCACCAGACTTGACGCGGATTGAGTCCGCCCTTGCTTTGTCAATCCGAGTTAGTGTAATCTGGTTTACCGTAATCAGGATTACACTAATGTTCGTGGGTCGCGCCCAAGAGCTAACCCGTCTCCGCAAGGAATTGTCCCTCGCCAGACCCTCTTTGGTGGTGGTCTATGGACGGCGCCGGATTGGGAAGTCCGCGCTGCTCAAGGAAGCTGCCAAGGACCGCCCGCACGTTCTATATCAGGCGACGCGGGTCACCCCCAGTCTGAATCTGGAGGGGTTTAAGGCCGAAATCGCCCGCTCGCTTGGCGCCGACCCCCTGTTGGACGGTCTCGGCGATTGGCTGGGGGTGCTGACATATCTCGCGCGCAAGGCCGAGGACAGGCCCGGATTGATCGTCGTCCTGGACGAATTCCCCTACCTTGTCGAGGGCGACCAGGCGTTGCCATCAATCATCCAAAAGTTCTGGGACGCGGTCGTCGCCAACGAGGGCAAGCTGAACTTGGTACTCTGCGGGTCGATGATCGCTCAGATGGAGGACCTGTTGGCCGAGAGGAACCCACTCTATGGGCGCCAAACCCTACCTCTGGAGGTCAAGGCGTTGCCGCTTCGGGACGCGGCAGGGTTCTTCCCGGATTATCCTGCTGAGGATCGTATCCTCACCTATGCCATCTTCGGTGGGATCCCTTTCTACCTAAGGCTCTGCGATTCGAGCGCAAGTCTCGAGGAGAACGTCACCAACTTACTGCTCACCGATGCCGGAGCGTTGGTAGACGAACCGAACGTCCTGCTTCAATCGGAACTTCGGGAGACCCAACGCTACGCCAGCATTCTCGCGGCAATTGCAGACGGCTGCACCAAACTCGGTGAAATCGGCGGCCGTGTCAGGGACATCAAGGATTCCGTTTCGCTTAGCCCCTATATGAAGCGGCTCGAGCGCATGCGCCTGGTTCGGGCCGTGCACTCCCTCGATGCCAGCCCGAAGTCACGGGACACACGTTACTTCGTGGACGATCCGCTGGTTGCCTTTTGGCATCGGTTCGTTCGACCGAACATGTCTAGTGTGATGCAGGGCTTCGGCCCCGAGATCTGGCGACACCAGGTGGCACCGCGGCTGGACGAGTATATGGGCGGCGCGTTCGAGGAAATCTGCCGAGGATACGCCCGCCGCCACGCGCAAGAGTCCCTCCCTTCTCCGGCCCAAGAGATCGGTCAAATCTGGGGTGCCGACTACGACATCGACGTGGCCGGACGCTTGCTTGACGGATCAATGGTATATGGCGAGTGCAAGTGGCGCCGCGGAGCGATTGGGGTGGATGTGCTCGCAACACTGATCGAGCGTGCTGGACGAACCGACTACGGTCGTGGCGTAGAAGATCGCTACTTCGTCCTGTACGCGCGCACCGATTTCAAGACAGGGGTCCAAGAGCGCACCAAGACGGACGGGCGGATTGTGTTGCTGACGCCCGACACCATGCTCGCCCTTTGAAATCCGCAGTCAAATCAGGCGCCGGTCAACGCGGCCCTCGGTCGATTTTTCGCCCACACAGCAAGCCGGTCGAAAATCTTCTCAGCCCCGAAAGCGGCGCATCTCCAGTGACTTGTCACGAATTTGGTGGTCTTTGCTGCCGAATGCCGCTTCGACCCCGCCTCTTAGCTCTCCCAAACACATTTGATGGGAAGGTGAGCGGCGTGGATTCAACCGCGTCAATGAAACAAGTAAATGAGGCTATCCGGATTTCAGCGTGGGCCAGACGATCCTTGCTCCGGAGAGGGTCAGATTCAGCCATACACTTGAGCCACCGTCGCAGAGTACTTATCTTACTGCTGTCTTACTTCACTTGCGGTGGCTCACTATGGCAAGATCCGAGCGGCTGACGACCGTGGTCTCTACAAAAGGCCAAGTGATTTTGCCCAAATCCATCAGGCAGCATCGGCGCTGGGAAGCAGGAACACGGCTCGTCGTGGAGGAGACGCCCGAAGGTGTGCTGCTGAAGGCTGCTCCCTTGTTTGCCGAGTCCCGGCCGGAAGATGTCTATGGGCCACTTCCCTATCAAGGCGCACCCAAGAGCCTCGAGGATATGGAAGCCAGCATCATGACTGAAGCAAAGCGGCGCCATGCTCGTGATTGATACCAACTTGATCGTCCGGTATCTGACTGGAGATCACCCTGAGCAATCCCCCAAAGCAAGAGCTCTGATCGACCGGGAGGACGTCTTCGTCTGCACGACAGTCCTCCTGGCGACCGAGTGGGTGTTGCACAGTGCCTATGGCTATACCCCGTCTCAGATCGGAACCGCGTTGACGGCCTTTGCCGGTCTGCCTCAGGTTACGCTGGAAGATGCCCCTTAGCCGCGACGGCTCTCGACTGGATGACCAAAGGGCTCGATTTTGCGGACGCGCTCCATCTGGCGCGAGGGGCGGGATGTACCGCCTTTATCAGCTTTGACCAGCGCTTTGCGAAGGCAGCAAACCGGATCAGTGATGTGAAGGTTCGGGCACCTTAGGCAACTGGTACGGCCTCTTCTTCAGAAGAGAAGGCTCAGGCGACCTCCACACCAACATCCGAATAGCCGTAAATGAAGCGGCTCTAGAGCAAGGAGTGACTTATCGGCGATGATGACTGCGGCCGGAAATATTCTGGAACACGTCCGCCGCGATGCGGCAGACGAGGAATTCATGGAGCTTGTTGCCGCGGAAGGTGTCAGGATCGAGCGCATCGTCTCTACAGGACAGGCAAGTCCGCCCGGGTTCTGGTACGACCAGGAGTGGTCCGAGTGGGTGCTGTTGCTCTCTGGATCCGCGGGCCTTCTGTTCGAGGGCGAACCCACTCCCAGAGAACTGAAACGAGGGGATTACCTGCTGATTCCGGCGGGGGGACGCCATCGGGTTGAATGGACGGACGCGACGGAGCCGACGATCTGGCTTGCTGTTCACTATGGCTTGTTATCCTGCAGTGAGTAGCTCAAGACCTAAAGCAGCTCGACACACTCATTAACACCTGGATCACGCATCCTTTCGATCCTCACAATGATCTTCACGAAAGCCCTGTAATTGAGAGGCCTACGTGTTGAAAGAGGGTGACGATGCTTTCAGGTCTGCGCGGCAGACGGCCGAACTCGCTGCACGAGGTTAGACACCGCCTATGTTACAAAGCGTCGTGAAGGTGGTTAAGAGGCTGGTGAGCAATTATCTTTCCTTTCGCGTGAGGCGACGCAGCAGGATGCGGCTCATGGCGAGATAGAGCAGCATTTCACCGGTCTCGACCAAGCGTTCGTAGTCCTTGGCGAGCCGCCGGTTGGTGGTGAGCCAACCGATGGTCCGCTCGACAACCCACCTGCGTGCGAGCACCTGGAAGCCACTCGGTCGCGTCGGCGGCTCCGCGTCAGCCCGCATCCAGGTTCCGCCGCTCCACCAATGCTGCGGGATGGATAATCTCCAGCTCAGGGCCTTCTGGAGCCAGTCCTTCAGCCCACGATAAGCCGTGTCGGCCCACATCAACTCAATGGCCGGAAACAGATTCTGCAGACCCTCCAGCAGGAGTTCGGCTCCGGCGCGGTCATGGAGGT
>NZ_VOSK01000778.1 GCF_009296175.1 Microvirga tunisiensis | reverse complement strand
CCGCTGCGGATCTGGCCGGCGGCGATAAAGTCCTGCACGCCCGTCACGACCATCGGGATCACCGTCCAGGGCTTCGAGGCACAGGTGGCCTCGGCCACCATGCCGACCTTCATCACCTGGGCCTCGATCTGCCCGAACCCGGCCTGCAGGCGCCCACGACCCGCGCCTTCGGGAATCAGGACCCCGGCCGGGCGCATGAACGGGTTGACGATGTCGCCCACCCGCAGCGTGAACTGCTCCACGCGCCCACCCACGCCGGCGCGGACGACGGTCTTGGCCAGATCCACCTCGGCCTGGGCCAGCGCGGCCTGGGCGCTCGCCTTCTGGGCCGGCAGGAGCGTGGAGATCTGTGCCTCGACGGTCTGCCTGGCGGCCGTAGCGGCATCAATCGTGCCCTGGCGCCCCTGCACGGCGACCTCGAGCTTTTCGATGTCCCTGACCGCCACCGCGCCCGGGTTGCGGCGGTAGATCTCCTGCTTGGTTGCCAGTTCGTCCACGGCCTGCTGATAGGCACTGCGGGCTTCCTGGATCTTGCCCTCGGCCGCCAGGACATCGGTCCGCGCCACCACCAGGGCCGCGTCGGTCTCGGCGATCTTGCGCCGGGCGGCCTCCGCCGCCGCCTCCTGGGCCGCGCTGTCGAGGCGGAAGATCGGCGCGCCCTGTTTTACCTCGCCGGTGAAGCCGACATAGACCTCCGCGACGCGCCCGTTCGTCTCCGGCAGGATGGGAACGGTGCGGAAGAACGCCGTGGCATTGGTGGTGGAGGGATGATTGTAGAAGATCACCGTGATCAGCCCGATCGTGAGCATCAGGCAGGCGATGATGCCCCATCGCAGCTCGAACCAGACCGAGAAGAGCGTGATTTCCTTGCCGATGCGCTTGCCCTGGGCAAAGCGGCGGTAGAGATAATCCGGAAAGATCGTCAGCAGGGAGCAGAGAAGAAGCTCAAGCATGGGTCCGCTCCTTCGGCGTTCGGGGGAGCGGGATCGTCTTCGGGACCTCGACCGCACCCTCGCCTGGCGCTTCGATCGGTATGAGATCCCCGCTGCCCTCCTCCGGGTCTCCGGCTGCGCCCTGACCTGGCTTCAGACCGGCGATCTTTTCGACCGATCCGGCAATCCTGCGAAGAGGATTGCCGAAGTCGGGAATGTCGATCAGGGCGAGCAGCAGGCCGGCGACCCAGAAGATGTGCATGTGCGTGAAGAGAGCCAGCAGGCCCAGCACGGCGACGATCTCGAACTGCAGCTTGTGCGACCTGTGCGCCATGCGCTC
>NZ_VOSK01000777.1 GCF_009296175.1 Microvirga tunisiensis | reverse complement strand
ACTCGTGGCGCGGCCTGCACCGGCACGCACTGATGACGCTGACCACCTATCTATTCCTGCAGCATCTGCGCTTGCACGCCGCCTCGCCGAAAAAAGAAAAATCGCCGTACCACCGCCGCAACAAACACTGCCGGCGATTCGGTACATGCTGCTTGATCATCTGGCGCACGCCTTGCCCCTGCGATGTCCGATTTGTCGGGCGCTTCACTCTGGGCTCAATGATGGGAGTGCTGAAGTAGTGCTTCTGTAATGGGCCGTTGGGTGTCAATCCCCTGAGTGACTGTCCTGTCGCCGAAGTCTTGCTTCTGTTCGGGGTGGGCGCGGCCGCCCCACCATGCCATCAGAGAGGATGCGGTCAGCCAATCTAAGACGCGTGCTCCACCTCGATCAGGTGCTCACGGCACTACTTGCGGCTTGACCGCCTCCATCGTTCCGGCCACGGGACCTCAGGAGAACAGGGGTGACCGCGCCCTGTCCCGAACGCTTGCTCCTCCTATGCGGCAGCCTCCTCCCGGCTCCAGCGGAAGGTGGTTCCATCGATCCACATGCGATGCAGAATGACCGCAAGTTTCCGGACCAGCGCCACCTTGGCGCGCCGCATGCCGTGCCGTTTCGCGACTTCCAGCGCCCAGCGCTTGAGCGCGGAGAAACGCACGTCCCGCGTCAGCAGGATGTGGGCGCCCTCATAGAGCGCGGTGCACACCATCGGATCGCCCACCCGGCTCACCGCGCCGTGATATCAGTCTCGCCCGACTGCTACTTCTTCGGCGTCAGCCCAAAATGCGCGCCCACAGCCCGCGAGCGGGCGAAGCGCTCGGGCTTGTCCACCGCGGACGTGAAGGTCACCGCAATCAGCGCGCCGACACCCGGCACGCTCATCAGCCGCCGGCAGACCTCGTTCTCCCGCGCGATCGCCAGCATGGCGCGATGGAGTTTGGCGAACTCGGTTTGCAGCGCCTCTCTGGCCCGCAGCATCGCCTCGGCAATCGTCTCCAGTATCGCATGACCGGCGACCAGTGTACGCACCCGGGCGGCGAACTGGCCCTTGCTGATCTCGCCGATCTTCAGGCCGAAGCCGCGCAACAGCCCTCGCAGGCTGAGTTCGACGTCCCGCATCTTGGCCTGCAGCTGCTTGCGAGCCATGAGCAGCGCCCGCACCTCCTGGGCCGGCGGCGACTTGCAGTGGACGGGCCGGAACCAGCCCATGCGCAGCAGCAGGGCGATGCCGCGCATCGCGCCGGTCGGTCTTGACGATCATCGCCGAGAGCGCCGCC
>NZ_VOSK01000776.1 GCF_009296175.1 Microvirga tunisiensis | reverse complement strand
CACCCATCCGCCCCGAACGCCACGTCGCCCAGTCGATCGCCACCATCCGGGCTGAACTCATCTGCACTCTCGTGCGAAGGCTCCCACGATGTCCCTGCTGCCACACAAAGTTTATGACACAGTAGTACTAGGAAGCCCTTCATGAACTTCGCGAGCGACAACATCGTGGGAGCCAGCGCTCCCGTTCTTCAAGCCATCATGCAGGCCAATGCCGGCACCATGGCGGCATACGGCAACGACGAGATCTCGAAGCGCATCAGGGTGCGTTTCAATGAGATTTTCGAGCGTGAAGTCTCCGTGTTCTTCGTCACGACCGGAACGGCTGCCAACGCGCTTGCCCTTTCGTCCGCCGTGCCTCCTTACGGCCTCTGCGTCTGCCACCGGGAAGCGCACGTCATCGACGACGAGTGCGGCGCGCCGGAATTCTTCATGCACGGGGCGAAGCTTGCGGGGCTGCCTGGTGTCGGGGCCAAGCTGAAGGCCGAAGACGTCGAGGTTTATCTCAAAAGCCTGCCGAAGGCGGTCAAGCAGATGCCGCCGAAGGCGCTCTCGATCTCGCAGGTGAGCGAGGGAGGTCTGGTCTATGGCCTCGATGAACTCGCGGCGCTTGGAGCGGTCTGCCGCGAGCACGGCCTGTCCTTCCACATGGACGGTGCCCGCTTCGTCAACGCGCTCGTCTCGCTGGGCTGCACTCCAGCCGAGATGACCTGGAAGCGCGGCGTCGACATTCTTTCCTTCGGCGCCACCAAGAATGGCGGCCTCATGGCCGAGGCCGTCGTGGTGTTCAAGCCGGCACTCGCGGAAGCGCTCGATTACCGGTCGAAGCGCGCCGGTCAGATCATCTCCAAGGGCCGTCTCGTCGCGGCGCAGTTCGAGGGCTATTTCGCGGACGACCATTGGCTCGACAATGCGCGCCATGCCAACCGCATGGCGGCCCTTCTCTCTGAAGGGCTCCGGCAGTTGCCCGGCGTGCGTCTGGCATGGCCGACCGAGGCCAACGAGGTGTTTCCGATCATCCCGAAGACCCTGGACCAGGCGCTGAAAGCCGCGGGCATCCTCTACCATCCATGGACGGACCTGAGCCTGCCGGAAACCGAGCGCATTGCCGATCACGAGGTGTTGATCCGCCTCGTCACATCCTGGGCCTCTAGAGCGCGTTGACATTCATTTGGTCCAGATGAACGCGCTGACGAGGCAAAGGATTGACATAAACGCCCGTGGGGTCTGTTCGTAGCGCGTGGCGATGCGTCTGAAGTGCTTGATTTTCAGGAAGAAG
>NZ_VOSK01000775.1 GCF_009296175.1 Microvirga tunisiensis | reverse complement strand
TATATCGGTCTTGACGTGTCGTTGAAAGAGACGGCGATCTCGGTGCGGCGGGACGGTAAGCGGATCTGGCGCGGCAAATGCCCGTCGGATCCGAGCCTGATCGCGGAAGTTGTCCGCGAGCGCGCCCCCGAGCCTAAGCGGGTGGTGTTCGAGACTGGTCCTTTGTCGGTGTGGTTCTATCATGCTCTCCGCGCTGAAGGGCTGCCGGCGATCTGCATTGATGCGCGCCATGCCAAGGCCGCCCTCGACATGGCGCCGAACAAAACCGACGCCAACGATGCCGATGGTCTGGCCCACCTGGCCGAGGTCGGCTTCTACCGCGAGGTGCGGGTGAAGGGCTATGACAGCATGCTGGTCCGCACGCTGGTGGCCGCACGGTCCCGGTTGGTCCAGATCACGACCGAGCTGTCCAACCAGATCCGTGGGCTCATGAAGACGTTCGGGCTGGTCGTGCCGCGCAGCAAAGGGGGCACGTTCGAAGCCGAGGTCCAGCGCCTGCTGATCGGGCAGGACGAACTCGCCCGGATCATCCTGCCGATGCTGGAGGCTTGGCGCAGCGTGCGCAGCCGGGCATCTGCCCTGGGGCGCCAGCTTCTGGCCTGCGCCCGGCAAAGTGCGGCCTGTCAGCGGCTGATGGCGATCCCCGGAGTGGGGGCGATCACCGCCACCTCGTTCACAGCCGCCATCGAGGATCCGGAGAACTTCAAGACGTCGCGCTCGGTTGGAGCCTGGCTGGGCCTGACGACCCGGCGCTATCAGTCCGGTGAGGTCGACTATGACGGTCACATCTCCCGCCGTGGCGATGCTCATCTGAGAGGACTGCTCTATGAGGCCGCGACCGTGATCCTGACGCGCACTCATGCCGACAGTGATCTGCGCCAATGGGGGGTGCAGTTGCGCGAGCGGATCGGCTTCAAGCGGGCAGCCGTGGCCGTGGCCCGCAAGTTGGCGGTCATCATGCCCGCGATGCTCAAATCCGGCGAGCCGTTCAACAGGGTGGTTGGCGCCACCGCCTGATCCGGAGAATTCGGATGCGCCTGCCCTGAGGCGTGCTGAGGGGTCCCTGCCGGGACGTGGACGAACCATTCCGCCGAGCCTGTTGCACCTACGAGCCCCAAGCCCGCAGCGTGCGTTTGACACCTTGGAAGGTTCCTCCTGCGAAGCCCCATCATGCGGCGACACTGTCTCGACCGCGAAGACGACACTGCTCCCGGCAAACCACAGCTTCGGCACCAAAAAGGGCTTGCATTCCAACGAGCGATTAGACGACAGGCTCG
>NZ_VOSK01000774.1 GCF_009296175.1 Microvirga tunisiensis | reverse complement strand
AGTGTCATTCTGGAGCTATCTTGGCGATAGACTGGGAATTGCTGATGCGCCAGCCGTCCCGCGCCTGGCAGATCTGGTCAGCGACCGCTGCTCCTTAGCGTGATCGCCAACGGTTTTGCCCCTATTACTCCGCAACGTCTCAATGTGCTGATTCTTCAGCGCATTTTCAGCGTGCTCACTCCACTCGGCGTCAGTGGTATCAATGATTAGGCGGCGTTTGAAAGGAGCCTTGCCGGACGCCGTAAAGAACGAGTCGATCTCACTCTTGGCGATTTTTTTGTCAGCCTCATAGAACTTGCACTGAATAGCGCAGTAGCCCTCGGCATCCTTTAGCTTCGCGACCAGATCGATGCCTGTATCGCGGCGGTCGATACCTTGTTGCTGAGCCCAGTCCGAATACGTCCAGACCCCCTCGTACTGCGTGGTCTGAAGGGGATCATTTTGCAGGAAGGCAGTGGCGAGACGCTCGAAATAGGCTCCCTTTTCCCGCTCCGTCTTGGCGGCGTCACGGAAAGAGGAAAGGAGTTCATTGAGAGCTTGGTTCATCGTCGCCTTCATCCACGTTCTGAAGGCGTGCTCCAAAACCATACGGCACATCCGTTGGCAGGTCGGTTCGTACCTGCCCAAACGGGCCGAGATCTCGGAAAACAAGCCCCCACTAAACAAAGTGGTATTTCAGACTGTGGGGGTTGAAAAGTGGATAACGTACCGGAGCCCTTGGCTTGAACAGGACCTTTTAATGAGGACCTATCCGCAAGGCCCAAACTCATGATTTTTAGAGCTTTCCGCCCCGGCGCTCGTTGACGTAACACATTCACATCCTACAATGAGGCTTCTTCAACTCTTCCGGAGATGCCTTTGACCCCACCGAGCCTGGGCTCTTTCCTGATTCAACCTACCCCTCTGGCAGGCTGGCTCCTCGACAGATTGGCAGCCTGTGACGCCGAATACCCCGGTGTCCTGCGGCGTTACCTGACACGCAGCAGCCGCTTGCGACGCCACGCCATCGCCTTGGTCCTCAGCCGCCTCGATCCTCAGACCGCCTTTTGTCTGGCAGATCTCTGTCAAGCGACACCGAGATTTACGAGATAAGGCGACATCCAGTTTTACGACGGCTCAAGCGTGAGCCCGCTGGAGAGCCTCCTCCAGATCCCGCAGGCGATAGCTGCGCCCCTTGATGTTGAGAACATGCGCTCGGTGCAGCAGGCGGTCGAGGATGGCCGTGGCCAGCACCTCGTCGCCGGCCAGCAGCTCGGTCCACTCCCGGATGCTCTTGTTC
>NZ_VOSK01000773.1 GCF_009296175.1 Microvirga tunisiensis | reverse complement strand
AGAGCTGGCTCGGGAAATTTGGACAGCGGGATAAGTGGAGTTTCTGCCTGAGAGCAGCCAGAATGGCTGCTGAACAGGAGAGACGATGAGCAAGAGACCCCGCCGGAACCACTCTCCGGCTTTCAAAGCGAAGGTGGCCCTTGCCGCCGTGAAGGGTGAGAAGACCCTGACCGAGTTGGCGCAGCAGTTCGACGTGCATCCCAACCAGATCACCCAATGGAAGGCCCAGCTCCTCGATGGAGCTGCCGGCGTGTTCGGGCTTGAGAAAGCCGGACCGACGAGCTCGCCGGTGGACGTGAAGACGCTGCATGCCAAGATTGGTGAACTGACCTTGGCCAACGATTTTTTGGAAAGCGCGCTCGGCAAAGCCGGAGTGTGGCCGAGCGCAAAGCGATGATCGACCGATCGCATGCCCTGCCGCTGACCCGGCAAGCCGAGGAGCTCGGGATCAGCCGGGGCAGCCTCTATTATCAACCGCAGCCTGCCTCGGCGGCCGATCTGGCCCTCATGCGGCGGATGGACGAGTTGCATCTGGAGTATCCGTTCGCGGGCAGCCGGATGCTGCGCGATCTCCTGCGGGCCGAGGGCTTCACGGTCGGACGCCTGCATGTCTCCACGCTGATGAAGCGGATGGGCATCGAGGCGCTCTACCGCAAACCCAACACCTCCAAGCCGGCACCAGGACATCAGATCTATCCGTATCTGCTGCGCAAGCTGTCGGTGACGCGCCCTAATCAGGTGTGGGCCATGGACATCACCTACATCCCCATGGCGCGGGGCTTCGTCTATCTGGCGGCGGTGGTCGACTGGTTCAGCCGGCGGGTGCTGGCTTGGCGGCTGTCCATCACTCTGGAGGCAGCCTTCTGCATCGAGGCGGTGGAAGAAGCCCTGAGCCACTACGGCAGTCCTGAGATCTTCAACACGGATCAAGGCAGTCAGTTCACCAGCCACGACTTCACCAGCGTGCTGCTCAAGAACAAGATCGCGATCAGCATGGACGGCAAGGGCGCCTGGCGTGACAACGTGTTTGTCGAGCGGCTGTGGCGCAGCATCAAATACGAGGAGGTGTATCTGAAAGCCTATGACAGCGTATCCGAGGCCCGCGCTTCGATTGGCCGCTATCTGACCTTTTACAATAGCCGGAGGCCTCATTCGAGCCTTGACCGGAGCACGCCCGATCAGGCCTACTTCAACCCGCTTCCGCAACGCGCGGCAGCGTAACCCCGGCAGACGCTCCACTTAGCGAACCGAAAACGCTGTTCAACCAAACCGAGCCACCTCA
>NZ_VOSK01000772.1 GCF_009296175.1 Microvirga tunisiensis | reverse complement strand
CCGTCGAGCAATGGCTCGCCAAGCAGCCGAAAGTCTCCGGCTCGGCCTCGCAGCCGCAGGCCACGCGCGAGCTGATGCGCTTCTTCGACACCGCCGAAAAGGCGGCCGAGAAGGCGGGCGATTCCTTCGTCACCGTCGAGCGGATGCTGCTGGCGCTCGCCGTCGAAAAGGACACGGAGGCCGGAAAGATTCTGGCCCAGGCCGGCGTAACCGCCCAGGGGCTGAACACCGCCATCAATGCCTTGCGCAAGGGCCGCACCGCCGACAACGCGACGGCGGAGAACGCCTATGACGCGCTGAAGAAATATGCGCGCGATCTCACGGAAGCCGCGCGTGACGGCAAGCTCGATCCGGTGATCGGCCGCGACGAGGAAATCCGCCGCACGATCCAGGTTCTCTCGCGCCGCACCAAGAACAACCCGGTGCTCATCGGCGAGCCCGGCGTCGGCAAGACCGCCATCGTCGAAGGCCTGGCGCTGCGCATCGTCAACGGCGACGTGCCGGAGAGCTTGAAGGACAAGCAGCTGCTCGCCCTCGACATGGGCGCGCTGATCGCCGGCGCGAAATATCGCGGCGAGTTCGAGGAGCGGTTGAAGGCCGTGCTCAGCGAAGTGACGTCGGCCGAGGGCGGCATCATCCTGTTCATCGACGAAATGCACACGCTGGTGGGCGCCGGCAAGGCCGACGGCGCGATGGATGCCTCGAACCTGTTGAAGCCCGCGCTCGCCCGCGGCGAGCTGCACTGCGTCGGCGCGACGACCCTCGACGAGTACCGCAAGCACGTGGAGAAGGACGCGGCCCTGGCCCGTAGGTTCCAGCCGGTCTTCGTGAGCGAGCCCACGGTGGAGGACACCGTGTCGATCCTGCGCGGACTTAAAGAAAAGTACGAGCAGCATCACGGCGTGCGCATCACAGACTCGGCGCTGGTTGCGGCCGCAACGCTTTCGAACCGCTACATCACCGACCGCTTTTTGCCGGACAAGGCGATCGACCTCGTCGACGAGGCGTCGTCGCGCCTGCGCATGCAGGTCGATTCGAAGCCGGAAGAGCTCGACAACATCGACCGCGAGATCGTGCGCCTCAAGATCGAGCAGGAGGCCTTGAAGAAGGAGACGGACACCGCGTCCAAGGACCGCCTCGAGCGCCTCACCAAGGAGCTCGCGGACCTGGAGGAGCAGTCGGCTTCCATCACGGCGCGCTGGAAGGCCGAGAAGGACAAGCTCGGCACCGCGGCCGATCTCAAGAAGAAGCTCGAGGAGATGCGCAACCAGCTCAGCCAGGC
>NZ_VOSK01000771.1 GCF_009296175.1 Microvirga tunisiensis | reverse complement strand
AGTGTCATTCTGGAGCTATCTTGGCGATAGACTGGGAATTGCTGATGCGCCAGCCGTCCCGCGCCTGGCAGATCTGGTCAGCGACCGCTGCTCCTTAGCGTGATCGCCAACGGTTTTGCCCCTATTACCCATAATGAAGGTTTTGCGAACCTAGCTTGGCTGTGGATTCGAAGCTGTATCCGTACCCTCTTGAGGCAGCCTGAAGCCGATCAGCAGCGCCCATCTCTATATCGGCCGGCGCCTGCCCAGCCTGCCAGAGCCCATAGGAAGCCCCAGGAGCGCCTTAGACGCCGGCGAGGCTCCATCGGGCCAGGACGGCACCAGACGGCCGCCAGAAGGCCCGAAATCAAGGGTTTCCCAAAGAGGACGACGTCAGATCTGCCTGATCGGAAGACGCGATCGGCCGGAGATTCATGGGCGAAGCCGCTAGGAAGGCCCAGGAGGCCCAAGGACGGTGTTCTGGGCCAAGATCTGGCCAGACAGCCAAGAAGCCCGTCAGAGGCCCGGAAATCCAAGCTGCGTATGGGATTGAGCGGCGGCGCCTTATTTTGGGTGGCGGCCTAAATCCCACAGATCGGAGAGGGGAAGTCCCCTGCCCTCGAGGACGGCTTTCCCTGGAGGCCTGCAGCGGCCCAGGACAGTCCCACGAAGCTGTCCAAAAGGCTTCCCAGAAGGACGAAGAAGCAGATCCCAGCAAGGACGGAGCTCCACGACGGCGCCTGGTGCTCAGGATGCCTCATGGAGCCAGAAAGAAGGCCCAGGAGGACGGCCCAATCGGATGGACCGACGAAGCCCCATCCAGGACCCGAAGAGCCTCCCAGAAGCGACGGAAGATGGTCCCTGAAGTTGGACGGATTCTCCCAGGACGATCCAGACGGATCCCCCAGTGAGGAGCCCTCGGACAGGGCTCAAGGGTCCCAAAAAGTTGGAGGGCTCAATACTTCAGTTTTGACGCACCCCTTCGGGCGCATCAAAACTGATTGGATCTGCAATCCGTATTTCGGTCCTTGTCCCCGTCCCATCGCCTTCTGAACCTATCCGGCCCGCCCTGGGACGGTTGAACTTACAGCTGTCAAGCGACACCGAGATTTACGAGATAAGGCGACATCCAGTTTTACGACGGCTCAAGCGTGAGCCCGCTGGAGAGCCTCCTCCAGATCCCGCAGGCGATAGCTGCGCCCCTTGATGTTGAGAACATGCGCTCGGTGCAGCAGGCGGTCGAGGATGGCCGTGGCCAGCACCTCGTCGCCGGCCAGCAGCTCGGTCCACTCCCGGATGCTCTTGTTC
>NZ_VOSK01000770.1 GCF_009296175.1 Microvirga tunisiensis | reverse complement strand
GGTGTTCAAGCTGGTGATGGCGGCCGCAAGAAGCTGGCGGAGGTTGATGGGCGAAAACCAGTTGCCCAAGGTGATCGCCGGTGTCAGGTTTAAGGACGGCACCGAGATCATTCCGATGCCGACAAACAGCGCCGCCTGATCGGCCCCATCACCTAAATTCCGTCATAGCTCTCCAAGACAAGGACAAGCGGTCTGCTGTTGAGGTGTTGAGTCATCTGATCAGTCTTCGGCCAGCAGTCTCGAATCTAACCTGAACAGGTGAGCTTGACCATTAGTGATGTAAGAGCCACCGCCTACTTCCCTGCCAGCGCCGCCTTGGTCACGCTGTCAGGTCCGAATTCCGCCTCACTGGTGAGGTCCAAGAGTGACGCCAGCTTGGATCGAGCCCGGTTCACGCGACTCCTGATAGTACCGATTGGCACATTGCATACCTCAGCGGCTTCTTCATAGGACATCCCCTGTGCTCCGACCAGAAGCAGCACCTCGCGTTGGTCTCTGAGGAGTGTCGCCAGAGCCGTGCGGAAATCCTCGAAGTCGAGATGGCTCTGCTGATCCGGGTGCGTCTTGAGCCGTGCAGCATAGGCCCCATCCGCATCCTCGACTTCATGCTTGCGCTTGCGATAATCCGAGTGGAAGAGGTTGCGCAGGATCGTAAACAGCCATGCATTGAGGTTCGTGCCGGGTTCGAACTTGTCGATGTTGGCCCAAGCTCGCAGGATCGTCTCCTGCACCAGATCGTCAGCCCGGTCGCGGTTGTTGGTGAAAGAGATGGCAAAGGCGCGGAGGCTCGGGAGAGCGGCGAGCAGTTCATCCCGCAGCGACGACCCTTCAACCAACATGCTGCGGTGTTTCCAAGCGCATCTCGATCTCACGGGCCAGCTTCAACAGCGGAGGAGATAGCGGTTGCTGGAGCAATCCAGCATAAATCGCTTGCAGGTTCGCCCCGATCCGCTCGTGTGTTTCTGCTTGGATGTCCTTCCACAGGCTGTCGTCTCGCCACGCATGGGGCACGACAATAATCTGGCCCACGGACCAATCTTCATCCGCAGCAGGTGCCATGAGGCGTTTCCTCTCAATCCGCTCTCTTGCGGGACGTATTGCCTCACCGAAGAATGCTCCCGACACGGATGGTCGTTGCCTCATCTTCATGCTCCCGGCAAGCCTCAGGGCTCTGCGGGCACCGAGCCTTGATCCGATGACCCGAACACCATGGCCCATGCCGCATCCCGGCGCCAGATTTTCAGACGCCGCTGGAGTGTGCGCAGATGCCGCTCGGAGTACTGGTCAGGATA
>NZ_VOSK01000769.1 GCF_009296175.1 Microvirga tunisiensis | reverse complement strand
CATGTCTTCTCCGCCAACGCGTTCCGACGTTCCAAACCTCGCCGCGATGAAAAAGGCGCAACAGATTGGCTCGCCCAAGCCGCAAGTCAGGTCATCGCAACCAGCGCAGGTGAATACGATCGGTTAGGCTCAGCCCATGCCCATTCTCAAGAAACGGTTCATCCCTAAACTATTTTACGTCGGCACACATTGACCAGGCTGCGGCTCCTGAACACCCCTGGATGAGAGTTCAGTTGGTTGGCGTCACCCGCCGATGGATGGTTGCTGAAGGCGTGCTGGGAAATACTGAAATTGGATGCCCCTGTCTGTCTGAAACCCGACAAAGACGAATACTCTTTTGTATAAGTCAGCGCCTTGCAGAGGTATTACCTCGGCCCTGAACTTGACTGTGAGACAATAGCTTTGCTGTTCTAAACTTCTTAATTGATCAAGATCAAAGCCCGAATTGATGACCTGCGAAATCTTTGCTCGCTGAAACTTTCAGAGTAAATAGGATTGCTGTGCGTCGGGTTGCGACGCGATGGCAATCCTGCCCTGGCTTTGAGGAAGAGCCCATGCAGCCTACATTCCAGATCGGTCAGCTTGTCCGTCTTCAGTCGCCCCATGGTCAGGGAGAGAGTCGGACCTATTGTGTCACCCGCATTCTTCCCGCCCGAGATGAACGCACCTCCGCGTACCTCATCAAGACGATGACCGGAGCCGAGCGGGTGGTGAAGCCGCACGACATCAAAGCCGCTTCCGCCAACGCAGTGCCGTAAGCGACCTGCCTCTGGTTGGATGGAGGAGTAGGTCTAACTGCCCGCGCGCTCTCTTCTCGCCTGATTGCGTAGCGCCATCCTCACACCGTTAGTGGTGATCGGCGTCGGAGGGTTGATCAGCGAGCCTCTTGATCTCGAACACCACTGCCGTGACAAAGGCAGAGAGCAGAAGAAAGCCTAGAACAGTCGTCAAGGTCCCTTCCTGGACTCCGGGGTTCATCCCGATCAGCGGGATCAACAGCAAAGCCGGAATGCCAAGGGTGATGGCCGCAAGGATGTAGATGGGGTTTGCTGGCTCCTTAGTCGGCTGACTCATCTGAGCCCTGCGCGCTGCTCTCTCGTGCGTCCAGACCTTCACACGTCCGAGCTATGACGGAATTTAGGTGATGGGGCCGATCAGGCGGCGCTGTTTGTCGGCATCGGAATGATCTCGGTGCCGTCCTTAAACCTGACACCGGCGATCACCTTGGGCAACTGGTTTTCGCCCATCAACCTCCGCCAGCTTCTTGCGGCCGCCATCACCAGCTTGAACACC
>NZ_VOSK01000076.1 GCF_009296175.1 Microvirga tunisiensis | reverse complement strand
CGAAGCTGCGGTCGGCTGCAAGGTCATCAACATCATGACCAGCCTTGGCATGCCAGTATCCCAGCGCCTCGTCTGAACCCCAGGGCTAAGGGGTGCATGCGGCCCACCTCTCAATTATGCACCAACGGCCATCAACGATGCTTCTCGTTTCCTCATCCGTCTACCGCACAATCATCGGCCTGTGGGTCGATCCGGTCGCAGCCTACCCGGTCAAAACAAGGAGCCCTGGTGAAGACCCTCGTCATCTGTTCCGGCGGACTTGATTCCGTCACGCTCGCGCACGAAGTCGCGGCTGAGCGAACCCTCACGCGTCTCGTGTCCTTCGACTACGGCCAGCGTCATAAAAAGGAGCTCGACTCCGCGCGAGCCTGCGCCGACCGCCTCGGCGTACCGCATGACATCATCGACATATCGGCCGTCGGACGCCTCCTGACCAGATCGGCGCTGACCAGCAGCGAATTGGTGCCGGAGGGTCACTATACGGAAGACACCATGCGGATCACCGTGGTGCCGAACCGCAACGCCATCATGCTCGCGATTGCTTTCGGCATCGCTGCCGCCGAGCAGGCCGAGGCCGTAGCGGCGGCCGTCCATGGCGGCGACCACTTCATCTATCCGGATTGCCGCCCGGGCTTCGTTGAGGCGTTCGAGACCATGCAGCGCCGTGCTTTGGAGGGGCTAGCGAATATCGCCCTCTACACACCATTCGTGCGGCAGAGCAAAGCCGACATCGTGCGCGAAGGCGCAAGGCGCGGCGTGCCCTTTGCGGAAACCTGGTCCTGCTATCAGGGCGGCGAGCGTCATTGTGGGCGCTGCGGTACGTGCGTCGAGCGGCGCGAGGCGTTCCACCTCTCTGGAGTTGAGGATCCAACCCCATACGAGGACCCAGACTTCTGGATTGAAGCTTGCCGGAAATACCAGGAAAAGCAGTCCTCCTGAGGCTCGAAACTGACAGTCGCGCGACAATCGAAATAAGATCCCGAGAGAGGATAAACATGAATCTTGAGGCACGCCGCACCATCGAAGGTCTTGCGGCCTTTGCGGGCTTTACCGGCTGTATCCCAGCCGCCAATTGGCTCGTCAGCAACCTAGGAACTGTCTGTGTTCCAGGGGGCCCTTGCTTGATCCCCGTCGCCCCAGGCTTGGCCGCTCCGAGCGGTGTACTCATCGTCGGTCTGGCACTGGTGCTGCGCGATCTCGTTCAGCGGCGCCTGGGGCGGTCCTGGGCCTTAGCGGCGATTGGTCTCGGGGCCATCCTCTCGGCAGTTTTTGCCCCGCCCACGCTCGTGCTCGCCTCGACCGCGGCCTTCCTGCTGTCCGAACTGGCGGACCAGGCCGTCTACACACCATTGCAGCAGCGGGGGCTGGTCCTGGCTGTGGTGGCAAGCAGCGTCGTCGGCCTCGTGATCGACAGCATCGTCTTCCTGGCCCTGGCATTTGGCAGCCTGGAATTCCTGTTGCCGCAGATCCTCGGCAAAGCCTGGATGGTGGTCTTGAGCATCCCGGTGATGTCCTGGCTGCGCCAGCGGGATGAGCGGATTCGCATGCCGGTGCAAACGTGACCGATTACTGTATCGGCCTCGGTTTCGCGCCCAGTCGCTTTCCCCCACCGCTTGTTGCATGAGGTAAGCAGCCCAAGAACCCCCACCTTGATCTGATTATCGACGGCCGATGGCATGCGACACCCAACCCATCTTGAACATCTTGGCAGCCTTGACGCTTTCACCTGCGTGCAGACACTGTCGCACTTGCCCGATGTGCTGTTTCTGGACAGCGCCCTGCGCCATCCTGGGCTCGGGCGCTACTCCTTCGTCGCCGCGGACCCGTTCGGCCGGTTTGTCGTGCGGGGTGGGCGAGCCTTTTGGAACGGCGACCCCTTACCACAATCTCCGCTGTCCGCCCTACGCTGCCTGTTAGATCGGTACTGCCAATCGAGGGTAGACAGCCTGCCGCCCTTCCAAGGGGGTGCGGCAGGGTATCTGGCCTATGATTTTCGGCATACCTTCGAGAGGCTCACACCGGCGCCGGCCGATTACCCCTGCCCGGAGGCCGTGCTCGCATTCTACGATGTTGTCGCGAGCTTTGATCACCGGAGCGGCGACGCGTGGCTTGTTTCAACCGGCTGGCCCGAGCAGGATCCAGACAGACGTCAGAAGCGGGCTATAGCGCGCGCCCAGTACTTTCGGGGGCTTCTCAGCCATGGGCCGTGCCCGCTCCGTGACTGCAAGCTCGCGAGCCGATGGACATCAAACTTTTCGGCCAGCGGCTACGGGGAGGCGGTTAAGGCTGTGATCGAGTCGATCCTGGCCGGAGACATTTTTCAGGCGAACATTGCGCAGCGCTTTATCGCTCATATTTCCAATGACTTCGATGCGCTTGCCTTCTACCGCCAGCTGCGGCGGGTGAATCCTGCAACCTTTGGCGCCTTTCTCGACTTCGACGAGATGACGATCGCCTCGAGTTCCCCCGAGCGGTTTGTGAAGGTCGACCGGGGCTGTGTCGAAACACGCCCGATCAAAGGCACAGCTTCTCGCTCCTCTGATCAGCAACGTGACCAAAACCTGGCGGAGGCACTGCTGTGTTCTGAGAAGGATCGGGCCGAAAACCTGATGATTGTCGATCTGCTGCGCAACGACCTGTCGCGGGTGTGCAGGCCACACACCGTGCGCACGCCGGTGCTCTGTGACTTGGAAAGCTATGCGGCCGTTCACCATCTCGTCTCAGCCGTCGAGGGTCAACTCCATCGAGGCGCAACGGCAACCGACGTAATAGCAGCCTGCTTCCCGGGCGGGTCGATCACGGGTGCGCCAAAGATCCGCGCCATGGAGATCATCACGCAGATCGAACGCTGCGCCCGGCAGGTCTATTGTGGCTCCATCGGCTACTTTGGCTTCGACGGGACAACTGATATGAACATCGCGATCCGGACCGTGATGCTGAAAGACGGATCAGCGGTGTTTCACGCGGGCGGTGGGATCACGGCGCTCTCCGACCCGCAGGCCGAGTACCAGGAAACCTTGGCGAAGGCCCAGCGCCTATTTGCGGCCTTTGAAGCATAAATGACCGGAATGATTCTGATCATCGACAACTACGACTCCTTTGTCTTCAACGTCGCGCGGTACTTCTCCGAGCTGGGCGAGACGGTGCAGGTGGTCCGCAACGATGCGATCGATCTTGGCACGATCCGCGCTTTATCGCCGAAAGCCGTCGTGCTCTCGCCGGGGCCATGCTCCCCGTTAGAAGCCGGCGTGTCCTGCGAGATCGTCCGGCATCTCTCGGGATCGCTCCCGATTCTGGGGATTTGCCTTGGTCATCAATGCATCGGGCAGATCTTCGGATGGCGGGTCACGCGGGCACGCCACCCCATGCATGGGCGCTCCTCTGCCATCCGGCATAACGGTCAGGGCATCTTCAACGGCATGCCCAATCCATTGCAGGCGGGGCGTTATCATTCACTGATTGTCGAGGAGGATCGGAACTCGACGGAGTTGGCGGTGACCGCGCGCTCTGAAGACGGCGAAGTCATGGCCCTGCAGCATCGACGCCACCCCACCTTTGGCGTGCAGTTTCATCCGGAGTCCATCCTGACCGAGCAGGGACACGCGCTCTTGTCCAACTTCCTCGATCTCGCTGCGCAAGCCGGGGAGGGTCGCTGTGCTGTGGTTTGATGGAGTGATCTCGGACGATCCGCGAGCCGGTTTCGACTTGCGTGACCGGGGGCTTCTGCTGGGCGACGGCTTGTTCGAGACGCTCGTTGTCGCTAATGGCCGAGCCTTCATCCTCGACGCCCATCTCGATCGTCTTCTTGCCGGAGCGGCTGCCTTGAACATCCCGGTCGACCGGGCGTCTCTGCGACGGCCGGTTGACGATCTGACTGCCGCTCTCCCCGATGGCGGCATCATTCGCCTGACGCTGACCCGTGGGGCGGGGCCACGCGGCCTGCGTCCTCCTGCCTCTCCACAGCCCACCATCTTTGCGAGCGCGTCCGGACCGTGGTCCCCCAATCCGACGGCTGCGGAGGTGCGCTTGGCAACGGCGCGGATCCGACGCAATCCTCATTCTCCCACATCACGATACAAAACGCTTGCCTATCTCGATCACGTCCTCGCCCTGCAGGAGGCGCTGGATCAGGGTGCGGACGACGCGCTCCTCTTGGAAACGGGCGGGCATTTGGCCTGCACCAGTGCGGGAAACATTTTCGTCCTCCAGGGAGAGAGCCTGCTGACCCCGTCCCTCGACAATGGAGTGTTGCCTGGAATCACCCGTGCCCTTGTGCTCGATGTTGTGGCCCCCGAACTTAGACTGATCCCTCAGGAGGTGAGCCTGTCGAGGGACAGCCTCTTTCAAGCCGATGCCGTGTTTCTGACCAACTCTGTCGTGCTCGTGACGCACGCGACGGAACTCGACGGCAAGCCGCTCTCCCGCACCGGACAGAAGACAGTCGAGCATATTCGCGCCAAGCTCCTCGCCTTGATGAGGTGACACGGATCATGAGATTGGCCTGCGATTGGAACTGGCGGCAACAGCCCTGCATTCAGCTAAGCCAGCTTCGTGATGCCCCTGCAGTTCATGGTAGCGAGGATGTCTGCAATGGTTTTCCGACCCAGCTTCAGCTCAGGTGCGATCTCAGCCAGCGGCACCAGAACAAAGGCGCGCTCCGCGAGATAGGGATGGGGCAGTGCCAGGCTGGGGGTGTTCACCTCCAGATCCTCGTAGGTGAGAAGATCGATGTCGATCACCCGTGGACCCCACTTGACGTCCCGGACCCGTCCGAGGTCCCGTTCCACCTGAAGGCACAGGGCCAGGAGGTCATGCGGCGCAAGCTCGGTCTCAGCGACAGCGCAGGCATTCACGAACCAGTCCTGAGCAACCGGCCCCACGGCTCCGTGCGGTAGTCGGCGGAGCGGGTGAGAATCCGTGCCCCACCCGCGTCGAGAGCGGACAAGGCCTTGGCAATGGCGCCGCGCTTGTCGCCGAGATTGCTGCCGAGGCTGAGCGTGACCCTAGCCATTGCGCGACCGCCTGATCTCGACCGCAACACCGTCGAGGATGAACGGGACCGGCGCCTGGGGCTTCTCGACCCGGACTGCCACGGACGCCACTGGCGGGAAGCCGTCGAGCACGCTGGTGGCGATCACCTCGGCCAGGCCCTCAATGGTCTCGAAGCGACGCATTGTGCCGATCTCATGAACGAGCTTGGCGAGGCTCGCATAGCAGACGGTCTGCCGATAATCATCAGCCTGCCCGGCCGGTTTCAGGTCGAGCGAGCAGGTCAGGCTGACATAGAAGCGCTGCCCCAAACGGGCCTCTTCGGCGTGAACGCCATGATGGGCATACAGTGCCAGACGGGACAGCGTGATCGTGTCGCTCACGGCAGGGTCCTCAGCACGATGTCAGCCACGCGGCAGGCCTCGACGTGCGCCCTGACGTCGTGAACACGTACAATGTCGGCTCCTCGGCTCACAGCAGCCAGATGCGCCCCCAAGGTGCCAAAGAGCCGGTCTCGTGGCGGGACCTGGGGATCGTAAAAGCGGCTCAGGACCGATTTGCGGGAGGCTCCCACGAGCATGGGGAAGCCCAGTGCCTTCAGCTCCGGCAGGCGGCGGAGGGCCTCCAGGTTCTGGTCGGCGGTCTTGCCGAAGCCAATGCCGGGATCCAGGATCAGGTGGGCGTCCGGGATGCCGGCTTGGTGGGCGAGGGTCAGGGACCGCTCGAAGAAGCGCAGCAGGTCGGCCATGATGTCGAGCGAAGCATCGAGCTGGGCGCGGTTGTGCATCACGATCGCGAAAGCACCGTGCTCCGCCACGACGGCCGGCATGCCGGGATCGCGCTGAAACCCCCAGATGTCGTTGACGATCCTCGCTCCCGCCGCGAGGGCCGCCTGGGCCGTTGCCGCTCGATAGGTGTCGATGGAGATCGGCACCGTCAAGACAGGAGCAAGAGCCTGAATCACCGGCAAAACCCGCCGCTGCTCCTCCTCGGCTCCCACGGGCGTATGGCCCGGGCGCGTGGACTCTCCGCCGACATCGATGATGTCAGCGCCGGCCTTCTCCATCTCGCGGGCATGGCTGACGGCAGTGGCTTGATCGCTAAACAGACCTCCATCTGAGAACGAGTCCGGCGTGACGTTCAGGACACCCATGTTCAAGGTGCGTGTGCCGAGTTCTTTCAGGATCGCGGTCATGGCTCACTTCAGGTCACGAAGGGTTTTCCTTCTGGCGCGGTTTGCGCCAGAAGTCGAGCACTGGTTGATCGGCGGACCAAAAGGCACTGCTCAAAACCAGCCGCAACTTCAATACACCCTCGGCTTCGATGCTTGGGCAGGCTAGGCGTCTTGATCCCTCCGGCTGAAAAGCCATGGCGATTCTGGGGCGGCGTGTGATCGAATGCATTCCCATTGCCACATGGATGTATGCTGTCGTTTACGCCGGGCAGAAGCGGATCGGGTGAGCGCTTAGGAGAGTCGCGCGTTTGCAGATCCATCCACTTCAAATGCGTCGGCACGCAAGCCGATGTGGTCTCGAGGTCTCCGCCGTCGGATGTCTCCCAACCGGAGCGGCTCTGGCCAGCAGCCCCCGTCAGGCGCAGGTTCGCCAACGAGACCCGAATGACTTGCGCAGTCAATGAGATCTTCCTGACGTTTAGAGGGGAACGCGCCCTGGCGGAGGGTTCGCGTGCGAGTAACAGTGGGTGTCGCGAGAACCGAGACTCCGGCGCCTAGCGCCGCACGGCGTGAGTGCTTAGGACCAAGTGGCATGGAAGTGATGCACGGGTCCGTGCCCGCGCCCGACATGGAGTTGATCGGAAGCACCAATGGCGGCAGTGATGAAGCGCTTGCTGGCAGCAATCGCGTCGGGGAGCGACAAGCCTTTGGCGAGCCCGGCTACAATGGCCGAGGACAGGGTGCAGCCGGTGCCATGCGTATTGCGCGTGTCGATGCGAGACGCCGCAAAGCGCCATATGCCCTGCTGATCGATGAGAATGTCGGTGCTCTCCAGTCCCGTGCCGTGGCCGCCTTTCAGGAGAACGGCCTTGGGGCCAAGTGCCAGGATGCGCTTGGCCTGACGGCACATGGTCTGCTCGTCCTGAGCCAACGGCTCGTCGAGGAGCGCCGCAGCCTCCGGAAGATTTGGCGTGACGAGCAGCGCCATGGGGAGCAACACGCGGCGCAGCGCGTCAATGGCCCTCGGCACGAGCAAGCAATCGCCACTTGCCGCCACCATCACGGGATCGAGTACGACCCGCGCTGCGCTGTAACGCGCAAGCCCTTCCGCCACCTCTTCGACGACAGCGGGTTGTGACAGCATGCCGACCTTCACCGCGTTGACGGTGAGATCAGAGAAGACGCTGTCGATCTGCTGTGTGACGAACTGAGGAGGAACATCGTGAATGCTCTGAACGCCGATCGTGTTCTGGGCTGTGAGCGCGGTGATCACGCTCGCACCATAGACGCCGAGGGCCGAGAAGGTCTTGAGGTCCGCCTGGATGCCGGCGCCACCGCCTGAATCCGAGCCCGCGATCGTGACGGCAATGGCGGTCATGCCAGAACACTCCGCGATATCAGACCCTGATCCGCCCTATGCCGTAGCCGGGGTTTCAGGTGGCTGCCATGCAGGGAGCCAAGTGCTGCGCCGAGGATGGTTCCGGGGCATCCCGTGGCAGTCACTCGGGTCATCAGCGGATGACTGTTCTCGACGCGAATGATGGGGACGCGATCCGTCATCCAGCCCACCGCGCCAATCAAGGCCGCGATCGTACCGTGAGCCTTCGCGAAGGCCTGCACGGTTTCAGGTGTTGCGTCCGCTCCCGCGAGAGCCGAAAGCTCGCCTGCGTCGGAGCGCAGGACATGCGACCTGCCCGTAAGGCCGGAGCTAGCAGATTCCAGGCGGGGCGGGGAGGCTTCAACAAAGTCGGAATTGAGGATCCAGGGCTTGGCGTGCGCGCGAGCAGCCGCAATAGCCTTCGCGACCGCCGCACGACGCTTGCTGTCGAGCCTGCCGAGATCGGCGAGCAGCGCGGGGATCAGAGAGCGAATGCCGCCTGCGTCCAGCAAATAGTTAAACGTAAAGGTTCGCGCCGCAGCATTGGTGATCGCATGGACGCGCGTGCGCTGACCGCGAAGGTGGCTGAGCAGATGCCTGGCCACTTCTCGAAAACTAAAAGCATCCGATCCGAACGCCGGTGTACTCGCCATCCCTCCGCCGGCATAATCCGGATCAGGTTCGATGGGTTGATCGAGACGACCTCTCAGCCCGAGCGGGCACCCCAAGGAGATGCTGCCGTGATAATTCCTTGGTTCTCCTTTTGCAAGAACGAATCTGTTCAGCTCTTGACAGCCGAGACCACGTCCACGAGGATCGCATCCGTTCCGAGGGGAGCCCTGTGAGGGGCTGAGAGTCGGCTGATCCGCCGTGACCCTTGAACCTGATCCGGGTCATACCGGCGGAGGGACTGGAACTACCGAGCGACACGCGATCCCTCAGCTCGCTTGCCCGGATCTCCCTTTGTCAAAGAGGAGAGATCCAGTGACTGTTCATGTCGATGCGCCTAAGGGTGCTCCCCAATCCGTCACCACCGGTCCCATTCAGGGCTCGCGCAAGGCCTATGCGGCACCTGATAGCAGACCCGATATCCGGGTGCCTTTCCGCGAGATTGTTCTGACGGATCCCAATGAGGCACCGGTCCGCGTTTACGACCCCTCTGGTCCCTATACCGAGACGGATGCGGTCATTGACCTCGCCAAAGGTCTTCCACTTGTGCGCGAACCCTGGATCGCGGCGCGGAATTATGTGGCGGGCGAGCCGCGACCCGTGAAACCTGAGGACAATGGGAATGTTTCGGTCGACGCGCTTGTGGCACCATGTCCGGCCGAGCGTGTCGTGCGCCGTGCCGCCTCCAGTCAGCTCGTGACTCAATACGAGTTCGCCCGGGCCGGGATCATCACAGAGGAGATGATCTACGTCGCGCACCGCGAGAACCTCTGCCGCGAGGCCATGCTGGCCGAGGCGGAGGAGAGGATTGCCGATGGTGAGAGCTTCGGGACCACCATCCCGCCCTTCATCACGCCGGAGTTCGTGCGCCAGGAGGTGGCTCGAGGCCGCGCTATCATCCCGGCTAACATCAATCACCCGGAACTGGAGCCCATGGCAATTGGGCGCAACTTCCTGGTCAAGATCAATGCCAATATTGGCAACTCTGCCGTGGTCTCGACCGCAGCCGATGAGGTGGAAAAGCTCGTCTGGGCAATCCGCTGGGGCGCCGACACGGTGATGGATCTCTCCACGGGGGCGCAACATTCACAACATCCGCTCCTGGATCCTGCGCAACGCGCCGGTGCCGATCGGCACAGTGCCGATCTATCAGGCGCTGGAAAAGGTCGGTGGCGATCCGGTCAAACTCGACTGGGAGGTCTTCAAGGACACGCTCATCGAGCAGGCCGAACAGGGCGTCGACTATTTCACCATCCATGCGGGTGTGCGGCTGCCCTATGTGCCGCTCACAGCCAACCGCGTCACTGGCATCGTCTCCCGCGGTGGCTCGATCATGGCGCGCTGGTGCCTGGCGCATCACAAGGAGAGCTTCCTCTACGAGCGCTTCGATGAGATCTGCGACATCCTGCGGGCCTATGACGTCTCATTCTCTCTGGGCGACGGCCTGCGCCCCGGATCCATCGCCGATGCGAATGACGCCGCCCAGTTCGCGGAACTCGATACCCTCGGCGAACTCACCAAGGTGGCTTGGGGCAAGGGCTGTCAGGTCATGATCGAGGGGCCCGGCCATGTGCCGATGCACAAGATCAAGGTGAACATGGACAAGCAACTCCGTGAATGCGGAGAAGCGCCCTTCTACACCCTTGGTCCGCTCACCACGGACATCGCACCCGGATATGACCACATCACATCCGGCATTGGCGCCGCCATGATCGGCTGGTTTGGCACGGCGATGCTCTGCTACGTGACGCCCAAGGAGCACCTCGGGCTACCGAACCGGGACGATGTGAAGACGGGGGTGATCACCTACAAGATCGCCGCTCATGCCGCTGATCTGGCAAAGGGCCACCCGGCGGCGCAGGTGCGGGACGATGCCCTGTCTCGCGCCCGGTTCGACTTCCGCTGGCAGGATCAGTTCAACCTTTCGCTGGATCCGGATACGGCGCGCGCCTATCACGATGAGACCCTGCCGAAGGACGCGCACAAGGTGGCGCATTTCTGCTCCATGTGCGGTCCGAAATTCTGCTCGATGAAGATCACCCAGGATTTGCGGGCGGAGGTGGCGGCAATGAGCCCTGAGGCTCAGGAGCACCTGGCCGGCCTGCGCACCAAAAGCCACGAGTTCTTGGCCAGTGGCGGTCAGCTGTATGTCCCAGCCTCGGAGTAGCGCAATGCACATCCGTGTCATTGGCGCCGGTGTCGCTGGCCTGACAGCGGCACTGGAATTAGCCGAGCGAGGCGCCATGGTCGAGGTCCTTGACCGTGGCCCATACCTCGGTGCGGCCGCTTGTTCCTGGTGCGCGGGCGGTATGCTCGCACCCTGGTGTGAACGTGAGAGCTCAGATCCTGCCGTGGCGGAATTGGGTCATCGTGCCATCGACTGGTGGCTGAGGCGATTTCCAGGGACCACACGCAAAGGTACATTGGTGATCGCACAGCCACGCGACGTGGGCGAACTCACTCACTTTGCTCGCAGAACGGAACGCTTTGACTGGATCGACGGCGATCAGATTGCGGAGATCGAGCCTGATCTGAAAGGACGATTCTACAAAGGCCTGTTTTTCGCGGACGAAGCGCACCTCGACCCCCGCAGCGCGCTGACAGCACTCGCTGCACGTCTTGTAGAGCTTGGTGTCTCTCTACGATTTGGTACCGAGGCTACCACCGAGGATCGTGATGTCGACCGCACCATCGACTGTCGCGGCTTTGCCGCGCAGGGGGATCTTCCGGACTTGCGCGGCGTCAAGGGTGAGATGCTGCTCGTCAAAACACAGGAGATCTCCCTCCAACGCCCTGTCCGCCTGCTTCATCCGCGCATCCCCCTCTACATCGTGCCGCGCGAGAATGGGCTCTTCATGATTGGAGCAACGATGATCGAGAGCTCAGATCGAGGTCGCGTTACGGCACGCTCAGCGGTTGAACTCCTCAATGGAGCGTATTCTGTTCACCCGGCCTTCGGCGAGGCCGAGATTATCGAGTTTGGAGCCGATGTCAGGCCCGCCTTTCCTGACAATCTGCCCGCGATCCGGGACTGCGGCCGAACGATCTACTTCAACGGCCTGTACCGTCACGGATTTTTGCTCGCTCCTGCCTTCGCGACCCGGGTCGCCGATGCAGTACTCTACCCTAGAGCGACTTTGGAGATGACGCATGAGGATTATCCTGAATGGTGAGGAGCGTGAGATTGAGGAGCGGCTCCTGGCGCGCGCTCTGTGTGAGCTCGACTTCGGCGATGCCGTTGTGGCCACGGCCGTCAATGAACGATTCGTGCCCGCATCCCAGCGATCGGCCATCGAGCTGAACGACGGCGATCGTCTCGAGGTCCTCGCGCCGATGCAAGGAGGGTAGGGCATGATGTTTTATGATGTCGAGCTTGCGTCACCCTTGATGCTGGGAACCGCACAATATCCATCACCGGCCATCCTGGCAGCGGCGGTCCAAGCCGCGGGTGCAGAGGTGGTAACCGTCTCACTCCGGCGCGAGGCGAGTGGCAATCTGGCCGGACAGGCTTTTTGGTCGATCATCCGTGATCTCGGCACACGCGTTCTGCCCAATACGGCTGGATGCCGCACGGTCAAGGAGGCGGTCACAACGGCCCATATGGCCCGGGAGGTCTTTGGTACGCCGTGGATCAAACTCGAGGTGATCGGCGAGGAGGACACGCTCCAGCCGGACGTCTTCGGCTTGGTCGAAGCTGCGCGCATTCTGACCGAAGAAGCCTTCCAGGTCTTTCCGTATACGACGGAGGACCTTGTTGTGGCCGAACACCTGCTGGCGGCGGGTTGTCGGGTTCTGATGCCTTGGGGTGCACCGATCGGCTCAGGGAGAGGTCTCAACAATGTCTTTGGATTGAAGATGCTCCGGGCTCACTTTCCCGATGTGCCGCTTGTGGTCGACGCTGGGCTTGGCCTACCCTCACACGCTGCGGCAGCGATGGAGCTTGGGTTCGATGCGGTTCTTCTAACTACCGCGGTTGCCAAGGCCGGTGATCCGGTCGGGATGGCCAAGGCTTTCGCCCTGGCGGTTGAAGCGGGACGGCTGGCCCGACGCTCCATTCCGATGGAGCCACGGGAGATGGCGCGCCCGTCAACTCCGGTGATCGGCAGGGCGTTGCTGGCATGACGCTCGTGCTTGATCCCTTCTATCTCATTGTCGATAACGCGGCTTGGGTGCGGCGCCTGGTGCCGCTCGGTGTGAAACTCGTTCAACTTCGCATCAAGAATGAGTCCGATGCCGCAATCGCACGTCAGATTCGAGAGGCGAGGATCTGCTGCGAGCAGCACGGTGCTCAACTTGTGGTCAACGACTACTGGAAGCTTGCCATTGCGGAAGGCTGCACCTTCGTTCACCTCGGACAGGAAGATCTCGCCGGTGCGGATCTAGCTGCCATTCGAAAGGCTGGCATGCTGCTGGGTGTGAGTACGCATGATCACAGCGAACTCGATCAGGCGCTCTCGGCTGCTCCGGACTACGTGGCTCTGGGACCGATCTTTCCGACAGTCCTGAAGCAGATGCCTTGGGCTCCACAGGGCTTGAGCCGCATCACGGAATGGAAGCAGCTCATTGGAGAGATTCCGCTCGTTGCGATCGGTGGTCTGACCATCGACCGCATCCCAGTGGTTCTGGATGCTGGCGCTGACAGTGTGGCGGTGGTGACGGACATTCTCCGGCACCCGGACCCGGAGCAACAAACCCACCGTTGGATCGCGTTGACGAGGATTATGGGATGACTACACGCTATGCACGGCAGATCGTGCTCCCGGAGGTGGGTGAGGCTGGTCAAGCCGCGCTTGCTTCATCATCGGTGCTGGTGGTCGGGGCCGGCGGTCTTGGGTGTCCCGTCCTGCAATACCTCGCGGCGGCGGGTATCGGGCGCATTATGATTGTGGATCATGACCGCGTTGACGAGAGCAACCTGCACCGACAGCCGCTCTATCGCACGACCGACATTGGCCAGCGGAAAGTCGAGGCTGCTCGGAAGGCTCTCGAAGCCCTTAACCCGTCTGTGGTTGTTGACGCGCGTGCCATCTCCCTTGGTCCCGCCGCGGCCAAGGATCTCGTGAGAGGCGCAGATGTCATCGTGGACGCCGCCGATAGCATCGCGGTCACGTACATTCTGAGCGATGCCTGCAAGGCAGCGGGCAAACCCTTGGTCAGTGCGTCCTGTGTGGGTTTGAAGGGCTATGTTGGTGCTTTCTGTGCCAGTGCTCCGAGCTACCGCTCCGTGTTTCCGGATATTCCTCAGAATCTTGGGAACTGCGCCACGCTCGGGGTCCTGGGCTCGGACGTTGGCGTGCTTGGTGGCTTGCAGGCGCAGATGGTGTTGGCCCTGATTCTGGGCCTGGATCCGTCACCCCTCGGGCGGCTGGTTTCGGTTGATCTGAAAAAACTGGAGTTTGGCGGGTTTTCGTTCCTGGATGCACCAGAGGCGACTGGTTTCGCACCGCCGTTTATCGCGCCATCGGATGTCAACGCCGAAGATACTGTTTTTGAGCTCAGAAGCCTTGATGAGGTGTTGGTCTCTCCGTTTCCGCAGGCCCGCCGCGCGACCGTGGACACGATCGTGGAACGAAGCCGGGATATCTCACATTCGCGCCGAATCGTGCTCTGCTGCCGCAGCGGGTTGCGAGCGTGGCGAGCAGCCGGCCTCCTGAGGGATCAGGGCCATCAGAAGCTGGCGCTCGTTGCTATGGGCGATATCAACGAGTTGTGTTCGCAGGGCGTTTGAGCGGCTTGTTGACTGTGATCTTTCAGCTCCGGAATGCATCAACGCGGTTGGCCTCCAAGGCAACAGTTCGGTCGAGCAACACCAGCTCGCACTGCATCTCAACAAACGTTGTCAACCCTCGCTGACTCACGTCCAGAAGACGCCCACACAGTCGGAACGGCGCGTCGCATGCGATGGCCTGCCGGAATCGCACATACCGCAGGGCTGCAAGCCAGCCGCTCTGGACCTCCGTGACGAGATAGGTCTCCCGGATCAAGGACGGCAGGAGGGCGAGGAGCAGGTGACCCGGAACGATCGTTCGCCCACTGATTAATTCATGAGCGGCGCGAGACGAATCGACATGAATCCATTGCAAATCGTTGGTCAGCGCCGCAAAGGCGTTGATGATATCCTGTCCCACCTGATGCCATTGAGTCGGACCAAGCGGCTGATGCAGGAACTGGCCGAGATCCGACGCTTGCTTGACGCGCAAAGGTTCACCCATGCAATCTCCGGAAGAGTGAAGGAGAAGTGCGCTTCCCAGCCCTCCAGCAGCCGCAATTGCTGCAAGTCCGAAGCCACCAACCCTCGACTGCGCCATCTCATGCCACAATCGAACGGCCAGGATTGCGCCTGAAGCGCCAATGGGGTGCCCCCTCGCAAGGGCGCCGCCGCCACAGTTGACGCGGCTTGCGTCGAGACCCAAGGCTGCGATCCCAGCCATCGCCTGTACGGCGAAAGCTTCCATAATTTCCACACGCGACAGCTCAGAGACCGTGGCCTCTTGGCGGTCAAGCAGCCTACGGGCCGCCGGGATCAGCGCAAGGCCGGGCCGGACTGGATCACCGCCCACCCTGGCTCCCCCGAGCACTTCCAAAACCGTGCGATCCACGTGCTGAGCGATGGACGCGGAGGCCACAAGAACAATGGCGGCGCTGTCGGCCTCGACGGCCACGGTCGCTGCGGTCACTCCATGCACCCTGTCGCCGGCCAGCACTGGCAACCGACGACAGAGAGCCGGTGTCAGCTTGCGTGGGAAGGCATCCTGCGTGACACCCCCGAGCGGCACAATCTCGCCCACGTGCTGCGCGCTCAGGGCTTTGGCGTGGCTCGCCACGGCGAATGCTTCCTGATCGGCACGCCGGATCGCGAGTTCTTCCGCTAAGGCGGCTGCCGCCGGAATCATGTCCGGATCCTGATCAGACCACGGCGTGAAGGGAGGGCGGTCGTACGATTGGGGCTCGTCGTCAGCACCTTTCGGAGGCCTGATCCGCATGGGCGCGCGACTGTAGCTCTCCACACCCCCCGCCACGATGAGGTTTGCCTCGCCCGCTTGAATACGGGTCGCCGCTGCCAGGATCGCATCCAAGCCTGCGCAGCATTGGGTGTCGAGCGTCATGGCGGGGATCGCTTCGGACAAGCCGGCGGCGAGCGCGGCAAGGCGGGCTGGGTTTCCGCCGCCATACAGAGCGTTGCCCAGAATGACCTCGTCGACCTGTGCAGCCGAGACGCCGACGTCGTCGAGCACCGCCCGGATGGGACCTGCTGCCAGTTCGTGCGCCTCAAAGCCCGCAAATGCACCCCCGCATGGGACGACAGCGATGCGCCGAGCTGCAATCAGGAACGCGCGGCTCATCGCAGAGCCTTGTAGCGGCCCTGAGGCCATGCTTCGCGCAAGGCTTCATGATCCGTCTTGCCGGAGCGCGTCAGTGGCCAGTCGCTAACGACCCCATAGACCCGCGGCACCTTGAACAGCGGCAAAGCCCGGCGGCCATAAGCGATGAGAGCGGAGCGACTGACGCTCTGATCGCGCAGAGCGAGCATCGCAACGATCCGCTCGCCCCGCTGGGCATCGGGCATGCTGAGCACAGCCACGGCAGCAATGCCCGGATGCTGTTCGAAGACCCGCTCGATTTCCTCCGGATAGACGTTCTTGCCAGACGAGACGATCATTCGGTTGGCGCGGCCGACCAGATGCAGAAAGCCGCCTGCGTCGAGGAAACCGACATCACCCACCGAAACCGCCGAGCCCGCGCGCCAACAGCCGCCAGTCCCGCCATAGGCGTAGTTCATAAATACCAGGGGGCTTTCGACGAAAACTCGTCCAGGCTGGCTCACCGGCAGGACACACCCAGCCTCATCGCGGATGGTAATGGTCACCCCCGGAAAGGCCCGCCCAACCGACGTCACAGGCACAGGTTCGCTATCCTTTGCCACTGTCACGAAGCTCAATTCGGACGCTCCATAGAACTCGGCAAAGCGGGCATTGGGAGCAAAGGCTTTAAGGCGCGGCAGGGCCTCGGAAAACCACTTGGCGCCCGAGCTCAGGATCCAGCGCAGGGACGACAATGGCTCTTGCTGCCCCTCCTCAGCCGCCTCGATCACCAGAGTGAGCTGCGTTGGCACACCGTAGAGCACCGTCGCCCCGTACTGGGTGATGAGGTGCAGCACCTGCGTCGGCTTGAAACGACGGCTCAGGATGACTGTTGCCCCGGCATGCAGGCCATTCATGAAGGCATAGAGAAACAGGGAGTGGGTGAGCGTCCCGGGGGCGGCGACAATATCGGTGGGACCAAGACCGAACTCGATGGCATCGCCCGTGAAGCTCTCCAGCCAGGAGCGATGCGAGCGGCGGTATCCTTTGGGCTCCCCGGTCGATCCGGACGTAAAACCGACATAGAAGGCTGTGCTGGGATCGGTCTTTGGGACCGCTCCGTGACATGGAGGAGCCAGAGACGCACTGAGCGTTTGGAGTGAAGCCGATCGATCAATGAGAACAACCTGATCACCCGCGACACTTGGGGTGGAGGTGAACACGCGGGCAGGGCGCAGACTGGCGAGAACCCTCTGCGTCATCTCCGCAGGCCAGTCCGGATCTAGGATCTGGGCTTCGCGACCCGCCCGGGCCGCAGCCAGACTCAGCAGCGCGAGAGGCAGACCGTTGGGCAGATGAAGGGCAATCCCGCCCAGAGGCTCCTGGTGCAGCGATGCGGCCAGGCGGGAGACGACTTCCTCCAGCTGCGCGTACGTCAGCGCATCGTCCTCAACGATCAGCGCGAGGCGATCCGGGGCTGCCCGGGCGTGCTCCGCAATGGCCGCGGTCACGTTCATGGCTGCGGGACAGATGCTCTCACGCGCATGGACGCCGGCATGCCCGCCACAACCGCGCCCGTTGCAATGGCCTTCAGAAGGTCGCCGGGCAGGAAGGTGAGGCTTGCCAGGGCCGCTTTCGCCAGCGGCATTCCGGTCATGAGGACAAGACCTGCAATTCCGCATGCATAAATGACACCAACTCCGCCCAGGATTGACGCTGCGGCGGCAGAGATGCCAGCGGGCAGCCTGGGCAGCGCACGAAAGACCAGCCCGGTCACAATCACACCAGGAACCCAGCCCAGCAGGAAACCGACCGTCGGGCCAAAGAAGACCCCGAGCCCACCGCGTCCGCCGGCCAGGAGCGGGCCCCCAAGCGCCACGACCGCGAGAAAGAGCACAACGGCCGCGGCCCCAGAGCGAGGGCCGAGAAGAACGCCGGCCAGCATCACGCCGAGGGTCTGAGCGGTCACGGGGACGCCAGCCGCAAAGGGAAGGTCGATCTTGGGCAGAAGCGCGAGGGCGGCAATGATCGCTGCAAACAGTGCAACGCGAACGAACTCACGGGTGGTCATAGCTTGTCTCCTGGAGGATGTGGAGCGGAGGGACGGGTGTTGAAGCCGCGCGCGTCGAGGGCTTCGGCCACTTGGTCAGCCATGCGAAGCGCCTCGGCGATGAAGGAGGGAATGAGTCTGATCGAGGCGCGGCGGCCGGTGCGGGCGCGCCAGGCCTCCTCGCGCTGCTGCCACGCGGACAGCAGAACCGGAACGAAGCGGAGCACCAGGGCGATGCCGAGGGCGGGCACGCGGGGATTGAACCCAAGCCGTCTGAGCGGTGCCAGAACCGGAGCCAGGGCGTCGATCATGCTCTGCATGGTCGTGGTGAAGGTCACGAGGCTTGCGACCAGCACCATCAGGAGGATGCGTGTGGTCGAGGCCGCGGCCGCAGGCCACGTCTCCAGCCAGCCCTGGAGCAGCGCGATCACAAGCAGAAATGGGATCAAGGGCCTGAGCAAGGCCAAGCGCTGCAAGGCCTCGCGCCCAAGGCTGGCGTAGATCAGCAGCACCAGGACCAGTCCCGCTCCGAGCACCCGCCAATCCGTCACCGGCAGGACGAGAAAGCTCAAGACCGTGACGGCTGCAAGCTTCAGGCCAGCTGGAACGCGGTGCAACCACGTGGGGCCGGCGAGGTATCCCGCAATCATACGAGCTCCCTCATCCCCCGATGCGCCTCCGCTCTGTAGGCCTCCAAGACGTCCCGCGGAGGTCCATCGGCTCGAACCCGTCCTTGCTCCAACCACACGACCCGATCGAACGGTGCCAGGAAGTCGAGATCATGGCTGGCCATGACGATTGGCTGATCGAGAGCCTGTAGCTGGTCCGCAAAGGCGAGCCGGGTCGAGAGATCCAAGCTGGCGAAGGGCTCGTCCAGCAAAATGAGACTTGGCTCAAGGGCGAGGACAGAGATCAGGCAGACCAGTTGCTTCTGCCCCTCCGACAGATCGTGCACCACTCGCTCAAACCAGTCTGTTCGACCGAACCGGCTGAGCCAAACCAGAGCCTGATGCATAGCTTCACGTCGTGTGTCCCCTCGCTCCTGGAAGCCGAATGCAATCTCCTCACCCACCGTTGGAAAGATGATTTGGCGATCAGGGTTCTGAAACAGAAAGCCGACCTGAGACGGGATCTGCTTCCTGTGTGTACCTGTGTTCAGGCCAAGTGTTGTGACGATACCGCCCGCCGGCAGAGCTAATCCGTGGGCCAGCCGAAGCAGCGAGCTCTTGCCCGAGCCGTTGGATCCGATGAGCCCAATGCGCCGCTCTTGCAGCGAAAGCGAGAAGCCGTCGAAAACAACGCGCTCACCGTGAGCGAAGGTCGCCTGGTCGAAGATGATGTGGGGATTGGGGCGCACGAGCCGCGCTGCTCCTTCAGTCATCGGTGATCCGCTCACAAGCGGCGAGGGCGAGATTACCCAACGCCCGTGAAAAGGGGGATCGGCTGCCTGACACCTTGCTCATCGAGAATCGAAAATTGATAGCGTCCTGTTTCATCGAGCCGCACCTGATAGCTCAGACGTTCACTGACGTGATTGTCGCGGTCGAAGGTCAAGATTCTCGGAGCCATCGCGGTGATTTGCCCCTCAGGAATATAGATCGAGTTGCAGATGATCACTGGATCCCCAGGTTGGCAGGTTCGTGCCGCCGCGCCATTCAAGATGCAACACCGCGATCCGCGCTCCCCGAGAATGACATACGTCGAGATCCGGGCGCCGGAGCTCTTGTTCCAGATCTCCACGAACTCTAGTGGAAAGATCCCCGCCTCTTCACAGTGTTCCGGATCCAAGGTGATCGAGCCGTGATAGTTCAAGTTTGCCTCGGTCACGTGGATGCCGTGCAACTTGGCAGCAACAACTTTCCTCATGGTGCATTCGTTCCTGAAGGCTGTCGATGCACTAGGCCGCCTGCAACGCAGCGTCGTCGCTCCGGCGATCGATCCTGGTCAATTCCGTGCTGCACGAATCGAGCTCAGTTCTCAGAAGAAGCGCCGACATCAACGCCACACACGGGCTTCCGACGAACCAAGAGAAGACCCTCAGTCTGCGAACGGTTTTAGCGTGGCAATGAACCTGGGTTCAAGAGTTGGATTTTCTCTATTCATTCCTGGATGGAGATCGTTTTTGCTGTCTAAGGATCACAGACAGTCATCTCGTGCTCTTTTAGGTCGATTGTCGCAAACGAAAGGATGAGCAAGTCGTGACAGAGCCGAATTGCGCGGGCGCATTCTGTCTTTGGAAGAAGGCGGTGCGGGAGGATGGTGCGACTGAACTTTCGCAAGATGGCGTCCCACTCAGGTGCAAGAGCAGAGAACGGGATTCAGCACGCGAGAATAGCCATGAAGGCTGCAGAAGACGCCTGCACTCTGTGTCTTCCCCGTCACAAATTATTTCCATTTGAAAAAATATAATTTCGTAATCGATTACATTGCTGACATGGGATTTCAAATAAAAGCGTCTGGCGATAAGGAGCGTTCGCGACCCGCTGACTCCCTTGTGCACATGCGGTGTCGCTCCTCTGCAAAGAGGGTTTCCTCCCCAACTTGGGGCTGCTGGCAACGGCAGCCCATTTCTTTGGCCAGTCTAGGCTGCGGTAATGGCGCGCAAGAATGTGATCCGGACAGACCTCATTGATGCCGTTTGTCAAAAGATCGATCTCTCGCGAACTGAGGCCGCGGAGATGGTCTCACAGGTTGTGGGAGAGATTTGCGATAGTCTTGCCGCAGGTGAGAGTGTGAAACTGTCGGGGTTCGGCACCTTCCATGTGCGCGACAAGGCAGAGCGGGTGGGGCGGAACCCGAAAACAGGGGTCGAGGTCCCGATTGATCCACGCCGGGCCATCACGTTCATTCCCTCGGACGTTCTCAGAGCTCATCTGAATCAGTCTTCCACGCCGGCCTTCGGGGACCCAAAGGATAGTGAGTTTGAGGAACGTCGGACCGCATGAAAACGGAGTTGGGACCGGGGCAGAATTGGAGTTTCTCACGGTGCGCTAATCATGGCACCTTGATCGGCTTGGCTGCTGCCGCGTTCCACCACATTCGTCACGCCATCTCGTCGGACATTCCTGAGAACTTCTACAGGCGTATCGTTCGCGCACCGACAGCAGGGGTCTCCGGCGGCGCCATTCTTTTCGCGGTTATCATCGCTCCCATGGATCGGCGGTTGTCAGGCACCGACTCACCTGGAGGCGTTAGAGCACAATGATGAGAGAGGATGAACGCCGCTGGCATTGCAGACGCTCGTCAGATTTCAGTGCCAATATTGTGCTTCCAAAGCAATCGCCGACCGTGACCTGTACTGTCGAAAACATATCCGCCGGCGGTGTTCGGATCAGGTTGCCAACGGCTGTCGCTCTACCAAAGGAGTTCGTGTTGGAGATCCCCAGCCTCAACCTGCGTGTTAATGCACGTGTGGCATGGAGCCGAGGCGAGCATCATGGCGTCAAGTTTCTCTGGCGGCAACACAAGAGCTCCCGCGAAGCGGGTGCCAGTCCTGATCGACCTTGGGGGTCCTTAAGCCTAACGGGTTAGTCGCCCGGAACCGGGGGGAAGAAACCCCGCCCGGGCCGGGCAACCGAGCCCGCACCAATGCCGTTTGCGGGCCTACCACACGATCTGGACTCGGCTTGCCATAGTGAGAGCGCCAATGTCCTCTCCGGTATGGCCGAGGGCAGGCAAAACAGGCACCCTGCTTCAGTCCACGAGTGCGGGCGGATCCAAGAACATCACCGATAAGCCGTTGTTACTTTACAACAGACAAGGTCGCTCGTCCACGCTCGGGTGAACCCGATGCCGTTGCCAACTGAGATCGGAACAGCCCCGCGATAAGATCTGACTGCGCCACGATGCCAACGAGCTGGTCATCGTCATTCACAATTGGAATTTGCTCCAACCCAGCGTCGGCCATCAGTGGAACGAGTTGGGCGACAGCCACATCTTGCCGGGCTGTTGGGACGGGAGCCGTCATGACCTGTCCCACGGAGCCTGCTTGTCCTCGTTCGATCCGGATCACCCGACGGGCCATTTGACGGATGCCGATCCGAAGGCCTCGATTGGCATCCCAGTCACTGTGCTTGATGAGATCGGCTTGGGTGATTATCCCAACGACGTGGTGATTGTCGGAGACAACCGGTAAGGCTTTCACACTGTGCTGACGAAGAAGCCCCCACGCCACACGCAGTGGCGTTTCGGCTGTAACGGATACAATGTCGCGAGACATGATATCTGCGCACACGACTCGCCCAAATCGGCGATGATATGCCTGCACCTCGACCTTCCTGAACAAGGCCTCAAGGCTGTCGCGACTCACGTCAACGACTTCATCGTTTTCGCGCAGGATCGCATCCAGATCGTCACTCCTGAACCCGACTCGTTGCAAGGGTGCAGGGTCCGTCGTTTTGTGATGATTGGACGAGGTGGGCTTGGTCAGATGCGGATAGCGTCGACCGGTTAAATTGTTGAACAGAACTCCCATCACCAGCAGGATCAATGACTCGGGCGCGACAGGCCAAAGGACAAACCCATACCCGGCAGCCTTGATCGCCGGTCCGCCAAGAACAGCCATCAGCGCCAGAGCTCCGCCCGGAGGGTGCAGGCACCGGAGAACGAACATCACGGCCACTGAGACAGTCCCCGCGAGCATGGCCGCCATGAGCGGATCTCCCAGGCATTTGGCGCATGTCACCCCGATGGCCGCCGACACCACGTTCCCGCCGAGAATGGACCATGGTTGTGCCAACGGGCTCGCCGGCAGAGCAAATAGAATGATGGCGGAAGCTCCCAAAGGCGCACTCAGGAGAGGCAGATTCCCAGGAGAGCCGAGAAAGCCTGCTCCGACGAATCCGACCGTCATAATGCCCGTTACTGAGACGGCTTGGGTGCAGTTGAAAGATCGGCCGTCATGGATAGGACCGTATAGCCGGCTAGGCTCCGGCACAGTTCAAGATCACCCAAGCCGTCTCAATAAGATTCCAGCGCAAACGCGAAGCTGCTCCAGACGACTGATATGAGTCAGATCGGGAATAAGGCGTTTGGCCCAAGAGAGATACCGAAGCACTTTGCTCATCGGAAACTATCGCATCGGGAGGGGAATTGCTGGAGCTGGGGCGTGCTTAGCCTGAACCGGGCGTGTTTGATAGTCGCAACCTGCAAGAAAAGCCGTTCTGCTCAACAGTCCGCTACAACCAGTGCTTTTTTGCCAGAGATGCGGATGACTACCTCATCGAGGTGCCAGATGTCAGTCGAACATGGCTGTTTGCGACGAAGGCCGCGGGCGTACTCCGGACCGAGTTTGTTGCACCAGCGGCGGATCGTTTCATAGGACGCGACGATGCTGCGATCGAGCAAAATCTCCTCAACCAATCGCAGGCTCAGCGGGAATCTGAAGTAAAGCCGGACTGCATGGGCGATAATCTGGGGTGATAACCGGTGGCGTTTGTAGCTGAGAGGTTTGGTCATGCAGCGGTTTCTAAGCCGCGGCTCCTCATCAAAAGTTACTCGACATCCCCGACAGCTCCAGCAACTCCTGCACCTTGGAGTGGTCACTGGCGGTAGCGTCCGGCAGCTGCAGGCCGTGCGGATCGAAAACGCAGGTATCGGCCCCGAAATCCCTGAGGAGCCGTTCGGCCTCGAATGTCAGGAAGGGGCTATAGGAGCATTCCCTCAGGGGCCTGTAGAGCAGGAGGGCGCGTGGACACACGCCTTGGCTCCAGCTTGCTGTGGTCCGGAACATCCAGGACGGAGAAGTCGATGTTGGGACGATCACTCATCGGCTGGAACCCTCCGTATCGAGGGAGCTGACCGCTTGGCGCCGCGCTCATACCAGCCCTGACTGCGGTTCACGATCCACACGACGGACAGCATCACAGGCACCTCGATCAACACGCCGACGACGGTCGAGAAAGCCGCTCCGGAGTTGAAGCCGAACAGGCTGATGGCGGCGGCCACCACGAGCTCGAAGAAGTTCGATGCACCGATCAGGGCCGAGGGGCCGGCGACGCAGTGCTGCTCGCCCGCGACCCGGTTGAGCAGGTAGGCCAGACCCGAGTTGAAGTAGACCTGGATCAGGATCGGCACCGCCAGCATGGCGATGATCAGGGGCTGCGCGAGGATCTGCTCGCCCTGAAAGCCGAACAGCAGCACGAGGGTGGCCAGGAGGGACACTAGCGACAGCGGCTGGAGGATCCGCAGTAAACCGGTGAGGGATGCCTCACCGCCATTCGCCAGCAGGCGTCCACGCAGAAACTGGGCGAGGATCACCGGGATGAAGATGTAGAGCACGTCCGAGAGCAGGAGCGTGTCCCACGGCACGGTGATCGCGGACAGGCCGAGCAGCAGGCCGACGATGGGCGCGAAGGCCACCACCATGATGACGTCGTTGAGCGCCACCTGGCTGAGGGTGAAGTGCGGCTCGCCCTTGGTCAGGCGGCTCCACACGAACACCATCGCCGTGCAGGGCGCGGCCGCCAGGATGATGAGGCCCGCGATGTAGGAGTTGATCTGGTCTGCTGGCAAGTACGGCTTGAACACGTATCCGACGAAAAGCCAGCCGAGCGCCGCCATCGAGAACGGCTTGACGGCCCAGTTGACGAAGAGGGTCACGCCGATGCCGCGCCAGTGCTTGCGCACCCGTCCCAGCGAGGCGAAGTCGATCTTGATCAGCATCGGGATGATCATGAGCCAGATCAGGGCCGCTACAGGCAGGTTGACCTTGGCGACCTCCAGGGCACCCACGGACTGAAAAAACCCGGGGAAGAGGTGGCCAAGGGCGATCCCGGCCACGATGCACAGCGCGACCCAGAGAGTCAGATAGCGTTCGAAAATGGACATACTGAATCCTTCAGGCGGTGGTCACGCGGCGTCCGTGCTCGTCCACCACGCACTCGCCGTCTTCCTTGACGAACTCGCCCTGCTGTGGCGGCAGGAGATCGAGGACGGCCTCGGACGGCCGGCACAGGCGCACGCCCTTCGGCGTGACGACGATCGGACGGTTGATCAGGATCGGGTGCGCCAGCATCGTGTCGAAGAGCTGGTCGTCGGTCATCGGATCATCGAGGCCGAGCTCATGGTAGGGCGTGCCCTTCTCGCGGATGACGTCGCGGACCGCGATGCCCATCCGGTCGATGAGCTGGCGCAGCAGGAGTCGGGTCGGCGGCGTCTTCAGGTACTCGATCACGTGCGGCTCGATCCCGGCGTTGCGGATCATGGCCAGCGTGTTGCGGGACGTGCCGCAATCCGGGTTGTGGTAGATGATGACGTCCATGAGGAACCTCAGGCCTGGCGGCGGTCGAAGGGAAGGACAGTCGCGGGCGGCGCGCCCTCAAGGCGCCCAATCTCCTTCAGGTGATGGGTGAGGGCGATCTCGTCGAGGCTTGCCATGGGCAGGGCCAGGAAGGCGGAGATCCGGTCCTTCAGGTACTTGAAGGCTTGGACGAACGCCTTTTCCTTCTCGATGTCCGGACCTTGGATTGCTGCGGGATCCTCGATGCCCCAGTGGGCGGAAGCCGGATGGCCCGGCCAGACCGGGCAGGCCTCGCCCGCGCTGTCACAGACGGTGAAGATGAAGTCCATCACGGGCGCGTCCGGCCGGGCGAACTGGTCCCAACTCTTGGAGCGGAAGCCGTCCGTCGGTTAGTCGAAGCTCCCCAACACCTTGATCGCGAACGGATTGACGACGCCCTTCGGCTGGCTCCCTGCCGAAAATGCGTTGAAGCGGCCGGCACCATCCTTGCGCAGGATGCCCTCGGCCAGGGCCGAGCGGGCGGTGTTGCCCGTGCAGAGGAACAGCACGTTGTAGAGACGATCAGCCATTAGAGCGCGTTGACATTCAGGCTTTCGACGGACTCGCAAATCTGATTCAAGCTCCTTTTGGGCGCGGAGGCTTGGGTGAGCGGAGTTCGTCTGATGTTGAAAGATCACCAGTGGGATCGGATGGAGCCGCATTTGCCGGGCAAACGCAT
>NZ_VOSK01000768.1 GCF_009296175.1 Microvirga tunisiensis | reverse complement strand
GGGACTGCCGGATATTTTGTGCGGCGGCCTGTTTTCGTCACTGACTGACGAACCGCTCACCGAAGACGACGGCGAACTGGGTCTTGGCCTCGAGCCATTCGCGCGGCGGCCGTTTCCAGTCCGCGGCAGCGTGGTTCAACACCAGATATAGCAGCTTCATGGCCGCATCGTCACTCGGGAAGTGGCCCCTGGTGCGTACGGCACGCCGCAGCTTGGAGTTGAGCGCCTCGATCGCATTCGTCGTGTAGATGATCCGGCGCACGCTTTCGGGGAAGGCGAAGAAGGGCACAACATGGTCCCAGTTGCGCCGCCAGCTCTGAGCAATCGCCGGATACTTCTTGCCCCAAAAGCCCGCCTCAAAGTCGTCGAGCGCCTTCAGGCCGGCCTCGGCGTCCTTCGCCCGGTAGATCGCCCGGAGCGCCGGCACGACCGGCTTGCGGTCCTTCCACGACACGAACTCGAGCGAATGGCGGATCAGATGCACAATGCAGGTCTGGACGACCGTTTCCGGGAACACAGCATGGATCGCCTCGGGAAAACCCTTCAGGCCATCGACCACAGCGATCAGAATGTCACCGCCGCCGCGGTTCTTCAGGTCGTTCATGACCCTGAGCCAGAACTTGGCGCCTTCGGTCTGCTCGATCCAGAGGCCGAGGATCTCCTTGGTGCCGTCCGGCAGGACGCCGAGCGCAACATAGATGGCCTTGTTGCGCACGAAGCCTTCATCCCGGATTTTGACGCGGATCGCATCGAAGAAGACGAGCGGGTAGACGGCGTCCAACGGCCGGTTTTGCCATTCTGTCACCTCCTCCAGCACCGCGTCGGTGACCGCCGAGATCAGGTCCGGCGAGACCTCGATCCCGTAAAGCTCCTCCAGATGGCCACGGATCTCGCGCACCGTCATGCCGCGCGCATACATCGACACGATCTTGTCGTCGAAGTCCGGGAAGCGCCTCTGGTATTTGGCAATCAGCTTCGGGTCGAAGGTACCTGCGCGGTCCCGTGGGATCGTCAGTGTCATCTTCGACGTGCCGGTCAGAACCGACTTACGCGAATGGCCGTTGCGGCGATTGATGCTACCCTCGGCCCGTTCGTCCTCCAGGTGCTCGTCGAGTTCGGCGTTCAAAATCCGCTCTGAGAGCGCCTTCTTTAGGTCGTCCAGCAACCCGTCCTTTGCAAACACCTCGTTCGGATCACGCCCGGCAAGCAACTGGTCCAGAAGTTCTTTCTCGATAGCCATACGATGGTCCTTTCCTCTCCATCACTATGGCCTCACGCACAAAATTCCTGACAGTCCC
>NZ_VOSK01000767.1 GCF_009296175.1 Microvirga tunisiensis | reverse complement strand
CTCTTTGTCGAGGAGTTGACGAAGGCGGTGCTGGAAGCGGACGCGCATGACAATGGTGCTATCGGCACTTTGTCCGCAGCCCCACTGCCGGCGCTCGCCATCCCGGCTACGCTGCACGCCTTGCTCATGGCGAGGCTCGACCGGCTCGGCCCGGCCGCGAAGGAGATCGCGCAGATCGGGGCCGCCGTGGGCCGGGAGTTCTCCTATGAGCTGCTGGCGGCCATCGCGCCGCGGAACGCAGTGGAGTTGCAGACTGCGCTGGACCCGCTGGTCGGAGCCGGGCTGCTCTTCCAACGTGGGGTGCCGCCGCAGGCGGCTTACGCCTTCAAGCATGCGCTGGTGCAGGACGCCGCCTACGGCACATTGCTGCGCAGTAAACGGAAGGAGCTGCACGCTCGGATCGCTGCCGTGCTGGAGGCGCAGTTCCCGGACACCATTGAAACCCAGCCGGAACTGCTGGCTCGTCACATCACCGAGGCGGGGCTCGTGGCACCCGCCATCGGGTACTGGCGCCAAGCCGGGACCCGAGCCCGCCGGCGCTCGGCTGAGGTGGAGGCGGCCAGGCATTTTCGCCGGGCGCTTGCGCTGGCCGCGAGCTTGCCTGACACGCGCGAGCGTGATGAGCTGGAGCTTGACCTCTGCATCGAGCTTGGGGGCGCGCTGGTCGCCACGAGCGGTTATGGCGGAGACGAATGCCGCGACCTGTTCGCGCGGGCGCGCGCGCTGTGCGATCGACTCGGCGATGCCACTCCAAAGCTCTTCCCGGTGCTGTATGGCCATTGGGTCTACGAGCACGTGAACGGCCGCCTGACAAACTCGATCGGTCTCGCGGTGCAGTTTCTCGATCAGGCTGAGGGCGGCGCCGACCGGGCGCTTGAGATGATCGGTCACCGGCTGGTCGGGTTTACGCTGCTGGCGCGCGGCCGAGCCGATCTGGCCCTGCCGCACCTGCGTTGCGCACTCACCGCGTACGACCCGACGCGGGATACGCCGCTGGCGTATGTGTATGGCCAGAACCCCAAGGTCGGGGCTCTGATGGGCGCCGGTATGGCGCTCGGCCATCTCGGGTTCCCCGACGAAGCGGCCCGAACGGTGCGCCAGGGCCTGGACGAGGCGCGAATGCTTGCCCACTCGAATACGCTCGCCTGGGCGCTGTTCCACGCCAGCCTTTTCCACTTGCTCCGGCGCGACCTCGTCCCCGCGGAAGGGCTGGCCGGCGAACTGATCGCGATTGCACGGGAGCAGGGTGCGCTCTTCTGGGCCACGAGGGGGCGCGCCATACTGAGCTGCGCCCGCGCCGG
>NZ_VOSK01000766.1 GCF_009296175.1 Microvirga tunisiensis | reverse complement strand
ACGTCCCGCCACAGGGGGCCGACCCGGTGACGGCAACGGCGCTCGTCCAGACCGATCCGACCGGCGCTTTCGAATGCTCATCGCAACCTCCTCCTTCAGGGTGTTGCGACGACCGTTTGAATCCGTCCAATATTGTTCGATCGAGTATCAGGCCGAGTTGCGAAAGCACGGCATCCGGATCTCGATGTCCGGGAAAGGAAACTGTTATGATAATTCGGTGGTCGAGACGTTCTTCAAGACCTTGAAGTCCGAGTTGGTCTGGCGCACGGTGTTCCAGACCCGAGCTGAGGCCAAGAAGGCGATTGGTCGTTACATCGATGGCTTCTACAACCCAGTCCGGCGCCACTCGACGCTCGACTATGTCAGTCCGGTTCAGTTCGAAAGGCTGGCCCGATAGCTACTAAACCGCTCTCCACAAAAGCGGAGCAAGACCGGATCGCGACATTCTGATGGGGCACACGCAGCCATTCGAGGTCGACCTGCGGGCGGCGGGTGAGCCGATTGGCAGCCTTGAGGTGGCGCTGGACCGTGCCCGCTAGGAGCACCGGCTTCTGGTGCTCGGGCTCCACGGCGGCATGGCCGAAAGCGGGGAGCTGGCCGCCCGGTGCGAAGCGCGCGGCATCCGCTTTACCGGGTCAGGCGCGGCCGCCAGCCGCCTGGCTTTCGACAAGGTGGCCGCCAAGGCGGCGGCGGCCAGAGCCGGCATTGCGACACCGCCCACCCTCACGCTTGAGACCGCCGCGGCGGCTCTGGCCACCTATGGCAAGCTTGTGGCGAAGCCGGTGGCCGACGGATCGAGTTACGGCCTGCTCTTTGTCGAACGCCCTGACGATCTGCGGACGCTTGGCGAGGCGGCGCAGCAGGAGGCCTATCTCATCGAGCCCTTCATCGCCGGTGTCGAGGCCACCTGTGGCGTGCTGGAGCAGGACGGAGCTGTGATCGCCCTGCCGCCGGTGGAGATCCGCCCAGCGGACGGGGCCTTCGACTACACCGCCAAGTACCTGGCGCCCACCACCCGTGAGATCTGTCCCGCAAGCTTCGGCGAGCAGGTCAACGCTGCTTTGCAAGAGGCGGCGGTGACGGCGCATGCCGCCATCGGTGCGAGCGGGTACTCGCGCAGCGATTTCATCGTCACGGCAGATCGTGTGATCTTTCTCGAGATCAACACGTTGCCCGGCCTGACGCGGGCCTCGCTCTTTCCCAAGGAGCTGGCGGCTCAGGGCATCGCCTTCGACGCGTTTCTGCACGGCCAAGATCAGGTTGGCGGCGGCACGGCCTCGTTGAGCGGCATCGCTGCCGCAGGCGCCGTGGGACG
>NZ_VOSK01000765.1 GCF_009296175.1 Microvirga tunisiensis | reverse complement strand
CGACGACGCCGACCCGTATCGACAATCTCAACTCGATCCATAGCCGCACTGTCCTTTTTGACGTCAATAAGGACAGTCAGTGCCAAATCCGACAATTCCTACAAGGCGGCCCACCTCGGATGCGTACGGCAATCAGAGTGGAGCCCGCCGGCAGCGCTCCCAAGACGATACCGTTCCGACAGTGTCACCGCCCCGCATTCCGCCAAGAAGCCAACGAACCGGCGAGCACGGTTTACGTATTTGACAGACAGTCGAGCAGCTTGCCGGATGCCGGGGCAACGGCATCGGTGCCGAGCAAAATGGCGAACGACACTGTCGTCAATCTCAGCGACGGCAATCTTCTTGCTCTGCAGTCATTGTCCGAAGTGACGAGCCGAGGCGTCGTAGCCTGACACAGTCAGGCGAGTGTGCCCCAGGCTCAGCAATTGGCTCGTGAATGCCTCCACAAACGGCCGCAAGGCACCTGGGTTCATCAGTTGCGCGCATTCCGGCAGAACTTCCTTCGACTGTGACACGTGGTCTCCTCTCGAGGACAAACGAACCTGGAGAGCCGACAACAATTGTGCTGGGCAAGAAAGCGGGACGATCGCTCTAATCTTTTGGAAACAAATGACGAAGTTGCCTCGATTGCTGCGGACTCCGCATAATCCGGCACTCCACATAATTGCGCATGTCGGTGACCCCGCAGGCGAGATAGACCCGTACGCTGTCCCCGGTCCGATCATGCTGCCTCCGCCAGGCGGATCAGACGCATCAGCACCGCATCGGACAGTCCGGTGCTCGCCCTGACGATGCGGCCGTTGCAGAGGACGATCTCGATGCGCTGGTCATCGATGTTGCGGCCAACTGCAGGAATTGCCGTCGCTGCACCAGGATGATCGGGGACCTCTACCGGCACCAGGGCCGGATGGCCCGTCACAGCCAGGTGCTTGCGACGCAGCTCCCGCCGCCACTCGTAGAGGTGCTGCCGGGTGACATCATGGCGCCGGGCGACCTCGGCAACACTCGCACCCTTCACACTCACTTCGCTCAGGATCCTGAGCTTGTCCTCGCGCGACCACCGTCGCCGGCGCTCCACCCCTGTCAGAACTTCTTGCCGCATTGTTCACGCCTTGCCGACGTCAACAACGACGTCGTTAACGACGTCAACTCACACAGCATGGCTCGCTTCGTAAGGCGGCCTTGAGCGGCTTTCAATTACCCACATTTTTGGGCTGATCGGCCGCGCTTGCCTGACCGACACCCGTCGTGATTCCTTATCGAGCACCTCATCGTCTGCGACAGGTGTCTCATGGGCCGGGTTTTCTCTTTTCTCTC
>NZ_VOSK01000764.1 GCF_009296175.1 Microvirga tunisiensis | reverse complement strand
CTGGCTCAGGCTTTTTATCGCTTGGCTCATGGCAGCCCTGATGAGTTCATCCGCGCAATCGGATACTTCTCAGGTCGCCTGAAATCCAGCGCCAGCCGCGTGCCGCCGCATTATTCAGGGCCGACTAAGTCATTGATCCGATCCCGTTCAAAAGGATGAATCTCAAGCCCTTTCGCCTTATGTTGCCGCTCCATGACAGCCTTGAGAGATGCATATGCACCGTCATGCCACTCTCGTTGAAATACAGCGAGAAGGACACCATCAGCAGGAGCAATAGGGACATCAGATACTCTACAGACGTGCCAATACCGAGTGTCTAGGTTTTCATTGGAAGGCTGAACTGCAACAAGCTTCTGGAGCTTCGTTTTTGTCTTCAAGATTGCAACTCGTTCCTCAGCCTGAAGGCGTTGGAGGGAAGCGTTCGGACTTAATGCTTTCCATATAGTAGCAATCTTGAACATCCACCAACGTGGCCATGCATTTCCGAAGATGCCTGTATATCGGGCTGAGTCTGCAAATCGACTCTTTAATGTAATCCAATCGGCTGATTGCTTCGCATCTATACCCAAACGTGCAGCGAGCGTTGCCTCATCCACAAGCGGCCCACTAAGTAGGTCGCCAAAAGTTCTGCAACAGCTTTCTGAGCCAGAAGTGTTTGGATGCCATGCCGGCCTTGCGACGCGCCTGTTGCGGCGTCAGCATCAGAACCCAGGCTGCGGCATCGGCGGCCAGGGCATCGATGGATGCGGCCTGCCGGTTGGCGGCGATGAGCCGCTTGAGCTCGCGCCAGAGCTGATCCATCGGGCTCAGTTCCGGCGCCTGCCGCGGCAACCACACGAAGCGAATGCGCAGCCGGTCCGCCAGCGCCTGGGTCTGCGGGGCGGTGTGGGCACTCGCTCGGTCGCTCAGCAGCCAGAGCCAGCCGGGGCCGCGGTAGCGGCGCCGCAGCGCGCGCAGAAACTCTTGAGCGTCGGCCTGACCGGCACGTTGGCGGATCAGCACCACCCGGCGCGCGCTTCCCAGGTCGATCGCCCCAAACAGCACCCGCTTGGCATTGCGGCCGGTGATCGGCACAACCGCCTGCCTGCCCTTGAGTGCCCAGGTCGCCCGCAGCGGCGGAAACAGCCGCAACAGCGTCCAGTCGAGGCACAGCAGCCGATCGCCCCTGTGCCAGCCCGCCTTCAGCCGTCGGGTAATCCCCCTTATATGGGCCGATACGTCAGTCAAGTGCTGGTCGCAGGTGCTGCCGTGATCTCCGAGGTTGAGCCCGATGGCGCTCATGCGAACCGTTCGTCCGCATCACCTTATATCCGGTTGGGCCTAAGCCC
>NZ_VOSK01000763.1 GCF_009296175.1 Microvirga tunisiensis | reverse complement strand
CTGTCGTTCTTCGACTATCTTGGCGACCGGCTCGGCCTGAATGGGGATCAGCCGAGAATTCCGCCCCTTGCCGACCTCGTCATCCGGTCAGCCTAAGGCCCACCGTCCCCCAAACTGCCCCGATGACTGCATCGGGATTGGGACGAGGAGCATATCGAGCGTGCCGCGCTCGCGCTGCCGGACCTGCCGTGGGAGAGCATCGCGGCTCGGCTCGAACAGATCACGATTGCCGTTCTGCGGTTTGATGCTCGCCTGGACGCCTCTGGCCTCGCTGCCGGCTGGCAGTCCCGCTGCGACATGACCGAAGCGGTCCGCGCCCTGATCCTCGATGGTCATCTGGTCGATGTCGGTGACTTGGTGCTGCACGATGCCGGTATGGACGTGCGCCACCCCACCCATGAACTCACCCGGGCCGCCGCGGCGCTGAAGTCCCGACGAACGGCCATGGCGCGCAAGGCCCCGTGGCCGCTGTCGATCGACGGATTATCCGCCCTGCGGGGCATCGGAGGTGTCGCGGACGAGGCGTCGCGGCCGTCCAAGGTGAAGCGTCCAGATCCCGACGATGACGAGGCCTATCCGCTGCACGCCAACGATGCCGATCCCTGGAAGGCCCACTTTGCCGAGATCGATGCCCTGCTCGATCGCACCAGCAAGGTGCTCGCCGGCGAAACCCCGCTGCGCAAGAGCCGCTCGCACCTGGTCTATGATCCGGATCAGGACGAGGCCGAAAACGAAGATCTGTGGCTGGATCTGATCAAGCGCACGAGCCATTGGCCGGCAATTGCGGCGGCGGCTGTGGCCTGGAAATGCCTGGCTCGACCTCAACCTCTACACCCGCCAGCCATGGCTCGGACTGACGATGGCTGCGTCGATCCTGCGGGCCCGAGGTCTGACCACCCATCTGCTGCCGCTGGCGGCCGGGTTCAAGCAGTCGAAGTTCCGGCCGCAGGGTCGGGAAGGGGCCCGGGAAAAGTTGGAGGGCTTCTGCAGCGTGATCGAGGAGGCGCTGACCATTGCCAACAAGGACTTGGACCGGCTGATCCTCGCCCGTGAGCTGATGAACCGGGTGACCAAAGAGTGCCGCAGCAACTCGAAGCTGCCAGGCCTGGTGGACCTGTTCCTGTCACCTCCTCTGGTGACGGTGGCACTCGGCGCCAAGCTGCTGAAGGTCACGCCGAAGGCGGTGGACCTTATGCTGGGGCAGCTAGGGCGTGTCTGCAAAGGGCTATAGCCAGAGCATGATCATGCCGAGGTTGACCATCGCGAGATAGTTGGCGGCGCGCTTCTCGTAGCGTGTGGCGATGCGGCGGAATTGCTTGAGGCGGTTGATC
>NZ_VOSK01000762.1 GCF_009296175.1 Microvirga tunisiensis | reverse complement strand
CAGGCGCCCACCGTCGAAAGCAGCGGTGATCTTCTTGCGGCCAACGGCTGGAAACGGGAAGGTGGCAGGTGTATCGTCCGGCATGGCGAGTGTGGCACAGGGCAATTGGTGGCAGGGATTAGTCTCAACAACCAAATCCTACGCTGCTTCAAGTGCTTAAGCTACACTCGCCAGCCTTCATCAACCTTCCCATGCATAAGAACGGCTAACCCTGCCCTTGTTCGCTGAGTGCTCCGCGTCATGGGATGTGATCGGAAGGTTTAACGGCGTGGGCTCGTCTGAAGGTAGGCAGCCCACGCCACCATCACGGCCAGGGACAGCATCCGGATCGGCGCACAGAACGTCAACAAGACCGGCTTGTAGATTAGAAGCGCCCGGTGTGTGGTAAGATATCTCTGCGGGGCTTAGCCTTGCCGTGAGCATGTCCTTGTTCGCGTAGAGATCGCCTGCCAACACTTTGTGGAGGCTGTCATGAGAATTCTCCTTCCCGCCGTGGCCGTGATCGCCGCCCTTAGTCCAGCAACGGCTCAGACGGGACAATCACACAGCACCGCTTCTGATCATGCGATTTACCTGAACTTTCAGGACATGAAGTGGGACAGGGCCAACCCGGAGCTTGGGGCTGGTTCCCCGGAGATCACGATCTTGCATGTCGATCAGATAACCGGCGCAACCAAGCTCATGATTAAGGTGCCGCAGAACTTCCACGTCCCAAAGCACTGGCACACGGCCAACGAGACCCACACCGTCGTGTCTGGCACGTTCATTATGAACCACGACGGAAAGCGGGAGGAGCTTGGGCCTGGGGCGTTCAACTACGTCCCGAGCAAGCTGGTCCATGAAGCATGGACCAAACCTGATGAGGGAACCCTGCTCTTCATCACGGTTGATGGACCGTGGGATGTGAACTGGGTCGAGGGACCTCCGAGGGGGCCAAACAATTAGGGTGACAGGCCAGAACCGGTTGAGGTGCCAATAACCCAGCTTTCGACGGGATGGCGGAAGCCTGATGAGGAGCGCTGTCCTGCTGAGCTTGTACTCGCTATCCAGGAGATGCCGTGATGACCGACACGACCGTCACAAAAGTCAGCAGCGCCCATTCGCCGACCGGCGACCAAGGTCAGGTCTCTCTCGCTTCAGGCAAGCGGATGTCGATGCGGCTCTGGCGCGATGAGGAACCGACCGAGGACAAGCCCTTGGCTAAGTGTCTGGATGCGAGACCTCCTTGGCATGAGCGATGACCTGGAGGGCTGGCGGCAACGCGTCTGCATCGGGTGGCTTGTAGCGGCGGTTGGCGAGCTTCGGCTCGGCAGCCAGGCGGCTTCGCACAAC
>NZ_VOSK01000761.1 GCF_009296175.1 Microvirga tunisiensis | reverse complement strand
TATCCTGACCAGTACTCCGAGCGGCATCTGCGCACACTCCAGCGGCGTCTGAAAATCTGGCGCCGGGATGCGGCATGGGCCATGGTGTTCGGGTCATCGGATCAAGGCTCGGTGCCCGCAGAGCCCTAAGGCTTGCCGGGAGCATGAAGATGAGGCAACGACCATCCGTGTCGGGAGCATTCTTCGGTGAGGCAATACGCGGGCTGTTCTATTCGACGCGGCTCACCAGACGATCAACGTGCCCACGGTGCGATCGCATGGGGTCGAGACTACACCAGCCTGCACCATCCGCTTGACCTTCCGAGCCATCGGCTTGACATCTCGAGACACGCATCGACAAACGAAGCGAAGTTGGTGGCTTTCGTGTTTGACAGGGCTCTCCGCAACCCGCCGATTTTTGGGCATTGCTTGCCTCCAAGTGGCCGGTGATCGCGTCAGGAATGACCCCGCCGATACCAGCAGCCTCGCACGAAAGCGGGCGCTCAGCTTGACAGAACAGGACACCGACTTGACGAACCGAGACAGGTAGCCAGGCAAGGTTAAGTTTCTGAAGGGTTCAAGACCTCGTGTCTGCTTGAGACGCGGGCTCAGGATATCGCCGGCCACCTTGGACCCGTCCGAGCAGAGTGTCGGACGCAACTTTAGCCTACCATCGCCGCGCGCCTAGGAAAGAGAACGCACCCATGCCCATCATCCCGCTTTCCGCCATGGCCGGGAACAGTGAATTCGACCTGCTGACACGCGTCCGGAAAGCATCGCAGCGTTGTATTTCCCTCCGAAGAACCGTCCGTTGCGAAGGTCGGCCACAGTTCATCAATGTCCGAAACGGGTCAAAGTGTAATGTAGAGTGGATTGTCTGAAAGGTCTGCTCACTGCTTCATGAGCAGACCACCAAGCATGCTCAGACCTAGCAGTGGCATCGTCAAATTAACCAGAAGGTGACCGGATCGGAGCCATGGGTGAGGGATGAAACCTCCTCGTCGTCCTCGCTACGCCCGCCACCGTTTCCCAGCTGAAGTGATCAGCCATGCCGTGTGGCTGTACTTCCGGTTCCCACTCAGCCTACGCATGGTCGAGGAGATGCTGGCGGCCCGAGGGATCTTGATCAGCCATGAGACGGTGCGGCAGTGGGCGCTGAAATTCGGCCAAGATTATGCTAATCAGATCCGCAGGCGTCTTCCGGCCCCCGGAGACAAATGGCATCTCGACGGTGTGTCACGAACACATTTCTGAAGGAGGAGATGTGGAGCTGTACAAGAGATGAGGGTCGGCCCCTCGAGGTCCGCAGTCAGGTGCCGACCTCAAACCCCTGCAAGCTGCGGCCGTCAAGAGC
>NZ_VOSK01000760.1 GCF_009296175.1 Microvirga tunisiensis | reverse complement strand
CCCCCATCCGTTCAATGGTCACGGCGTCGGACAAGGGATGAGATGTCCTTGGGGTCAGCCCCTGCCGATGCGCCGGATCGACCCGGGACTGGCGCCGGCCTTCGAGCACCGCATGCACCGCCACCAGCTGGCCTTGATCGAGGATGCGGATGTGGTCGGGCAATTGATGCACCTCGACGATGCGCCGGGTGCGATCCGGAACGCTGTAGGTGTTGCCGCCCACCGAGACGAGCCCCTCGTGACTGACCCGCCGTTCGAATTTGAGAAGGGCATCGAAGGGACCGGCCGGCAGAGGCTGCAAGTCCGGCTGCTCGGCCGCAAAGGCTTCCACGACGATGCGCTGCGTCGTGCCATGCAGGCGGACATTGGCCACCGTGTCGAGCCAGTCGCGCAGTTGGGCATTGAGGTCGTCGAGATTGCGGAAGTGACGGGCCAGGAAGAAGTCCTGGCGGATATAGCTGAAGGGCCGCTCGACCTTGCCCTTCGTCTTGGCCCGATAGGGCCGGCAGGCTTGGGGCTGGAAGCCGTAGTGCTGGGCCAGGGCGAGCAGGGCCCGGTTGTAGATGATGTGGCCCTCGCCATCCTCGCCCGTGACGGCCGTCTTCATGCGGTCATAGAGGATCTCGAGCGGCACGCCGCCCAGGGACGCAAAAGCCAGCATATGGCAGCGCAGCAGGGTCTGCAGATCCTGGTGCATGACAAAGCGGGCGAAGATGTAGCGCGAGTGGCCGAGCACCAGGGAGAACAGCCAGACGATGCGGGTCATCCCCGGCTCGTCGCTGAAGGTGGTGACGAAGCGGGCGAAGTCGACCTGGGCCTGCTGGCCGGGCGGCGTCTCGAAGCGGATCTCGAAGGGCCTGTGATCGGCGGGACGGGTTGTGGCGAGGAAGCGCTTCACGGCCGTGTAGGCGCCCTGGTACCCGCACTCGCGGATCTCGCGGGTGAGCCGGACTGCACTCAGGTCTGGGAAAGCGGCGATGCGCTCGCGCAGGTAGTCGCGGTAGGGCGCCAGCTTGCCGGGGCGTTCGACCTGGCGTGGGCCATAGGCCGGCGGCTCGAGACCATGGGCGATGTACTTGCGGATGGTCTTGGGATCGCGCCCGGTGCGGCGGGCGATGGCTGAGATGGACAATCCCTGACGGTGAAGGTCGAGGATCATAAGCATTTCTCCAAGCTGGATCACCGTCGCCGCTCCCATCCGTTCTGACACGGAGAGAATCATCGACGATGGCGGGAGCGCCTGCACGGCGAGAGCGTGGCTCAGGCCGCGACGGCAGGGCATCAGCTAGGGAATTTTCGAGGCCCACAATCAGGCAGTATTCACCGCCCTATGACA
>NZ_VOSK01000759.1 GCF_009296175.1 Microvirga tunisiensis | reverse complement strand
ATCTCGCCCGGGCGGAGTTCGCAACGCTGCGGTTGCGCCTGCTCAAGATCGCCGTGCGGGTGCAGGAAACCACCAGCCGCATCCGACTGGCCTTTGCCTCGTGCTGTCCGGAAGCGGATCTCGTCCGGCGTCTTGCGAGCGCTCTGGCACCCCAGCCCCGGGCGGCCTCGCCCTGAGCGCCGGGGCTGCCATCGCCCCGGTCATCCCATCCCGTCCCTGCCAACGCGTTCCCCACGTTCCAGACCTTGCCGCGGTGAAAGAAACGCAGCGGATCGGCACGCCCGCGCTACCAAATAGGCCCCGAAACAAACTCTGGTGAATAGGAACGGCTAGAGGTACGGAGCTGCTCCAGATCCTTGGGGAGACACGGCAGACGCTGACCGGCCATCGGAAACACTTCCATTGAGGCTGCGATACCGTGATTCTTACCGGCTGAATCTTTGTCGTGGCCAATCCAGGCACCGCTTTCCGGATCTGGTCTTCTATTGGTTAAGTTGACGACCTCGAAGATGTTGTAACAATGTTCCAGAGGAGCGGGAACATGTCGCGGAAAGACTTCGAGCAGACAATCGAGTTTATTCAGGATCTTGATCGGGCGAAGACGCCGGCCGAGGTATGCGGGATGCTGCTGTCAAAGGTCCGCAAGTTTGGGGCTGAGTATATCCTGGCAGGAACCATGCCGTCGCCTGGAACAAGTCGTGAGCAGCAGATCTCAAACATCATCCTTGATCATTGGCCTATTGAGTGGTCCCGCCGCTACTTCGCCCATGGCTATGTCTTCCGCGATCCCGCCATTCGAGGCGTTACAGCGAACATGAGGCCGTTCATGTGGGAGGAACTTGAGCCGCTGTATAGAGATGACCAAACGGCATGGCGGGTTATGGATGAGGCAGGTGATTTCAGGCTCAAGCGAGGCTTTACGATTCCGTTAGTAACACTCGAAGGCGATATCGCAGGTTTCTCCTTGGCGGGCGAGAAGTTGGAGGTTTCGCCCGCAGACAGAGGAATGCTGACCCTGTTGGCAACGTATGCCCTGGGCCGGTCATTCCTACTGCGCGCGGACGACGGGAAGCCGATGCGTTCACTGAGCAGCAGAGAGCAAGAAGCGCTTCAGTGGGCGGCCGAAGGAAAATCGGAATGGGAAACCGGCGAGATCATGGGGATCTCGGAGCATGGCTGTAGCGCGACGCGCGAATGTGTGAGTAAGGCGACGGCCAGATTTACGAGATGTCGCCTCCGGTTGAAGTCGACCTACCGTGTCACGGGACGACACGGAGGAGCGCATGAGCCGGCTCGATCAGGAGGCTCGCATGACTATCAAGGCATTGGCGGCGCGGGGAG
>NZ_VOSK01000075.1 GCF_009296175.1 Microvirga tunisiensis | reverse complement strand
CCTCGACGAGTTCGTCGCGCCAGATGATGATGGCCTGGAAGGTCAGCGGGCTTTCGCAGAGCCCGGCGATCATGGCCTCGCGGCCGGCCTCGATGCGCTTGGCGATCGCGATTTCGCCCTCGCGGGAGAGAAGCTCCACCGAGCCCATCTCGCGCAGGTACATGCGCACCGGATCGTCCGTGCGGTCGGTCGGCTCCTTGGCCGTGGTCTCGCGCACCGCGACGGCGCGGGTCTGAGAGGCCTCGACGAGGTCGCCACCTTCGGCCTCCTCCTCGTCGGCGGCCTCCGGCTGGGCATTTTCATCGGTCTCTTCGGACTCGACGACGTTGATGCCCATCTCCGAGAGCTGGCCGAGAACGTCCTCGATCTGCTCCGAGTTGAACTCCTCGGGAGGCAGAACCTCGTTCAATTCATCATAAGTGACATAGCCGCGCTTCTTCGCGAGCTTGATCATCCGTTTAACGGCGGCATCGCTCAGGTCGAGCAGAGGCCCATCGGTCTGCTGCTCGGTCGTGGTCGTATCGCCTTCGTCGCCGCCGGTTGTCTTCGTCGCCATGCTTTGCTCAACTCCAGCGCCCGCCCATCCCCCCTACAGGACCTGCGATGCGCGAATGGGTGGCCAAGCCTCACGGCTCCGCCACCTGAAATTCATTCCAACTATAAACAGTGAGTCGCTTGACTAACCGTTAACCATCCCCTGTCCAGAGCGTGGCAGCCGCCTCGCCTGCCGCACTCCGATCGCGTGAGACATCAGTGCCCCCCTGGGAGCCCTCCGCTGTCCATATCGGCCTCGGCACCCTCGACGGAGGACAGCTGGTTCTGGACCTCCCGCAGCCAGGCGAGATTGGCCTCATTGTCCTCTTCGGCAAGCGCGCGCTCGGCAGCCCGAAGTTCGCTATGTAACGTGCGTGCGCGGCGATGCAAGGTGATGGCTTGCCTCAATGCGTCCTCAAGCCGCAAGGGATCCGCATGCGGATCCAGCATCCACCGGTCGCCGGGATGGACCAGAGCCGTCAGCCGGTCTGCCACCGGCGTCAGACCGGCCCGTTCGAGCCGGGCCTTCATGACCGTCAGATCGGCAGGTTCGCCGCTCGCCGCTCCATCGAGCAGGAGACTGCGCACCATTTGGGTGGGCCGGCCCTCAAGTTCAAGATCTGCAAGGGTTTCGACATGATTTTGAACGAGTTCCGGATGCATCAGGAAGGTGCACAGGATCATCGCCTCTCGCGGACTCTCGGCGGCTCCCCCGGCAAAAAGCGGCGAGCGGGCGAGAAGCGGAGAGACGCTCAACCGAGAGCTCGGCGTCATGGGCTGGGGCCTCTGAAAGTCCCGCCGCGAGCCCCCGCCCTGACGGTTGAACCGGTTGGCCCGGGAATCGGGATTCAACGCCGCAAGACGGCTTTCGACGTCCTCCCGGTAGTATTTCTTGAGCGTTTCGTCGCGAATCAGTGTCAGTGATTCGCGCAGACGCCGCTCCAGGGCCGCCCGGCGCTCGGGGGTATCCAAGGGTCCGGCCTCGAGCTCCCGGGCCCAGAGCACGTCGACCAGGGGCCGCGCCGAGGCCAGGACCCGCTCCACGGCGGCGCTCCCTCCGGCTCGGGCGAGATCGTCCGGGTCCTGCCCGTCGGGCAGCATGGCAAAGCGCAGGGACTTGCCCGGCATCAGGTTGGGCAGGGCGACATCGAGTGCCCGGTAGGCCGCCCGCTGCCCGGCCTTGTCGCCGTCGAAGCAGAGGATCGGCTCCTCCGCGAGGCGCCAGAGCAGGGTGAGCTGGTCCTCCGTCAGGGCCGTGCCGAGCGGCGCGACCGCGTGGGGAAAACCCGCGACGCTCAACGAGATCACGTCCACATAGCCTTCCACGGCGATCACCGTGCCCCGGTCATGGGCCGGCTGGCGGGCGAGATGGTAGTTGTAGAGAAGCCGCCCCTTGTTGAAGAGCGGGGTATCGGGCGAGTTGAGATACTTCGCGGGAACGTCCGCGCTCATGGCCCGGCCGCCGAAGGCGATCACCCGGCCGCGCACGTCGCAGATCGGGAACATGACCCGGTCGCGGAACCGGTCGGCGGGGATCTTCCCCTCCTCGCCGGCATGAACCAGGCCCGCCTCCACCATCATCTCGACCGGCACGCCCTTGCCGGCGAGATGGTCGCGCAGCGCATAACGTTCGGACGGGGCATAGCCGATGCGGAACCGAGCCTGCGTCTCCCGGCTCAATTGGCGCCCGGCGAGATAATCCTGCGCCTTGCCGCCGGAGCGCCCCTGGAGCGAGGCCTCGAAGAACTCCGCCGCCAGTTCCATGACGTCATGGAGGTTCTTGCGCTTGACCTCCTCCTGCCGGTCCTCGCGGGAGAGTTGCGGCAAGGGCACACCCGCCTCGCCGGCCAGCCGCTCCACGGCCTCGGGGAAGGACAGGCCCTCCGTCTCCATGAGAAAGGTGAAGATGTCCCCATGTTTTCCCGAGGAGAAGCAGTGGTAGAACTGCTTCTGGTCGTTCACGTAGAAGGACGGCGTCTTCTCCGCGTTGAAGGGCGACAGCCCCTTCCATTCCCGCCCCGCCTTCTTCAGGCGCACGCGCTTGCCGACGATGGCCGAGGTCGGCAGCCGGGCGCGGATCTCTTCGAGGATTTGGGGCGGGTAGCGCACGAGGCGGAATTCTCCAAACCTGCTCCATAAACTAGAGCGGCTACGGCAGAGTTAAAAACCCAACGGCCACGCTTTTTTTGTTCCCGTAATCCACAGGCCGGGTCGTTCCTTCCGCCGCACGTCGCGTGAAGCGGCCCCTGCGACGATTTGGAACTTAATCCCAGTTCGCCTCCGGTGACCAAAGGGAACCTTTGTTAACGGCTCCATGGCAACTTCGAGACATTGCAAAAACAAGAAGAAGTCTTGGAGTTTGGGGCAATGCCTGCCGTTACAACAATAAATCCTAGTGTCGATTCCTATACGAACGGTCTTCTCGGCGAATACAAGTGGGCGGTCGACAGCTTCACCTATAGCTTTCCTGCGGACGGCTCCCATTACGGTACGTCCTACGGTGAGGGCGAAAACGTCACCAATTTCGGCGCCCTCAGCATGCTTCAGCAGGCGACGGTCCGCACGGCCCTGTCGCTCTATTCCTCGGTGGCCAATCTCACCTTCGCTGAGGTTCCAGAAACGGCGGCCGATCACGCCGACCTGCGCTTCGCCCTCTCGGACGCGCCCAGGACCGCATGGGCCTATTACCCGAGCACGGAGGCCGAAGGGGGCGATGCCTGGTTCAATCAATCCCGAGGGTCCTACAGCAATCCCGTCAAGGGCAACTACGCCTACCTGACTTTCCTGCACGAGATCGGGCATGCGCTCGGTCTGGAACATCCCCACACGAACGGCATGCCGGCCGACCGGGACACCCTCGAATATACGGTCATGAGCTACCGATCCTATCTGGGAGCCTCCACGACCTGGGGCTACATGAACGAGACCTGGGGCTACGCGCAGTCGCTGATGATGATCGACATTGCCGCCCTGCAGCACATGTACGGCGCCAATTACGGCACCAACAGCTCCAACACCGTCTATTCCTGGAGCGCCACCACCGGCGAGATGTTCATCGACGGCATCGGTCAGGCGGCTCCCGGCGGCAACAGGATCCTGCTGACGGTCTGGGATGGCGGCGGCACCGACACCTACGACTTCTCCAATTACGGCACCAACCTAAAGGTCGATCTGCGGCCGGGGGGCTGGACCACGACGGCGACGGCCCAACTGGCCAAGCTGCGTTTCGACGGCGGGCGCCTCGCGGCCGGCAACATCGCCAATGCGCTGCTCTCCAACGGCGATGTTCGCTCCCTGATCGAGAATGCCGTCGGCGGGACGGGTTACGATACGATCACCGGCAACCAGGCGGCCAACGCGCTCACGGGAAATGCAGGCAACGACAAGCTGAACGGCGCCGAAGGCGACGATCTGCTGGACGGCGGCAGCGGAAGCGACATGGCGGTCTTCAGCGGCCAGCGCTCCGATTACGGCGTGACCCTCCTGGCCGACGGATCGCTGCAGGTCCAGGACCTGCGCCCGGGCGCCGCCGACGGCACGGACATCGTCCGGAACACGGAAGTCTATCAGTTCAGCGACCGGGTCTACTCGGCGGCCGAAGTCACCGCCGTCGAGGAGCCGGTCACGCCCGAGCCGCCGGTCACGGAGGACCCGCCGGTGACGGAGGATCCGCCGGTCGTGCAGGACCTCGTTCTGACCGGCACGAGCGCAGCCGACAATCTCTATGGCGCGGCCGGGAACGACCAGATCGACGGCAAGACCGGAAACGACGGACTCTACGGCATGGAGGGCAACGACGTCCTCACCGGCGGGTCCGGCCGGGACATCCTGGACGGCGGAGCCGGAACCGACACGGCAAGCTATGCGACGGCAGCTGCAGGCGTCGTCGCCGATCTGATGGCCGCCTCGAAGAACACCCGGGACGCTTACCGGGACAGCTATGTCAGCATCGAGAACCTCACCGGCAGCCGCCATGCCGATCTCCTGCGAGGCAACGATGCGGCCAATGCCCTCCTTGGGGGCGGCGGGTCGGATGCCCTGTATGGCCGAGGCGGTTCCGATTGGCTCGAAGGCGGCGACGGCACGGATTATCTCGAGGGAGGCGCCTCGGCCGATACTCTGTATGGCCGGGGCGGAAAGGATATCCTGTACGGAGGCAGCCGCGCCGACATGCTGGCCGGCGGAGCGAACGGCGATCTCTTCCTGTTCAAGGCGGTCGGCGACACCGCGCCGGCCGCGAGCGACACGATTCAGGACTTCACCTCGGGCGTCGACAAGATCGACCTGCGGGGCATCGACGCCAACACCAGGCTTTCGGGCAACCAGGCGTTTTCCTTCATCGGAAGCACCGCGTTCACCGGCAAGGCCGGTCAGCTGAACTTCAGCGGCGGAACGCTGTCCGGCGATATCAACGGCGACAAAGCGGCTGATTTCCAGATCAGCCTCCTGAGTGTCGCGTCCATGAAGGCGACGGATTTCTACCTCTGACCAGGTTTCTACCTCTGACCAGGTGTCAGGATACGGACTGCGCAGCGGGCCTTCATGGGGTCCGCTGCGATCCCTGTTTCGGCGATGCTTATCCTTAAGGTGAGTGACTTGAGAGCTCCTTGAAGGGAACCACCAAGCGTGGCCTTCGCTTGAATGGATAGAAGCCTTTCTCGTCGAAGGAATGCTTATCGCAGGATTGTCCAAGTACCGGGGTTAACCAATGCCGCTCACCCAAAACCCCATTGTGGAATGGCCGACGGAGTTCCAGCATCTTTTGGCAGGCATTCAGGTGGCAGCCGGAGAGGATGGCAAACGCTACGGTCACATCGATATCGACATCGACCCCGAGACCCTGTTCCTCCTCAATGACTTCGAAGCGCGGGTGCGGCATCGCCAAGTGCGGATCAGGTCGGCAGACAGCGCCAGGTGCCTCATAGGCGAGATGAACGCGCTTGTGGGCTTAGGGGCTGCGGCCCAACCGGCGAAACATGCCACCAGAGTCCGGATCAGCTTTCACGACCTCCTGGATGACGATTGCGTCGATCGCTCGCCTCACATGTGAGCGGATCCAAGGTTGCCGCAATGGCGAGACGCCGGTTCAAGTGGACAAGGTGAAGTTTGCTGTTCCTCCTGAAACACGAGCACCCCATTCTGCGCGAGTGAGAGCAGGTGGAGCGCCTTGAATCAGAGCATCGCCCATATCGCCATCGTGGTTCGCGACTACGACGAAGCAATCGGTTTTTACGTCGACAAGCTCCGGTTCGAGCTGGTCGAGGACACCTATCAGCCGGAGCAGGACAAACGCTGGGTCGTCGTCCGGCCTCGGGGGAGCGGAAGCACGTCGTTGCTGTTGGCCCGCGCATCCTCGGCCCATCAGGAAACGTTCATCGGCAATCAGGCCGGCGGCCGCGTCTTCCTGTTCCTGCGGACCGATGATTTCTGGCGCGATCATGCCGCCATGCTTGAAGCCGGGATCACCTTCATCCGCGAGCCGAAGCAGGCGTCCTACGGCATCGTGGCCGTGTTCGAGGATCTGTACGGCAATCTTTGGGATCTCGTTCAATTCACGGACGGGCGGCCGTGACGATGACGCCTGGACAGACCAAGTCCGGTCCGCACTCCGTTCACCGGCGATCCTGGGCAGCGTGACTTGGACTCAAGCGCTGAGCCGGTGCGAGCCTTTGCCTTTCGCCCGTTTCGCACGCTCGGCTTTGGTCTTCTCCAGGGCAGCCTGGCTTTGCCGTGCCATCTGCTCGCATTGCTCGTGGAGGGCTTCCAATTCCTTGTCAGTCAGCTTCTCGATTCCCATGAACGCGTCGTCCGCATTCGACGTCCGGATCAGCTCGTCGAGCTTGGTTTGAACGGCGGCGCCGTCCCGGTTCTGCGTGTTCTGAATGAGGAAGACCATCAGGAAGGTCACGATGGTCGTTCCGGTGTTGATCACCAGCTGCCAATCCTCGGAGAAGCCGAAGAAGGGCCCTGACACGGCCCAAACCAGAACGACGACGACGCAGATCAGGAAGGCCGGCGGGCTTCCTGCCACTCTGGCCGTTGCATTCGCGAACTTGGCAAAAAGCCTGTCCATCGCGCGCCCGACAAGGTTCGATGAAGAACAACGGTCGAGCTGGCTTTCCGTTCGATCCCGGGCTCGGGGCCGGTCAGCGGCTTGCCGTCGTGAGCGCGGCCCCGATGCCGACGAAGGTCACGCCTGCGGCGCGGTTGAACCATCGCCCGTGCCGGGTCAGCCAGGGGGCGATGCGCTGCGCCATGACGGCGAGAAGAAGCTCGTAGACGATCTCCACCACCACGAAGGTGCCGCCGAACACCGCGAGCTGAACCGGATAGAGCACGCCCGGGGCCATGAATTGCGGCAGGAAGGCCGCGAAGAAGATCAGCGCCTTCGGGTTCGACACCGCCACGAGGAAGCCCTGGTTGAACATCCAGAGCGGCCTCGCCCGGCGCTGCCCCTTGTCCTGTTCCGCCACATCGAGGACGGAAGCGGGCGCCCGCCAGATGCGGATGCCGAGATAGACGCGAGATAGGCGGCTCCGATCCATTTGGCGATCGTGAAGGCCCGCTCCGAGGCCGCGAGCAGCGCTCCCATGCCGGCGAGCGATGCTGCGATGAGGACGAAGAATCCGAGCGCACCGCCCAGCACCGTAAAGATCGTGGGCCGGAATCCGTAACAGACGCCGTGCGTCAGCGACAGCAGGCCGTTCGGCCCAGGGGTCAGCGAAAGGCCGACCGCGGCCACCAGATAAATCAGCCAGAGTTCGAGGCTCATGGATCACCGATGCTCAATACCGGATCCGCCTTTTAGCACGACCCGCCAGAAATCCTCGAACGGAATGTCGTTTCCCATGATCGATGCCCTGGAATGACACCTATCCCGTTCACGCTCTCCGCCATCATGGCTCTTCCCGTCACGGCCGGCCCCGGGCCGGCCATCCTGATTTGAAATGCGCTGCGCCTCTCGTATCGAGATCACCGGCACAAGGCCGGTGATGACGGTGCTGGGCTGAAGTCAGACTCCCGCTGCCCGTTCCGCTCCGCTTTCGCGTCCTGCCGGGAACGATACCGTCCCTGCTCACACCTTTCCGGTCATGCCCTCCCTCTCCCATCATGGCCGGGCCCGTCCGGCCATCCCGATGCTGAAAAGCGCAGAGCCCTTCGGATCGGGATCACCGGCACGAGGCCGGTGATGACAGGCGGAGCATGAGGCCTCAGCCCTTCGGCAGCAGGTCCTTCACGAGACCGCTCGCCTTGGCGAAGTCCATGCGGCCGGCATATTTGGCCCGCAGGGCTGCGACGACCTTGCCCATGTCCTTCATGGAGGCGGCGCCGGTCTCGGCGATGGCGGCTTCGATGGCGGCCTTCGTCTCGGCCTCATCCATCTGCTGCGGCAGGTAGGAGGAAATGACCGTGACCTCGTCCCTCTCCTGCTGGGCCAGCTCGGCGCGGCCGCCCTGCTCGTACATGGTGATCGATTCCTGGCGCTGCTTCACCATTTTCTGGAGAAGGGCCAGGATCTCCTCGTCGGACAGCGGCTCCTTGCCGGCGCCGCGGGCCTCGATGTCCTTGTCCTTGAGGGCCGCCTGAATCAACCGGATGGCGCCCAAGCGGCCCTTCTCGCCGGCCTTCATGGCTTCCTTCATCTCGGTGGTGAAACGTTCGCGCAGCATGGAGTTCTCCTTGGTTTTAAGTCGCTTGAGCGTTGACGGAAGGCGAACGGCCCCTTAAGTCACGGGGGTAGTTCAAGGGCGGCCCGGTATGGCCTGCTCAAGCACGGCCTGTTGGCCCCGGACTTACAAGAGATCATGACGATGCTGCAAGACAAAGACACCACCGGGTCCTCCTCGGGTGGCTGGGCCGAGCCGCGCGCGACAGCGGTTCTCGTGCTCCAGGACGGAACGGTTCTCGAAGGCTTCGGCATCGGCGCCGTGGGCGAAGCGACCGGCGAGGTCTGCTTCAATACCGCAATGACGGGCTACCAGGAGATCCTGACCGACCCGTCCTATGCCGGCCAGATCATCACCTTCACCTTCCCGCATATCGGCAATGTGGGCACCAACGAGGAAGACACCGAGAGCGTCAACGCCGCCTCGTCCTCCGGCGTGCGCGGCACCGTGCTCGCGGCAACCATCACCGAGCCGTCCAACTGGCGCGCCTCCCGCGACCTCGATGCCTGGCTGAAGGCCCGCAGCATCGTCGGGCTCTCCGGGATCGACACCCGGGCGCTGACCGCGCTCATCCGCGACAAGGGCATGCCGAACGCGGTCATCGCCCACGACCCGGAGGGGCAATTCGACATCGAGGCTCTCAAGGCCAAGGCTGCCGCCCTCCCATCCATGGACGGCCTGGACCTCGTCCCCCTCGTGACCAGCGCCCAGCGCTTCGACTGGGACGAGACCACCTGGACGCTCGGCGAAGGCTACGGCCACCAGGACGGCGCCCCGAGGCATCACGTGGTCGCGATCGATTACGGCGTGAAGCGCAACATCCTGCGCCTGCTCGCCCGCGCCGGCTGCAGGGTCACGGTGGTGCCCGCGACCGCCTCGGCCGAGGACGTGCTGGCTCTGAAGCCCGACGGCGTGTTCCTGTCCAACGGCCCCGGCGATCCGGCGGCGACGGGCGAATATGCGGTGCCGGTGATCCGGAAGGTGCTCGACGAGAAGATCCCGACCTTCGGCATCTGCCTCGGCCACCAGATGCTGAGCCTGGCCGTCGGCGCCAAGACCAAGAAGATGCACCAGGGCCACCACGGCGCGAACCATCCGGTGAAGGACAAGACCACCGGCAAGGTCGAGATCACCTCCATGAACCACGGCTTCGCGGTGGATCCGGAGACGCTGCCGAAGAACGCCCTGGAGACCCACGTGTCCCTGTTCGATGGCTCCAATTGCGGCATCTCGCTCACCGACCGCCCGGCCTTCTCGGTGCAGTACCACCCGGAAGCTTCGCCCGGCCCGCAGGACAGCCATTATCTGTTCGACCGCTTCGTGCAGCTGATGGATCAGAAGAAGGCCTGAGCCTAACGATCATGTGAAGGCTGGAGCACCGGACCCAAAAGTGGACACCACTTTTGGGATCGATTCCGATGCTCGCACTTTGAAGAGCGCATCGTACTTCGCGGAAAACCGGGACCACTTTTCCGCACGATGCGCTGGCGCCGCGACAAACGCGTCGGTTGCGCCAGTCGCCCAAATCACGGTAACCGATCATTAACCATAAAAGCAAAATGATTCCGGGCCTTGGTTTGGGGGTTTCATCCAATGGATTTCGATGACGATTCCGGCGAATTCAGCCGGCTGCACAATCTGTTCACGTTTCATCTCGGCGTCGCCGTCACGCTCGCCTGGCTGACGTCGCTCTATGCTGCTCTCTATGCTCCCTGGGTGCGCAACATCCGGCCGCTGATCGATCCGGCCAATGTGGGCCCGGTCGAGAGCACCTGGTCCTATCTCTTCATCTTCCCGGTGGTGCTCACGACGGCCTGGCTGATCTCGATCTTCGGCCAGAACCTCTTCGCCAAGTTCCGCGTCTTCCGGAACCAGATCATCGAGTTCGCCATCGCGGCGGCCGTGGCCTTCGGGATGTTCTACCTGTCCATCGACCGCGCCGTCGCGACCATGCTCATCGGCATGTAGGGCCACAGGAACAACAGTCCCGCTCGATCTTTCGTCGGCACCATGCGTTCTCTCCCGACTGAAGGAGACACGCATGGTTCAACCGACAGGAGCTGGCGCGGCTCGTTATGACGCGCCCCATGGAACGGAAACCGTTGTCTTTCAGAGCAACGGCATCGTTCCGAACAATCCCTCCCTGCCGCTGGTGATTCGCCGCGGGGCGATTACTCCCTCCCCCGATGATCCTGCCAAGTCATTCAAGGCGACATTCGCCAAGTATGGCTGGACGAATGCCTGGCTCGACGGCATCCACGACTACCACCATTACCATCCCAACACCCACGAGGTGCTCGGCATCGTGTCGGGCTCGGCCCAGGTCCGGTTCGGCGGCGAGGACGGCGATCTCATCACGCTGAGCGCAGGCGACGTGGTGATCATCCCGGCCGGCGTCGCCCATGCGTTGATCAACGGCAGCGACGACTTCGCGGTTGTCGGCGCCTATCCGGCCGGGGCCGATTACGAGACCATCCGTGACGACCCCAATGCCCTCGACACATCGCAGCAGCGCATCGCCCAAGTACCGCTGCCGGATGCCGATCCCGTGGACGGGGCCGACGGAGCCCTCATGAAGCTCTGGACCTGAACGCGAAAAGCCTCCCGCCTAGTGAGGCGGGAGGCCTTTGCCCCTACGGTTCGATCGCCTTCTTAGACCGACAGCGTGACCTGCACGTTGCCGCGGATCGCGTGCGAATAAGGGCAGACCACGTCGGCCTTGTGCACCAGATCGGTGGCCTGCTCCTGAGGCAGGCCCGGCAGGTTCGCCTTCAACTCGACCACCAGACCGAAGCCCGCGCCGTCGTCGCGCTTGCCGATGCCGACCTTGGCCTCAATGGAAGCGTCCGCCGGCAGAGCGATCTTGTTCTGCGAGGCGACGAATTTCAGCGCACCCAGGAAGCAGGCCGAGTAGCCGGCCGCGAAAAGCTGCTCCGGATTGGTCCCCTCGCCGCCCGCGCCGCCGAGTTCCTTCGGTGTGGAGAGGCGAACCTCCAGCTTTCCGTCGTTGGAAGCGGCGACGCCTTCGCGTCCGCCATGGGCTGAAGCATGGGCTGTGTAGAGAGGGGTCATCGGAAAGCTCCTTGAAGTGTCAGGCCCGAGAGCCCGACTGGCCAATTGCAGGCTTACAATTAAATTGCATGCAATCTAACTGCAGACATAGGTCTGAATTCGATTGTGCGCAACTTATTTTTTTCATAGGGTGGTGCTGCGTGGAGGTGACCATGACGAAGATGCCAGAGACTTTGGCGCTCAATAACCAGCTATGCTTCGCCTTCTATTCCGTTTCCCATGCCTTCAGCCGGGCCTATCGTCCGTTCCTGGACCCGCTCGGCCTAACCTACCCGCAATATGTGGTCCTGCTGGTGCTCTGGGAGCAGGATGATCTCACCGTGAAGGCGGTCGGAGACCGGCTGTTTCTCGATTCCGGCACCCTGACGCCGCTGCTGAAGCGTCTCGAGAACGCGGGTCATATTCGCCGGACACGCGACAAGAAGGACGAGCGGCAGGTCAGGATTTCCCTCACCGAGACCGGTCGTGCCCTGCGGGAGAAGGCGGAGGAGATTCCGAAGAACGTTGGTTGCGTGCTGGGTCTCTCGTTCGACGAAGCCCGTGCTCTCAGCCAGGAGGTTGCGAAACTCCGCAGCAGGCTCCATGACTCGGCTGCACTCTCGGGAAAATCCTGAGTTCAGGGAGATGTCTTTTTCGATGAATTGGCGCGACTATTGGAACCGGGACACGCCGATCTATACGAGCGAGCGGCACAAGATGCTGCATTATCGCCTGCTCGCCAACGATATCATCGGCCTCATCCCCTCACCCAAGGCGGTCGTGCTGGACTACGGCAGCGGCGAGGCGCTTCTCGCCGACAAGATCGCCGCCAGATGTGCAAGGCTTTACTTGAGCGATGCCGCGCCGTTGGTGCGCGAGCGCCTGACCGAGAGGTTCAAAGGCAACGAGCGGATCGTTGTTCTCTCGATCGACGATGTCACCGGAATTGCGGACGCTTCCCTCGACCTCATCGTGGTGAACTCGCTCGTCCAGTATCTCTCCCTCGACGAGTTCCGCGCTCTCCTGAGGCTCATGCACGAGAAGCTGAAGGCCGACGGCAAGCTGGTTTTGGGCGACATCATCCCGCCGGACATCAGCCCTCTCACCGATGCCAAGGCGCTGCTCTCCTTCGCGTGGCAGGGCGGGTTCCTGCGATCGGCAATCACCGGTCTCGCCCGCACGGCCTTCTCGGATTATCGCAAGGTCCGCGAGGAGCTGGGCCTCGCGCAATACAGCGAGGAGGAGATCGTCGACCTCGTGCAGGATGCGGGGTTCGAGACCGGGCGCGCTGAGCGGAATCTCGGGCACAACCAGGCCCGCATGACCTTCCTGGCGCGTCCGTCGCCTCAGGCTCGTGATACGGAAGACTTCACGGAGCGCTGATCGCTCGCCAGCGACAGGCCGAATACCACAAGCCCTGCAACGGCCAGAACAGCACCGACCCAACCGGTCGAGGCAAAGCCGTATCCGGCCGCGATCGCGAGTCCGCCAAGCCAGGCGCCGAGCGCATTGGCGATATTGAAGGCCGAATGGTTGAGGGCCGCCGCCAGGGTCTGCGCATCGGCAGCCACGTCCATCAGGCGGGTCTGCAGGGCCGGTCCGATGGCGACGCTGCAGCCGACGAGGAAGACGCAGGCCGAGAGCATGTAGGGGTTCTCCGCCGTCAGCCAGAGCACAGTCATCACCACGACGCTGCAGGCGAGCACCCCTCCGATGGTGGCCATTAGGTTCCGGTCGGCGAACCAGGCTCCGACGAGATTGCCGATAATCATGCCGGAGCCGAACAGGGCCATCATGACTGGCACGGCGCTCTCCGGCATCTGGGCCACCTCCATCGCTGTCGAAGCGATGTAGGAGAAGACGGAGAACAGGCCGCCAAAGCCGACCGCCCCGATGCCGAGGGTGAACCAGACCTGCTTGCGCCTGAAGGCGCCGAGTTCCCGCATAGGGCTCGCGCCTTCCTGGACCTTGTCCTTCGGCAGGAAGAGCCAGATCAGCATCACGGTCAGCGCCCCCATGAAGCCGACGGCGCCGAAGGCGATCCGCCAGCTCAGGATCTGTCCGAACCAAGTGGCCACGGGGGTGCCGAGCAGGGTCGCGACGGTCAGGCCCATCATGACACGCGCCACCGCCTGGGTGCGCTTGTTCGGCGGAACCAGGGAGGCCGCCACGAGAGCGGCCACGCCGAAATAGGCACCGTGCGGCAGACCGGTGAGGAAGCGCAGAAGCACGAAGGACTCGAAGCTCGGCGCCACGGCGCTGACCGCATTGCCGACGGCAAAGACAGCCATCAGGAGCAGGAGAAGCGTCTGGCGCGCGAGCTTTGCCGCCAGGACGGCGATGATGGGAGCACCGACCACGACCCCGAGCGCATAGGCGCTGATCGCGTATCCGGCCTCAGGAGTCGTGACGTTGAATTCCTGCGCGACGTTCGGGAGCAGCCCCATGATCGCGAACTCGCCGGTGCCGATGCCGAAGCTGCCGACCGCAAGGGCCAACTCGATCAGGATGACGGCCAATCGGGAATGCGGAACCGCGGGAGCCTTGTCCTTCGTGGCAAGGCAGGCTTCCTCGGCAATGGCCATATCGGACATGGAGCCCCTACTTTTCGTGTGATGCGATTGTGGCAGAGCCTGCGGAGCAAAGCGTCCGGCTCAGGACGTCAGTTTATATTGCACTGCAAAAAGATTCAGACAGAGGACGAAATGCAGGTCAGGGCTGCACTGAAAGACGGTCCTGCTCCAGCCGTTCGGAACAAGCCATTGGCCAGTGGCTTGTCAGGGCTTCATCTGCAAGGCAGCCTCATGACCTTCGCCTCCTCGGACAGGCCTGTCGAGCCGCAGCAGCGAGACAGCTTCAATCCCGCCGAAAAGACACCGGATCTGTCTCCGAAGGAGAAGAAAGCCGTCGAAGGGCAAAGCAGGCCCAACGCAGCGCTCATTCACGAGACCATTCGAGCAGAGGGCGAAAGCGAACTCGACCGCACGGCCTCCGCGCTGCTCCTCTCCGGGCTGGCTGCCGGCCTGTCCATGGGCTTTTCCCTCACCGTGGAAGGTTTGCTGCACGCCCATCTGCCGGACGCGTCATGGAAGCCTTTGGTGAGCAGTCTCGGTTATACGATCGGATTCCTGATCGTAGTGCTGGGTCGTCAGCAGCTCTTTACCGAAAATACCCTCACGCCCATCCTCCCCCTTTTGCATAACCGGGATGGACGAACTTTCCTGCGTGTCCTGAAGCTGTGGGCCATCGTGCTTGCGGCCAACATCGTCGCAACCTGGGCCTTTGCAGCCATGATCGCGCATACGCCTCTCTTCGCACCCGAGATCAAGAATGCCTTCTCGGAAATCAGTCATAAGGTCGTTGCATCACCATTCGGAACGGTCGTGCTCAAGGCAATCTTTGCCGGCTGGCTGATCGCCCTCATGGTCTGGCTCCTGCCAGGAGCAGATTCGGCGCGCGTGCTCGTGATCCTCATCATCACCTACGTGGTGGCCATTGGAGGCTTTTCGCATCTGATCGCAGGCTCGGTCGACGGATTCTATCTCGTGGAAACGGGCCAGGCCACCTGGGCGGATTACGTCCTGCGCTTCTTCGCGCCCACCCTTATCGGGAATGTTCTGGGCGGCGTCACGCTCGTGGCCGCGCTCAATTTCGGGCAAGTCGTCCCGGAATTGCAGCGATGAGGAACGCCCCATCTTCTCCTTCCGCTCAGGCGAACGTCCAAGCCCTATGCGCCATGAAGCTCCACAGCATCACGACGCCGGTCGTGATGATCTGCGAGGGCAGATAAGGCCCGTCGAGCCAAACCGTGAATGCATGCATGAGGAACCACGTCACGAGAAAACCGATCAAGGCAACGAGGGCGAAGCGCCATGTGGCCTCCCGGTGGGGCCTGTCGCTCTCGTAAGTATGCTTGCGGTTGAGCCTGTAGGACAGGAGCCCCCCCGCCACATAGCCGGCGAGCGTCGCCGGAACGGGATCGATGTCTGCGCCTTCGACGAGGGCGATAAGAAGTCCGTAATGGACCATTGCAGCCGCCAGACCGACTCCGAAGAAGGCGGTGAATTGACGGATCAGACGATGAAGGGAACGAGATGCGGTCACGCCCTCTCGATAGCCGCTTCCCATGGGCCAGTCACCTCATTCCCTGAAGAAGCCCTGCGATCCTGCGCGAAAGGAAGCGCGGGGCGAACTTCGCCCCGATGGCTCCGACGCGGTTCCAGGCGCCCGGAATGACGATGGCCCGCCCGGCCTCATAGCCCTCGACCCCTGCGCGGGCGACTTCGGCGGAGGACGTGACGCCCGAGTTGAAGAGACGCGGATCCTTCAAGCCTGCGGTCTCCGAAAACTCGCTTTCGGTCGGTCCCGGGCAGAGGGCCGTGACCGTCACCCCATGCGGCTTGGCCTCGTCATGCAGACCCTCCGACAAGGATAGGACGAAAGCTTTCGTCGCATAATAGACCGCCATGTACGGCCCGGCCTGGAAGGCAGCGACGGAGGCCACATTCAGGATCCCTCCCCGCTTCCGCTCGATCATGCCCGGCAGCATCAGGCGGCAGAGCGAGGTGAGTGCCGTGACATTGAGGTCGATCATGGCGAGTTGCTTCTCGTGCGGAAGGGACGCGAAATACCCTCTCAGTCCGAACCCGGCATTGTTGACCAGGGTATGGACCTCGATCCCTCGCTCCCGGAGCATCTCATGAAGATCCCGAGGGGCCTCCCTGTCCTCGAGGTCGATCGCCATGATCTCGATCGGCACACCATGGGCTTGGCCGAGCTCTGCACTCAGAGCCTCGAGCCTCTCGTGCCGCCGGGCGGTCAGGATGAGCGGGTAACCCCTGCTGGCGAAGACGCGGGCCAGTTCCGCACCGATTCCGCTGGATGCGCCTGTAATCAACGTCCAGCGAAGCTCCTCGGTCATGGCCATCTTTTCCCAGCTCCCTTTCAGTGCCATACGCTGCGGATCGTACCGCATGGGCATTCGCTGTCTAAATCATGGCTCGGGCCTTTGAATTTGCACAAGGTCCGTGTAAGAGCCTCTCTCAACCTACAATCCGATCACATCCCGGCTGCGCTCGAAGCGCCGTAGCTTTACGGCCGCGCGGCTGGACACGCCTGGGTGGCCCAATGCCAAAGCGGACAGACATCTCCTCCATTCTCATCGTCGGCGCCGGTCCGATCATCATCGGCCAGGCCGTGGAGTTCGATTATTCGGGCACTCAGGCCGTGAAGGCCCTGAAGGAGGAAGGCTACCGCATCATCCTGGTGAATTCGAACCCCGCGACGATCATGACCGATCCCGATCTCGCGCACGCCACCTACGTGGAGCCGATCACCCCTGAGATCGTCGCCAAAATCATCGAGAAGGAGCGCCCCGACGCGATCCTGCCCACCATGGGCGGCCAGACGGCGCTCAACTGCGCCCTGTCGCTCAAGAAGATGGGTGTGCTGGATAAGTTCAACGTCGAGATGATCGGCGCGACGGCGGAAGCCATCGACAAGGCCGAGGACCGGCAGCTCTTCCGCGAGGCCATGACCAAGATCGGCCTCGACACGCCGAAATCGCGCCTCGCTAATGCCTCGGCTCTCAAGAAGGCCGACCGGGACGCCTACCTCGCCGAACTCGCGCGGCTCGAGGCCCTCGACATGCATCCGGGCGACAAGAAGCGCGTGATCTCCAGCTACAAGCTGAAATGGGACGCCGGCGAGAACGACCGCCGCAAGCGCTATCAGGAGCACGCCCTGGGGGAGGCCCTGATCGCGCTTTCCGAGGTCGGCCTGCCGGCGATCATCCGTCCCTCCTTCACCATGGGCGGCACCGGCGGCGGCATCGCCTACAACCGTGACGAATTCCTCGACATCGTGGAAGGTGGCCTGGATGCCTCGCCCACCAACGAGGTGCTGATCGAGGAGAGCGTGCTCGGCTGGAAGGAGTACGAGATGGAGGTCGTCCGCGACAAGGCGGACAACTGCATCATCATCTGCTCCATCGAGAACTTCGACCCGATGGGCGTGCACACGGGCGATTCCATCACCGTCGCCCCTGCCCTGACGCTCACCGACAAGGAATACCAGATCATGCGCGACGCCTCCCTGGCGGTCCTGCGCGAGATCGGCGTCGAGACCGGCGGCTCGAACGTGCAGTTCGCGATCAACCCGGAGAACGGGCGCATGATCGTGATCGAGATGAACCCGCGTGTGTCTCGCTCCTCGGCGCTCGCCTCCAAGGCCACGGGCTTCCCGATCGCCAAGGTCGCGGCGAAACTCGCCGTCGGCTATACCCTCGACGAGATCGCCAACGACATCACCGGCGGCGCGACCCCGGCCTCCTTCGAGCCGACCATCGACTACGTGGTCACCAAGATCCCGCGCTTCGCCTTCGAGAAGTTCCCCGGCGCCGAGCCGACCCTGACCACGGCCATGAAATCCGTGGGCGAGGCCATGGCCATTGGCCGCTCCTTCCCGGAATCGCTCCAGAAGGCGCTCCGATCGCTCGAAACCGGCCTCACCGGCCTCGACGAGATCGAGATCGAAGGCATGGGCAAGGGCGACGACCGGAACGCCATCAAGGCTGCGATCGGCACGCCGACCCCGGACCGGATCCTGAAAGTCGCTCAGGCCCTTCGCCTGGGTATCAGCCACGACGAGGTCTACGAGAGCTGCAAGATCGACCGCTGGTTCCTGGAACAGCTTCAGGACATCGTCGACCTGGAAGCCAAGGTGAAGGCCCATGGCCTGCCACAGACACCGGGCGCCTTCCGTCATCTCAAGGCCATGGGGTTCTCGGACGCACGCCTTGCCGTGCTCACTCACAAGACCGAGGCCGAAGTGCGCGAGGCGCGCCGCGCGCTTTCCGTGCGTCCGGTCTTCAAGCGCATCGACACCTGCGCGGCGGAGTTCGCCTCCCCCACCGCCTATATGTACTCGACCTACGCCGCGCCCTTCGCAGGCCGACCGGCGGACGAGTCCGATCCGTCCGATGCCAGGAAGGTCATCATTCTGGGCGGCGGCCCGAACCGGATCGGCCAGGGCATCGAGTTCGATTACTGCTGCTGTCATGCCTGCTTCGCGCTCAAGGACGCGGGCTATGAGACCATCATGATCAACTGCAACCCGGAGACGGTCTCGACCGACTACGACACCTCCGACCGGCTCTACTTCGAGCCGCTGACGCAGGAAGACGTGCTGGAGATCATCGAGACCGAGCGCTCCAAGGGCACGCTCCACGGCGTGATCGTCCAGTTCGGCGGCCAGACCCCGCTCAAGCTCGCCCGCGCCCTGGAGGAGGCCGACGTACCGATCCTCGGCACCTCGCCCGATGCCATCGACCTTGCCGAGGACCGGGACCGGTTCAAGCGCCTTCTCGACAAGCTGCACCTGAAGCAGCCGAAGAACGGCATCGCCTATTCGGTGGAGCAGGCCCGTCTGATCGCTGCCGATCTCGGTCTGCCCTTCGTGGTACGCCCGTCCTACGTACTCGGCGGCCGGGCCATGGCGATCATCCGCGACGAGACCCAGTTCGAGGATTACCTGCTCGGCACCCTGCCGAGCCTGATCCCGTCCGACGTGAAGGCCCGCTACCCGAACGACAAGACCGGCCAGATCAACACGGTGCTGGGCAAGAACCCTCTCCTCTTCGACCGCTACCTCTCGGACGCGATCGAGGTGGATGTGGACTGCCTCTGCGACGGCAAGGACAGCTTCATCGCCGGCATCATGGAGCACATTGAGGAGGCGGGCATCCATTCGGGCGATTCCGCCTGCTCGCTGCCGCCCCGCTCATTGTCGCCTGAGACCCTTGCCGAGCTGGAGCGCCAGACGAAGGCCCTGGCCCTGGCGCTCGATGTCGGCGGCCTGATGAACGTGCAATACGCCATCAAGGACGGCACGATCTACGTTCTCGAGGTGAATCCCCGCGCCTCGCGCACGGTGCCCTTCGTGGCCAAGGTCATCGGAGAGCCCATCGCCAAGATCGCGGCCCGCATCATGGCGGGCGAGGATCTGGCAAAGTTTGGCCTGACCCCGAAGGAGCTGCTGCATATCGGCGTCAAGGAAGCCGTCTTCCCCTTCGCCCGCTTCCCGGGCGTGGACGTGTTGCTCGGGCCGGAAATGCGCTCGACGGGAGAGGTGATCGGCCTCGACCGCAGCTTCGGCGTGGCCTTCGCCAAGAGCCAGCTCGGCGCCGGCAGCCAGGTTCCCAGGACCGGAACCCTCTTCGTCTCGGTCCGCGACTCGGACAAGGCCCGCATCCTGCCCACCGTCCGGATGCTCGAGGAGATCGGCTTCCGGATCATGGCGACCGCTGGAACCCAGAAATTTCTTGAGGAAAACGGCGTCAAGGCGACGCGGATCAACAAGGTGCTGGAGGGCCGCCCGCACGTCGTGGACGCCATTAAGAACGGCGATATCCAGCTCGTCTTCAATACCACCGAAGGGGCTGGCGCCCTCTCGGATTCCCGGTCTTTAAGACAAGCTGCCCTCTTGCATAAGATACCTTACTACACCACTCTTGCAGGAGCGATTGCCGCGGCCGAGGGCATCAAAGCATACCTCAGCGGCGATCTCGAAGTCCGGGCGCTTCAGGAATACTTTGCCTGAGGCATCCGGCCTCACATTGGAACTGCGAAGCTTCTGGTAAGTTTTCGTTGACATGCGAGGGCGCTGGCAACAGCGGCCTCGTACCTCTTTTTGGACGAGATAAACGATGGACAAGGTCCCTCTGACGATCAAGGGTTTTGCGGCGCTCGAGGAAGAACTCAAGCACCGGCAGCAGGTTGAACGCCCCCGGATCATCCAGGCTATCGCGGAAGCGCGCGCGCTTGGCGACCTGTCGGAAAACGCCGAATATCATGCCGCTAAGGAAGCCCAATCTCTCAACGAAGGCCGGGTCCTTGAGCTCGAAAGCCTGATCTCCCGCGCCGAAGTCATTGATATTGCAAAGCTCTCCGGTGACCGGATCAAGTTCGGCGCGACGGTGAAGCTCGTTGACGAGGACACCGAGGAAGAGAAAACCTACCAGATCGTCGGCGAACCCGAGGCCGATGTGCGCTCGGGTCGGGTCTCGGTCGCGTCTCCTATCGCGCGTGCCCTCATGGGCAAGACCATCGGCGATACGGTGGAGGTCTCGACCCCCGGCGGCGGCAAATCCTATGAGGTCGTCGGCGTCCAATTCGGCGCCTGAACAACGGAAGGGGGCAGGAACGATGAGAAATCCCATGACGTCCCCCTCCCGGCGTACCCTCCTGAAATCTCTCGCCTGTGCCGGCCTCGCCAGCGCAGGCTTTGCCCTGCCTGCCCATGCCCAGAGCTTCCCGCAGGCGTTCTCTTCCTTCTCGGTCGATGTGAGCGTTCTCAAAGCCAAGGGGCTCGGTCCCTTCGCCGACCTTGTCGGCGCGGCCGCGCTCGACGAACTGCGGCGTTCTTTTGCTGACCGGGTCGATCCTCGCGGGCCCCGTCTTGTTCTGCGCCTGACGGGAGTCTTTCTGACTTCGTCTCCTGACAACAGCAGCGGATACCGAGGTCGAGGGGGCGGCGGCAACAGCGGGCACGATGCAGTGGAGGGTGAAGCCCTGGCTATCGGCCGCAGGGGCGAGGTCCTGGCAAGCCATCCGATGCTCGCTGTGCGTGACGTGAATACCAGCATCCTGACTCCGGACGAGCAGGGCCGTGCCGTGCAGGTGGCCCAGCATTACGTGCGCTGGCTCAGGCGGCAGATCTAGCTCACGCCGAGGGTGGCGGGGGTGAGAGGCTGACGGGTTCCTCTACTTCGAGCGAAGCGCCAGCCGCGGCGCGCCCTTGCGAGCATGCCGCGATCCTTGTCGCCTCAGTGCCTTGGTGGGTCGGGAATGATACCGGTTGCTCCCCTCCCGTCATGGCCGGCCTTGTGCCGGCCATCCCGATCTGGTGAGGCGCTGCGCCTTTTCGATGGGGATCACCGCCCTAGACACTCCCCGTCATGGCCGGTCTTGTGTCGGCCATCTCGATGCGGTGAGGCTCGGTCGTTTCATCCAACCGGGATCACCGGGACGAGCCCGGTGATGACGCTGGAGGGTACGAGGGCCGAACAGCGAACGTTGCCGACATGGCAACAAGCCTTGCCCCCCGTCGCAGGGAGTCGGATCGCTTGCGGCATCCTGGATGATGAGCATAGAGGGATAGAGCTCCCATCTCGCGAAGCTGCCTTCTTCGGCGATTGCCCAAGTGAGGGATCAAGCTCGCTCTCGGCAAGCGGAAGGCCTGCCCTTACGGAAGACCTGCCCCTTAGCCCTCGACTTCCGCTACGTCCTCGATCGGCACCAGAGGATCGTCCTTGATGAGGTCGAGAGTCAGGGCGGTTCGGACGTTGCGCACGTTCGGCAGCGAGGTGAGCTCGGACACGAGGCCCCGGAAGGATGCGAGGTTCGGGGCCACGCACTTCATGATGAAGTCGATATCGCCCGAGAGGGTCCAGCACTCGCGGACCATGGACCAATCCTTCACCCGCTGCTCGAATTCCCGCAGTTCCTTCTTGCCCTGGATGTCGAGCTGCACCATGGCGAAGCAGACGATCTCGAAACCGAGATTCTTCGGGTCGAGGATCGCCCGATAAGCCTTGATGATCCCGGCGCTTTCCAGCGCCCGCACCCGGCGCAGGCACGGCGGCGCCGACAGGCCGACCCGCCGAGCGAGCTCCACATTGGTGATGCTGCCGTCGGCTTGCAGTTCTTTCAGGATGGCCCAGTCGATGGAATCGAGGCGTCCGCGCACGGTAACTCCGCTCATGCATGGTCAGACAAGGGGCATCGGCCGGTCGCCCTGATCATGCGGCATCAGGTCAAAAAATCTCGTCCTGGGTGAGTAGACCGTGTAGAGGGTCGACACAAGAAGGACAGGCGATTAAGTCGCAACGAACTTCATGAACTCCACAGGCTCATTGATCGAATGTTGCGCAAGGATACCGGCCTTATCACCTGGGTGCTGACCGATGGCAAGGCTGGGGACGAGCTGCAGGCCCTGAGCATCACCGAGGCTCTAGGCCTCCCCGCGGAAATCCGCCGGATCAAGCCGAGGCCGCCTTTCAGCTGGTTCATGCCCTGGGGGCCCATCGATCCGCGCGAGCGAACGGGGTCTCCCGGCAGTCCCCTTGCCCCGCCCCTTCCCGACCTCCTCGTCGCTTCGGGCCGCCGGGCCGTAGCCTACCTGCGCCACGTGAAGCGGGCTTCGGGCGGGCACACCTATACGGTGTTTCTCAAGGATCCCCGCACCGGACCGAAGACCGCCGATTTCATCTGGTCTCCTGACTACGATCGCCTGCGGGGTCCCAATGTCCTCAACACTCTCACCCCGCCGCACCGGATCTCAGCCAGGAAGCTTGAAGCGGCTCGCGCCCAGCCCGATCCTCGCCTCGCCCACCTCCCCCACCCGCGCATCGCCGTGCTGGCCGGTGGCAACAGTCGCCATCACCGGTTTTTGGATGAGGACACCGCCCGTTTCATCCGGCATCTGACTGCCGTGGCAGAGACCGGAGCCGGATTGATGGGCACGGCCTCGCGCCGCACGCCGCCGGCCCTGCGGGCGGCTCTGATGGCCCTGACCGCCAAACATGGGGGGTTCTTCTGGGATGGCACAGGCGGGAACCCCTATGGGGACCTTCTCGCCCAGGCCGATTTCGTCGTCGCGACGGCGGATTCCTTCAACATGATCGGCGAGGCCGCCGTGACCGGCAGGCCGATCCTGGTCTTCGAGCCCTCAGGGGGGCATCCTAAACTGGATGTTTACATGCGGGACCTTAAAGCCCATGGAGTTGTGCATCCCTTCGAGGGCCGTCTTGAAGGACAGCCCTATGAACCACTAAATTCAACACCCAAGGTCGCGGAGGCCATAGCCGAGGGCTTGAATCGCCACCGCCGCGCTCTCGGCCTGCCGGATATCGCCTTTTCACTGGAGACCCCCTGATGGCCCATTCTCACGCCAAGCTCATCATCATCGGCTCGGGGCCGGCGGGCTATACGGCAGCGATCTACGCGGCGCGCGCCCTGCTCGAACCTGTGATGATCTCCGGTTTCCAGCCCGGCGGACAGCTCATGATCACGACGGATGTGGAGAACTATCCGGGCTTCGCCGACGTGATCCAGGGCCCCTGGCTCATGGAGCAGATGCGGATGCAGGCCGAGCACGTGGGCACCCACATGATCTCCGATCACATCACCAAGGTGGACCTGAGGCAGCGTCCCTTCCGCCTGGAGGGAGATTCCGGCGAAACCTATACCTGTGACGCGCTGATCGTCGCCACCGGCGCCCAGGCCAAGTGGCTGGGCCTGCCGTCCGAGGGCCAGTTCCAGGGCTTCGGCGTCTCCGCCTGCGCGACCTGCGACGGCTTCTTCTATCGCGGTAAGGAAGTCGTGGTGGTGGGCGGCGGCAATACGGCCGTCGAGGAGGCGCTCTACCTCGCCAACCTCGCCTCCAAGGTCACGCTGGTTCATCGCCGGGATTCCTTGCGTGCCGAGCGCATCCTGCAGGATCGACTGTTCAAGCACCCCAAGATCGAGGTGATCTGGAACTCGGCCGTCGAGGAAATCTGCGGCAGCGAGAATCCATCCTCCGTCACCCATGTTCGGTTGAAGAACATCGTTTCGGGCGATATGTCGGACTTCAAGACCGACGGCGTCTTCATCGCCATCGGCCACAAACCCTCGACGGAACTCTTCACCGGTCAGCTCGACATGAAGTCCGGCGGCTATCTGCTGACGAAACCCGGCTTGACCGAGACCAACATTCCGGGCGTCTTCGCGGCTGGCGACGTGACGGACGACATCTACCGGCAGGCCGTCACCTCGGCAGGCATGGGCTGCATGGCGGCTCTGGACGCGGAACGCTACCTGGCGGCTCTGGAGGCTGCCCAGGAAGCCGCCGAATAAAGTTTATTAACAACTGGTTAGGTCTCAGGACGATTTCCTGTTGCGTCGGACCCTCGGCTTATAAGAGATAAGAGTTGCCTTGCGTCAGGAGCATGCTAGAGCCTCAAACCCAAAAGTGGACCCCACTTTTGGGATCAATCCCGATGCTCCTTCTCTTGGCCGGCGTATCGTTCGAGCGGAAACCCGGATCCACTTTTCCGCACGATGCGCTAGGCATGAGGGGAATGCCGTGGACTGGGATAAAATCCGGATTTTCTATACGGTCGCTGAAGCGGGCAGCTTCACGCGGGCCGGAGATGATCTGGGCTTGAGCCAATCCGCCGTCAGCCGCCAGATCAGCGCCCTCGAGCGCGAATTGAAGGCCCCCCTCTTCCACCGCCATGCCCGAGGCCTGATCCTCACCGAGCAGGGCGACCTGCTGTTCCGGGCCGCCCGTGACATGCGCATGCGGCTGGAAACCACCAAGGCGCGGCTGGTCGAGACCAGCGAGCGGCCTTCGGGCGAGCTGAAGGTCACGACCACCGTCGGCCTCGGCTCCATCTGGCTTGCCCAGCGCATCGCCGAGTTTCTGGATCTCTATCCGGATGTCCGGGTCGAGCTGATCCTGTCCAACGAGGAACTGGACCTGGCCATGCGCGAGGCCGACGTGGCTATCCGCCTGCGCCGCCCGGCCCAGCCGGACTTGATTCAGCGCCGCCTCTTCACCGTGCATTTCCACGTCTATGCCTCGGCGGATTATCTGAAGAGGTTTGGCGAGCCCAAGACCCTGGAGGATCTGGACGAGCATCGGATCGTCTCGTTCGGGGGTGACCAGCCGTCCTATCTCATGGCCGTGCATTGGCTCTCCACAGCCGGCCGCGAGGGGCGCGAGCCGCGCCAGTACCACTACGTCGTCAACAACATCACGGCGCTGAAACTGGCCGTCGAGACGGGAGCAGGCATTGCCGTGCTGCCGGACTATGCGGTGGTCGGCAATCCGGATCTGATCCAGATCCTGCGCGACGTGGAAATGCCGTCTCTCGACAGCTATCTCGTCTATGCCGAGGAAATGCGCTCGGTCGCCCGGGTCCAGGCGTTCCGGGATTTCCTGATCTCCAAGGCCCAGCGCTGGACGTTCTGACGTCCGAATCCCCTGCCAAGCTCGATGGCAGCTCAGATTTTGTCCCTCAGATGACACGAGCCATGCATTTGGCGCAGCCCTTTTATGAGGCATGCTGCATTGCAAATAAGCTCGATGCGGCCGATATCACCAGTGGCTGATTTTTACGCGGCATCGCTTTCTTCCTCCCGGCGTTGCCGTGTCGGCCGTTCCCTCTGGAAGGTTTTGACTTTTGTCGGACCTCTACTTTAGCCGGGCTTCGAGCCCGGCTTTTTTCGTGTGCCGAGCATGTTCGACAGCTTGGAGGTGCAAGTCCTCTACCCAGCCTGATGGCGGCGAAGGGTTAGCAAAGCGCAAGGGCGCCACCGCGAGGTGGGGTCTGAAGGAAGCGTGGAGCAAAACC
>NZ_VOSK01000758.1 GCF_009296175.1 Microvirga tunisiensis | reverse complement strand
TTTTTTCGGTGTGCCGAGCATGTTCGACAGCTTGGAAGTGTAAGTCTTCTACCCAGCCTGATGGCGGCGAAGGGTTAGCGAAGTGCAAGGGCGCCGTCGTGAGGCGGGGTCTGAAGGAAGCATGGAGCAAAACCGCGACCTGATGGACAAGAACCGGATATGAGGCCGCCCCGGCCGGACGAGCAGGCCGAAAGCTGCGAAGTCCAGGGTCATCAAAGACCGGGGTGGTAAATCCGGCAGGTGTGCGGGGAAGGCGGTCGAACTTACCTCGGGAGATCTCCACCATGTCCGGACCTCCGGACTGAGCGGGCCGCAAGGCCCGTGATCGTGGTGGAGAAGTCAGCAGACGGCATAGTAGGCCGCAAGGCCGAAGGCCCGAACGTTAGAGAGGGCAAGTAGAGCAGGTGTCTCGACGGACCAAGCGGCAGCAAAACCAACTTGAGTTGGCTTTCGGCGATGCGGCAGAGGGTGAAGCCCCGAACCCGCTCGCCGGAGGAGCCGAAGTCACGTCGGCGGCACCCGCCCCCGAAAGCCCAGCGATCCCGGTGGGATCAATGATGGAGAGGATTGTCGCCCGCGACAATCTGAAGAAGGCGCTGGCCCAGGTCAGACGCAACAAGGGCGCGCCCGGCGTTGACGGCATGACCGTCGACGATCTGGCCGCCCACCTGAAAGACCACTGGCCCGAGATCAGGGCTCAACTTCTCAACGGCACTTACCAGCCGCAGCCGGTGCGGCGTGTCGACATTCCGAAGGCATCAGGAGGCACTCGTGGCCTCGGCATTCCAACGGTACTCGACCGCTTCCTCCAGCAGGCAGTGATGCAGGTGCTGCAAGAGGATTGGGACCCGACCTTCTCGCCGTCGAGCTATGGGTTCCGGCCCGGACGCTCGGCGCATCAGGCCGTGGCCGCCGCTCAGCAGTTCATCGCTGACGGTTGCCACACCGTCGTCGATCTCGATTTGGAGAAATTCTTCGATCGAGTGAACCACGACATCCTGATGGGTCTGGTGGCCAAACGGGTGCAGGATCGGCTCCTGCTCCGGCTCATCCGCCGTTATCTGACGGCAGGTGTGCTCGTGGGTGGGATGGTCGATCCGATGGATGAGGGAGTCCCGCAAGGGGGGCCGCTCTCGCCGCTGTTGTCAAACCTCATGCTCGATGTGCTCGACAAGGAGCTGGAACGGCGCGGCCACCGCTTCGCAAGATACGCCGATGATTGCAACATTTATGTTCGCAGTCCTCGTGCAGGCGAGCGGGTCATGGCCAGCGTCACCCGGTTCCTCGAACGGCGCCTCAAGCTGAAGGTGAACACGGCCAAGAGCGCTGTCGCTTCTCCGACCGAGCGGAAGTTCC
>NZ_VOSK01000757.1 GCF_009296175.1 Microvirga tunisiensis | reverse complement strand
GGATGCCGGAGTTGAGGGCGTTCGAGAGGGCAAAGTCGATGATGCGCGACTTTGCCCCGAAGTAAACCGCCGGCTTGACCCGCTTGTCAGTCAGCTCCAGCAGGCGACTGCCGCGGCCTCCGGCCAGAACATAGGCCATGGTGCGGCGAGAGAGCGGGGCAGAGGCAGGGCTCGTCGGCATCAGCTTTCCTCCCATTCAAGCGAGGCTCTTCTGGCCCGCTAAGCTTCTATGCTCTGAGATGAGCGGAAGTTCCTCAGGAGCAAGGGAGAGCATCCGCCAGAGCAGGCCCCCTAAGCCAACAGGGTATGGATCAAGAGGACACCGCCATCGGCTTCTTTGCCTCAGAGCTACACGCGGGAGCGTACGCAAAGCGCACGTGAGGTCAGGTTCCCAGCTTCAGCAGTGCGCCACGCCGCCGCGCCTTGCTCGAAGCGCTTGTCACCTCCGGCAAATCAGCTCGCTCTGACTCCAGCTGCCTCTCAACGACAGCTGTTGACGAGCCCCGGGAGTTGGCACGGATGGACTGCCCTCCCGGGCTCCTCGTCTGACGACAGCGCCCGTTGTACGATCCACACGGAAGAGCTAGACCACTGTCACTTCACTCCTTCATGTCATTCCTTCAGCAGGACCTACATGTTCTCCGAAGAGTGGGACGGGCGGCTGCTCTACCTCCAAATCGCGGTGGCAACTCCCCTCGCCTCAAGGGCAAAGTATTACCAAAGGGTTGATCCGTAGGGGCGATGGTGGCCAGGTTCATTTCAACAATTCAGTACCCCGGCGCAGATGGGCCGCCACTCGCGGCCAATCTCAACCACTCCCGGAACCAGTCCCTGACAGATCCAGAAGCTCAGATTCTTCTTCTCTTGAAAGCCGGTAGGGCGAAGGCCGAGATTGCTGCTGAAGTTGGCGCGGACGAGGCCGCCGTGAAAGAGCACATCAAGGCCATCTTGCGAAAGGCTGTTGGGTCATCCAGCCAGAGGCTTAGTCCGAAAAGACCTGTATGCCTCGTACCGGATGCATATCGTCCCGTGGTGGAACAATAAAGGCTCAGCGACCGGCTGAGGCGTCGAGTACGCGCTCCTCGACACCCGGAGCAAGCGACATCCGCACAGCCGAGATTCCAGGTTCGTCTCTCGAGCATCACGGAAAGACGGCTTCGAGGTTCCGAACGGCTGACCGCGAAGAGATTGGTATCGGCGGTATACAGGCACCCAAGGATCTGCCACCGTACCTGACGCGGCTTCAGGAGGCGCGGTCCCTATGATCGGTAAAGTCCCGGGCCTGACGATCTTCATCCTGCAAGCGCTGTGCATCGTCGCGATCGCTCTTGCCCCACGCATCATCGACACTCTGGGG
>NZ_VOSK01000756.1 GCF_009296175.1 Microvirga tunisiensis | reverse complement strand
CTCCCCGCGCCGCCAATGCCTTGATAGTCATGCGAGCCTCCTGATCGAGCCGGCTCATGCGCTCCTCCGTGTCGTCCCGTGACACGGTAGGTCGACTTCAACCGGAGGCGACATCTCGTAAATCTGGCCGTCGCCTTACTCACACATTCGCGCGTCGCGCTACACCAGCCGCTGTTCGTTGCCGCCAATTCACCGATCAAGACCGTCACGGACTTGGTCAGCAAGTTCAAGCAGGATCCGGGATCGGTCACCTGGGGCGGCTTTGCGCATGGCTCGCCCGACCACGTCCTGTGCGGCCTGGTCGCCAAGGCGGGCGGTGGTGATGTGAAGAAGATGAACTACATTCCCGTCGGGACCGGCGGCGAGATGCTGCCGCTGGTGATGAACGGCAAGATTACCGTTGCGACCGGTGGTCTCAATGAGGTCGCGAGCCAGTTCAAGGTGGGGAAGCTCCGGCCCATTGGCATCTCGTCGCCGGAGCGCCTGCCTGGCATCGACATTCCGACCTTCCGGGAACAGGGTGTGGATGCGACGCTCGTCAACTGGCGCGGCCTGATGGCTCCTCCCAATGTCAGTGCGGAGGACAAGCAGGCCCTTGAGGCGGCGGTCGCCAAGCTGGTGCAAAGCGAGTCTTGGAAGAAGCTCCTCCAGGAACGGGAGCGGGTTGATCTCTACATGCCCTCCGCACCGTTCGGTGCCTTCATCAAGGAGGAACAGGCCCGTATCACGGCAATCCTCAAGGAGCTCGGTCTCGGCTAGGAATCGAGTGCTCTGCCAACGCATCTGCAACGGCTAGGGCGGGCCATCTTCGGCAGCGCTCCGGATTGATGAGCAATGGCAGGTACCAGCGGATCAACGTAGCAGGCGAGCGCGCTGAGGGTGCCGCCTGCTGCGGAGGCCTAAAGACACCGAACATCATCATCCGTTGGACATCTGCGGTTGCTCCCTGGGCAGCATGAAGCCCTCTTGAAGCGCTGCGTTCTCGGAGCGCGACGTTTCTTTTTTGGGACATTCCATGACCATATCTCCCCAGCGTCGCATCGACGTGGCAGGCCTCGTCATCGCACTCCTTCTTCTTGTCCTTGCCGGCCTGGTCTGGTGGGACATAACCAAGCTCCAGATTCTCTCTCCCTATGATCTTGGCCCCAAGGTCATGCCCATTGTCGTCTCAGGCGGACTTGTTCTGCTTGGCATCGGCAACGCCATTGGAGCCTTGCGCGGCGATCTCCCGGCCCGTGACAGCCTCGACTGGAACCCGATCATCCTGATCCTCGGCGGGCTCGCCTGCCTGATCATCCTGATCGCCATCGGCGGTGGCTTCATGATCGGCACGGCCCTTCTGTTCGCCACCACATCGGCAGCCT
>NZ_VOSK01000755.1 GCF_009296175.1 Microvirga tunisiensis | reverse complement strand
CCTTCGCACTGCCGGATAGCAGCACCCAGGTGAATGGGGTCTTCTCTCGTATGAAGCACTCCTTCCTTATCAGGCCTTACGCTGCCAGAACCCAGGTGTGGTGAGCCTCTGGCAGCTCAGGTCGCACGGCGCCAGCATGGATAGGGTGATGTGCCGGTGCCAGCCCGTCCACGCGCGCACCTCGTACTCGTCCAACCCGGTCTCGCCCTTGGCCTCCTCAAAGCAGCTCTCGATCCGCCAGCGCATCCCGGCAATCCGCACCAGCTCGGCCAGCGAGGTCTCCTCCGGGGCGCGGGTGAGATAGAACGTGAACTGATGCGGGCGGCCCTTCTGGCGCCGGATCAGCAGCCCGGTTGTCCAGCCCGGCACCGGCGGCGTGCGATACGGCAGATAGGCCCAATCGTACAGCCGTGGACCCTTGGCGCCATCGCCGGCGCTGAGCCGCCGCCAACCTCTGGCCGGCACGTCCTCGAGCCAATCCTCGACGGGCTTGAACCCGAGCCGCTGGGCCGAGGTCACCGCCAGCACATAGCCACGCCCGTGTGCTTCGATCAGGCGCCGGGTCTGATGGTCGGCGCCATACACACAGTCGCCCACCACCCACCGGCAGGGCACACCGGCGGCAAACGCCCGCTTCAGCATCGCCTGTCCGAGCTTCGGCTTGGTGGTGAAGCTCACACTCTCCGGCACGCCCGCTTCCGCGCGGCGGGCCGCATCGAAGGCCCAGGTCTCGGGCAGGTACAACGCCCGGTCGATCAGGGCATGGCCATGCCGGCTGGCATAAGCGAGAAACACCCCGATCTGAGAATTCTCGATCCGGCCGGCGGTGCCGGAGTACTGGCGTTTGACGCCGGCCGACTTGTCCCCCTTCTTCACGAAGCCGGTCTCGTCGAGCACCAGCACGGCGTCAGGATCACCCAGGTGCTCGACCACATAGGTCTGCAGATCATCGCGCACGGCATCGGCCTCCCAATGCATGCGGGCAAGGAAATCCTGCACGCCATCAGGGCTGGCATCGCCGGCCGCTTCGGCCAGGTGCCAGCCGTTCTTGCGCTCCAGCGGCGACAGCAGGCCCTGCAGGTAAGCCCGGGCGCGTCGGCGCGGCTCGACGCGGCTGAACCGGGGAGCAATTCGGGCGACGAGATCATCCAGTTGATCGGCCCAGCGGTGGGCCTCGCTTGCGTGCGTCATGGCGCGACACCTCCGTGTCTAAGACAACGCACAAGACCCGGCTGTAGTACTAGTTGTTTGGTAGCGGAACGTTGTTGGGATCGGGTGCGTTACGCCATTGAGGAGTACACTTGGCGCTTTGACGGCCTGCGACGCCGAGCTTCTCACCGCAGGAGGACGTGATGCACTCCCTTCATCCGCA
>NZ_VOSK01000754.1 GCF_009296175.1 Microvirga tunisiensis | reverse complement strand
GAACAAGAGCATCCGGGAGTGGACCGAGCTGCTGGCCGGCGACGAGGTGCTGGCCACGGCCATCCTCGACCGCCTGCTGCACCGAGCGCATGTTCTCAACATCAAGGGGCGCAGCTATCGCCTGCGGGATCTGGAGGAGGCTCTCCAGCGGGCTCACGCTTGAGCCGTCGTAAAACTGGATGTCGCCTTATCTCGTAAATCTCGGTGTCGCTTGACAGGTGTAAAAGTTTGAGGAGTTCCCGTCCATCCCACTGCCCCCGGAAGGTATTTTTGCCCGCCCTTATCGTTTTTGAGGCAATGAAGGCCGGTTAGTCAAATAGTCCTTCCGCTCTTTTGGTCGACTTGCCAGGGCACCTTAATAGGCTGGTGGGAAAACCTGAGATTTAAAAGTTCGGCGCGGCCGCGAATTTGTTGCGCGGTCGGGCGCAGACCCCGGCTCGGGCGACGAACCGTCCCCAGGGGTAGGTGGCGGCCTCCGGTCCATGCCGAGTGTCAATCCGATGGAATGCGCCCAGCAGGCGAGACAATCTGAGTCGATCTGCACCAACAGGATGGCGTCTGAGACTGGTGCACTTTTAGTGTACTCAAAATGAACTACCCACTCGCCCATTTAGCCGCGGGCGTTGTGATGCTAAAGGGATCAACACTTTAGGCTTGACCGATACCGGACGCTCAGACGAGTCTCTTGAGCAACAAAGCTTCGTTCGAGGGGCCAGGAACGAAGCAAACCAAAGAACATGATGTCTGCACCTGATACCGTCGCACCTGCCGCTGAGCGCCTTCACAATCTTCTGGGATACGTCGAGCAAGTGGTCCGGCTGGATGAGCGGCCGGCCCTGCGGCTGTCCGAGCATCGGCTTCCAACTGGACAGAGCTTCGTGCTGCATCAGCATGAACTGCATGCCATGCCTGGGGTTCGTCACGATCTGGTGGACGAGGATGGCCCGGTGTGGTTGGCCGTGGAGCGGCTCCGGCGCAGTGATCCTCCCGCAACACCAGAACAAGCCGCGGACTGGCTGGAGATCTCCCCTGATCCAGAGCGGGAGCCGAAACTCCGGGACTACCTGCTCCGGACGGTAACGGAGGCGGAGCGGGATGAACTTCTGGCCTCCGGAGCCGTGCGCCCGGAGGATGTGGCGGAAGCCATCAAGAAGGACGAGACCATTCCCCGCTGGGATGTGCGCCTGCGCCTGGAGGATCGCCCCGACGTCAAAGCCGCCGCCGAGACATGGATCACCGAACAATGGACGGATTCAAGCAGTCGTCGCAACACGTATTCTGTTGACCTGCCGCAGCCACTCGTCAAGCACCTCGGCAGGGGATCTCCAGCCCAGCGTCTTTCTCGGCCTTGCATTGAGGGCGGCTGCCACGGC
>NZ_VOSK01000753.1 GCF_009296175.1 Microvirga tunisiensis | reverse complement strand
CAGGCGCCCACCGTCGAAAGCAGCGGTGATCTTCTTGCGGCCAACGGCTGGAAACGGGAAGGTGGCAGGTGTATCGTCCGGCATGGCGAGTGTGGCACAGGGCAATTGGTGGCAGGGATTAGTCTCAACAACCAAATCCTACGCTGCTTCAAGTGCTTAAGCTACACTCGCCAGCCTTCATCAACCTTCCCATGCATAAGAACGGCTAGATCATAGTAGCTAAAGACTACGTTAGGGAAATAAACCAATAGAACGACTGAGTTATTAAACCCAGGGTCCGCCGCAGCCATAGCTCACTCTGGCTGAGGGATTTTGCGAACCATAAAAGTAACGACTTTCTTTCAAAGAACCCGATCTATGCCTTCTACCACTTAAGAGTTAATACTTATGAGCTACTTACGATTGGGAGCGGGTTAGCTAACTTTGTCCAAGTTTCGACTGGTTGCGTATTTCTGTGATGTCCTCGCGCCAAGAATAGGCGAGTAAGGTACCTATCGGTGAGGCGCTGCATGTCAGGCTGAGGAGCAGCGACCCATAATCAAGAACCGGCGAGCTCTCCGAAGTCATGGATTTCGAGGGGGCTTCTTTGTCGCTTTCTGAATTACGCTTGGGTCATGCAAATCGCAACCAGCATGCCTTCGGAAGAAGAGGCCTAAACGTCTCCTCATCATATGCGGTTTTGTTGAGCTCGGCGTCTACAGCGGCCTTGCTTCTCGTCACGACCGCAGCTCACGCCGACCAAATCATTGACGGTGGAAGTTCCGTTGTTGTCTCGGTTGATCAGCCTATAAATGGGAACCTCTTCATTGGATATAACAGCGTCGGTACTTTGCTGATTGAAAATGGAGCAAAGCTTAGCGACGTGTTTTCCTATGGGGGCGTCAATTTTGGCTCCTCAGCCAATGTGACTGTCAGAGGAGCCGGGTCTTACTGGGAGAACACGCGCGAACTGCATTTTGGCTACAGAGGTGGGGGCACACTCACCATTGAGGGCGGTGGCAAAGTTAGCAACACGGTCGGTGTCGTCGCGAATTCATCGGCAGCGCCGAGCAGAGTAACGGTCACAGGAACCAACTCGCGGTGGATCAACTCTAGTGATCTCTATCTTGGTATCTCAGGTGCCGGAACGCTTGAAATCAAGGACGGGGCTACCGTTGCCAGTTTCACGGGCTTGCTCAGCTACAACCCCGTCTCCAACAGTAAAGTTTCAGTTGACGGCTCCAAATCGGCATGGACCAACTCTGGACAGCTATACAGAGCTGGCTCGGGAAATTTGGACAGCGGGATAAGTGGAGTTTCTGCCTGAGAGCAGCCAGAATGGCTGCTGAACAGGAGAGACGATGAGCAAGAGACCCCGCCGGAACCACTCTCCGGCTTTCAAA
>NZ_VOSK01000752.1 GCF_009296175.1 Microvirga tunisiensis | reverse complement strand
TAAAAAACCGTCGCGGATCGGGTCCGCCTGTGGGGTCAGAAACAGCTTGCTGGTAGTCTGTTGCCGGAGGGGAGCGGCCGTTAGCTTATTGGTGGCTCATGACCCCGTTAAAAAACATGGTCCATGGACTGTTGCGCGCTTGAGAGTGGTGACGCCCCAGAGCGATCCCGGTTAGGAAGTTGACCTTTGGCGCAGTCCAGCCCCTCCCACCCCAAGGAGGAGCCAATGAGACGCAAACGAACCGCCGGGAGAGATCGGCAGAGCCTGCCGCTGGTTCATCCCCATGCCGCAGCCATTGATGTCGGAGCTACAATGCACATGGCGGCCGTGGGACCTGACCGGACGGACGAACCCGTGCGCAGCTTTGGGACCTTCACGGCCGACCTGCACCAGTTGGCCGACTGGTTCGAAGTTTGTGGCGTCACCAGTGTCGTCATGGAATCGACCGGCGTTTACTGGATTCCGGTCTTCGAGATCCTGCAAGATCGCGGCCTCGAGGTGTTTCTGGTCAATGCGCGCGACGCCAAGCAGGTGCCCGGGCGCAAGACGGATGTGAAGGATGCCCAGTGGCTCCAGCGGCTCCATGCCTATGGCCTGCTGCGCGCCAGCTTCCAACCCAAAGCCGAGATTGCGGAGCTGCGCGCGTATCTGCGTCAGCGCGAGCGCCTGCTCGAGTATGCCGCCTCGCATATCCAGCATATGCAGAAGGCGCTGACCGAGATGAACCTGCAGCTGCATCACGTGGTCAGCGACATCACCGGCGCCACAGGGATGCGCATCATCCACGCTATTCTGGCCGGGGAACGTGATCCCGGCGTCCTGGCGAGCCTACGGGACATCCGGTGTCACTCCAGCCTCGAGACGATCGAGAAGGCGCTGACGGGGCATTATCGCGCCGAGCATCTGTTCGCGCTCGAACAGGCGCTTGCGCTCTATGACACCTATCAGCACAAGGTGGCGGCGTGCGATCAGCGGATCGAGGCCGTCCTCAAGGCGCTGAGCGCCCATGGGCCCGATCCCGCTTCTTTGCCGGCGCCGCGCCGGCGCATGAGCCGCCAAGCCAATGAGCCGGGCTTCGACCTACGCGGTGCCCTCTATGCGGTTCTGGGCCAGGACTTGACCCAGATCCATGGTCTTGGGCCCTCCTTGGCGCTCAAACTGGTTGCCGAGTGCGGGACAGATCTGACGGCTTGGCCCAGCGCCAAACACTTCACCTCATGGCTCTGCCTGGCGCCCGGCAACAAGATCTCCGGCGGCAAGGTGCTGTCCTCCCGAACGCGCCGGTCAGGCAGTCGGGCGGCGGCACTTCTGCGGCTGGCGGCCGTGACAATTGGCAAGACGGAGACGGCGCTGGGCGCCTTTTACCGGCGCCTGTCGACGCGGAT
>NZ_VOSK01000751.1 GCF_009296175.1 Microvirga tunisiensis | reverse complement strand
ACCTCCATGACCGCGCCGGAGCCGAACTCCTGCTGGAGGGTCTGCAGAATCTGTTTCCGGCCATTGAGTTGATGTGGGCCGACACGGCTTATCGTGGGCTGAAGGACTGGCTCCAGAAGGCCCTGAGCTGGAGATTATCCATCCCGCAGCATTGGTGGAGCGGCGGAACCTGGATGCGGGCTGACGCGGAGCCGCCGACGCGACCGAGTGGCTTCCAGGTGCTCGCACGCAGGTGGGTTGTCGAGCGGACCATCGGTTGGCTCACCACCAACCGGCGGCTCGCCAAGGACTACGAACGCTTGGTCGAGACCGGCGAGATGTTGCTCTATCTCGCCATGAGCCGCATCCTGCTGCGTCGCCTCACGCGAAAGGAAAGATAATTGCTCACCAGCCTCTATATCACCTAAAGCCGCTCAATGACGGCATAATGACGTTGCGCTGTTTGTCGAAAGGCAGAGGATTCAACAATCTCGATCGGTCAATCGCAAAATCCGCTGAACAATTTTAATGGAACCTGGTCCTGGAATCTCAGCTATCCTCAAGGAGGTGCAGAGGCTGGTGGTTCAAGCACAGAGCTGGGCCCGTGAGAGCCCAAGGGACGAGAATTTTGCTTGTGTGACGGGGGGATATTGGCTGGTCAAAGCGCTTATTCAGTACGGCGCAACGGCTTGATTTCGGGGCCCGCCAGCCAGACGCACACCTCCTCGAGCGACATGAACGTATGCTCAACCTGGGTAAACGGCGGGGGACATGGCCCTGGTGCGGGATCGTTCAGAAGCTCTGCGGTCCACGTGACCTGGCCGGTGCGCGAGCCACTCCGCACAATGCTCCCAATAATCTCGCCATGCAGCAGAAGATCGTAGCTGCCTGGAGCCAGTTGGATAAGACGGTAGGGCATCTGTTTGCTGTCTCGTGGTCGGTGCTGAATGCTGGTCACTTGTTTTGGTGACCAATGTGTCGTGGGCTGGCAAAGCACAGTTCGATATCCATCGCAACCGCCTCTGAAGGAACTTCAGCTGTGGGCGCACTCAGGTGATCGCGAGCAACTGATCTAGCCCCGGGCTTCCACACGGGTCTTGAATTGTGTCGCGTGGATTCCTTGGACTGTCTGCAGCTTCTCAGTTTCGAAACAGGCTGACTTGATCGCATTTGCTGAACAGTTAGAGTGCACCTGTCAAGCGACACCGAGATTTACGAGATAAGGCGACATCCAGTTTTACGACGGCTCAAGCGTGAGCCCGCTGGAGAGCCTCCTCCAGATCCCGCAGGCGATAGCTGCGCCCCTTGATGTTGAGAACATGCGCTCGGTGCAGCAGGCGGTCGAGGATGGCCGTGGCCAGCACCTCGTCGCCGGCCAGCAGCTCGGTCCACTCCCGGATGCTCTTGTTC
>NZ_VOSK01000750.1 GCF_009296175.1 Microvirga tunisiensis | reverse complement strand
CGCGGGCGGCCACGGCCGGCGGTGGGCACGGCGGAGCCGCGGCTGGGGCTGATCGCCTCGCCGGTATCGCGCACCGGAGGCTGTCCGTCGAGGAGATGGCGGATTTCGTCGCCGCTCAGGGTCTCGTATTCGAGCAGGCCGCGAGCCAGAGCCTCGAGTTCGTGCGCCTTCTCGGTCAGGATGCGCCGGGCATCGTTGAGCCCGTCCTCGACCAGGCGGCGGACCTCCGAGTCGATCTTCTGGGCGGTCGCCTCGGACACGTTCTGCTGCCGGCCCATCTGCATGCCGAGGAACACCTCATCCTGGTTCTCGCCATAGGCGACGGTGCCGAGTTCGGGCGAGAAGCCCCACTTGGTCACCATCATGCGGGCGAGACGGGTCGCCTGCTCGATGTCCGACTGGGCACCGGAGGTGACCTTGTCCTTGCCGAAGATCATCTCCTCGGCGATGCGGCCGCCCATCATGATCGCCAGGCGCGAGGTCATCTGCTCGTAGGACATGGACAGCTTGTCCCGCTCAGGCAGCTGCATGACCATGCCGAGCGCGCGGCCGCGCGGGATGATGGTGGCCTTGTGCACCGGGTCGGTCGCCGGGACGTTGAGCGCCACGACGGCGTGGCCGGCCTCGTGATAGGCGGTCAGGCGCTTCTCGTCGTCGGTCATGACGAGGGTACGGCGCTCGGCGCCCATCATCACCTTGTCCTTCGCGTCCTCGAACTCCTTCATCGTGACGATGCGCTTGCCGCGGCGGGCGGCCAGCAGCGCCGCCTCGTTGACCAGGTTCATCAGGTCGGCGCCCGAGAAGCCGGGGGTGCCGCGGGCGATCACCTTCAGGTCCACGTCGGGAGCCAGCGGCACCTTGCGCACATGGACGCGCAGGATCTTCTCGCGGCCGGTGACGTCCGGGTTCGGGACGACGATCTGGCGGTCGAAGCGGCCCGGACGCAGCAGCGCCGGATCGAGCACGTCGGGACGGTTGGTGGCCGCGATGATGATCACGCCCTCGTTGGCCTCGAAGCCGTCCATCTCGACGAGGAGCTGGTTGAGGGTCTGCTCGCGCTCGTCGTTGCCGCCCCCTAAGCCGGCGCCGCGATGGCGGCCGACCGCGTCGATCTCGTCGATGAAGATGATGCAGGGGGCGTTCTTCTTCGCCTGCTCGAACATGTCGCGCACCCGGGAGGCGCCGACGCCGACGAACATCTCGACGAAGTCGGAGCCCGAGATGGTGAAGAACGGCACGTTGGCCTCGCCGGCGACCGCACGGGCGGTCAGGGTCTTACCGGTGCCGGGAGGGCCGACGAGCAGCACGCCGCGGGGAATGCGGCCGCCCAGGCGCTGGAACTTCTGCGGGTCGCGCAGGAACTCCACCACCTCCTGCAGGTCTTCCTTGGCCTCGTCGATGCCGGCCAC
>NZ_VOSK01000749.1 GCF_009296175.1 Microvirga tunisiensis | reverse complement strand
CGCCATCGGGGGGAGAGACGCCCGTCAGACGCGCCGCGGGGCTGTTGCCGCTCACCGTGCCGGAAGTGCGCCGTCTGCTCTGGCATCTGGTGTGGGAGCGGCCGCCTTCGGTTGAGGCCGTCGAGCACTGGTCGGTGTGGCGCCGGCGCCATCAGCAGCGGGCGCGCGAATGCCACTGGCGCAAACGCACCCGACGCCGACGCAAGGCCCGGCTGTAGTACTAGGCCGCTCTGCCCTTGGCCAAGGCATCAAAAGCCTTCAGCCGCGCGAGCAATCCCTCCAATTCCTTCAAAGGAACCATGTTGGGACCGTCGGAGGGTGCCTTGTCTGGGTCCTGGTGCGTCTCGATGAAGACGCCGGCCACGCCGACCGCTACGGCGGCCCGGGCGAGCACCGGCACGTATTCCCGCTGGCCGCCCGAGGTCGTGCCCTTGCCGCCTGGCTGCTGCACGGAATGGGTGGCGTCGAAGATGACTGGAGCGCCGGTCTCAGCCATGATCGGCAGGGAGCGCATGTCGGAGACGAGCGTGTTGTAGCCGAAGGAGGCGCCGCGCTCAGTGAGCATCACATTGGGATTACCGGCATCCGTGATCTTGGCAGCCACGTTGGCCATGTCCCAGGGAGCCAGGAACTGGCCCTTCTTCACGTTGACCACGCGGCCTGTCCTGGCAGCGGCGAGCAGAAGGTCGGTCTGGCGGCAGAGGAAGGCCGGAATCTGGAGGATGTCGACTATCTCTCCCACAGGGGCGCATTGATCATTCTCGTGCACGTCGGTGATCACCGGCAGCCCGTATTTCTCCTTCACCTCGGCGAAAATGGAGAGGGCCTTGTCCAGCCCGATGCCGCGCGCGCTGGAGATGGAGGTCCGGTTCGCCTTGTCGAAGGACGACTTGTAGACGAGGCCAAGACCCACCTTTCCGGCAATCTCCTTGAGCGCGGCAGCCATCTCGAGCGCGTGATCGCGGCTTTCCATGGCGCAGGGCCCGGCGATGATGCTGAGCGGCAGATGATTGCCGAAACGGACGGAGCCAGCCTCGACGACGGCAGGATGCTGTTTGATATCAGTCATGCGCCGTCTCTATCCTTTCTGAGGCAGCAAGCAAAGCGACTCTGTGCATGCCACCCGTTCGCTGAATGTGATGGCCCGGATTCCCACCGGTTCCTTCGGATGGCAGCGATCGGACTTGAGACCGATAAATGCCCTTTAACCAAGGGGGATGAAGAGCATTCCTCTCCAACAAAATGCTGATTTACTTTAGGTCAATTCCAAAACAGTATGCTATTACTACTGTGTCATAAACTTTGTGTGGCAGCAGGGACATCGTGGGAGCCTTCGCACGAGAGTGCAGATGAGTTCAGCCCGGATGGTGGCGATCGACTGGGCGACGTGGCGTTCGGGGCGGATGGGTG
>NZ_VOSK01000074.1 GCF_009296175.1 Microvirga tunisiensis | reverse complement strand
AGATCCGCTGCACGCTGGTGTGGGACAGGCCTGTGACAGCGGCCATCGAGCGCACGCTCCACTGCGTCGCTCGCGGCGGCTTCTCAGGCAGGGTCATGTCGACAACCCGCTGGATCACCGCGGCCGTCAGGGGCTTGCGCCCTGGCGGGCGGGTGGCGTCCTTGAGAAGCCCGTCGACGCCCGCCTGCGCATAGCGGCGGCGCCAGCGCCTCACCGTCAGAGTGCTCGTGCCGACGCGGCCGGCGACCTCGGTAGCGCGCAGGCCCTCACCAGCCAGCAGAACAATCCGAGCCCGCCAGACGACCTTCTGGGATGTGTTGCGGTCACCGACCAAGCTCTCCAAGCGATCTCGATCAGCGGCGGGAACCTCAATGCGTTCGATCTTGCCCATCAGAGCAGGATCGCACGTCGGATCGGATTTCGGAATCACTCGTCAGTGACAGAACACTAGCTGCGGCACGGGCCTTGGTGAATGCGGGGCCAAGCTGAACGTTACGACGGATGGCTCGTAGCGGAATGTCAGGTCCTGGCGGATTTCGTTGAAAAAGTCGGCGCTCAGACTGGCTGAGACAGCGACAGGGCTTTGTTTGCTGAAGTCAGGGCCACGATGAGCTGAGCGTTTGGGCTTGCCTCAGGCCACCTGGGCCATCTGAGGCCCTGATGAAGTGATCAGCTTGGCAAGCTTTCTGAGGTTCTGGGCGGTGGCTGCCGGCAGAAACTCGTCCTGAGCCCCGCACCGACCGCGCAGCCGCAGGCGGCCCATCTTCAAGATCCGCTTGAGATGCGCAAACAGCATCTCGATAGTCTGAACGCAAATGACAAAAGCGGGTGGCTTCGCCATTTGGGCTGGTTGGAATGGCATAGCGGATCTCGACGTCACCATCCGTGACGATCACCCGCACCACCAGCCCCTCGATCAACTGCCGCTTCTGCTCCCACGTCGCATGCTCGAGCCCCTCCTGCACACGGCAGCAGAACTCGTCGATCGTCAGGCTCAAGCGTGCGATTTCGCCCTGGCGGTCCACCTGCGCCTGCAGTTGCTGCCTCTGGGCCCAAAGGCTGTGCGCCTTCTGCTCCAGGTCGTGACGTCGACGGCGATATTCCTCCAGGCCCACAACCTCACTCAGATAGGCCTCGGTCAGTCGCTCGATCTGCTGCTCCACGCTCACTTGCCCACGCTTCAAGGCATCGCGCCGGGCTTGGAGATCCTGAGGCAGCCAATGCCCGCCATGCGCTCGCTCCAACGCATGGCGGATGGCCTCCGGGTGGGTCAGCAAGCGGCACAGATCCGCCCAGACCAGGTTCTCAATCGGCTCGGCCGGGATAAAGCGCGAGCCGCACTTCGTCTCCCGGTAGGAGTGGAAAGCCGACAGCTTGCCGCGACAGCAATAATAGCGATAGGACGCTCGTAAGCAGCGACCAAAGCACGCCAACCCGCACACGCCACAGCTGACCAAGCCCCGCAACAGATAGCTCTGAGCCGTGTTGTTGCGGCCTGCGAAGTGTCGGTTCTGGGCGAGCTTGGCCTGCACGCGATCAAACTGCTCCTGAGTGACAATGGCCGGGATCGATGCCACGGCAATCCAGTCCTCCCGCGGTCGGATGCGTCGCGGCGTTGCCGTGCTCCCGGTCCGGCGGGCCTCCTGGATCCGCCCAGCATAGACCTCGCCCGTGTAAACGGGATTGGTCAGGATCCCCCGCAAGCTCGGCCCGCTCCAGCAGGTCCGGCTCCGCGGCGGCCTCACCGCATCCTGATGCAGCTTCCTGGCCAAGCCATAGAGACTGCGGCCCTCATCAGCATACCAGGCGAACATCTCGGCCACCACAGCGGCCTCGGCCTCGTCCTGACGCACGCCGACTGGATCGCGGGGGCGATCCGGATCAACGCGGTAGCCATAAGGCGGCCGGGTCCAAGGCAACAGGATGCCCGCCTGCAGCTTGCGCAGCCGGCCGCGCCGCATCCGCTCGGCAATCAGACTGCGCTCGTATTCGGCTACGGCCCCACGGATTTGCAGCAGAAGCTGATCGTGGGGATCCTGGCCCATCGGCCGGTCGAGAAAGTCGACCTGGCATCCGGTGGCCGTGATCTCCTCCAGCAGCAACACCTGATGCACATAATTGCGGGCGAGCCGGTCGGGAGTGGTGATCAGGATGCCATCCAGGTCCCGCATGGCGACCCGGTCCCGCAACCGCTCCAGTCCGGGCCGCTTGAGAGTGGCGCCGCTGTAGCCGTCATCGCGGAAGACGTTCTCGGGCGCGACGGTCCATCCGTGCTGGCGCGCATGCGCCTGCAGACGCTCCAATTGCTGGGCGAGGCCGTCCGCCTGGGCCTGGCGCTGGGTAGACACTCGTGCATAGATCCCGATCCTCATCGTGCGCCTCCTGTGTGGGAGGCCCGAGGCTGGCCGAGAACGCGGCGCCTGTTTGTACGGTGTGGGTCCAGGCCATCAGTTGCTGATAGGTCCGATCCCAGTGCCGCTGCCCGTCCGGGTGAGGCTGCCACACGCGATGCACCCGCCAGTCCCGCATCGTTGCCTCCTGCTGCAGATCTGTTCTGCGGCACAGGGCAACTCCCTGGCTGCGGTCGGCGCAAGCGCGACGGCAATCGCCACCAGTTCAGCTTAAGCTGCCCGAAGCGGCTCAGGCAGAATTTGTCATTTGTGATTAGACCATCTCAACGCGCTTGCGATCCTGACGTGACTGCTCAAAGGCTGGCGTACCCTTCAATGCGCGGGCGACTACCCGGGCATTCTCATAGATGCTGCGCGTGATCCTGCGTGCGGGCGTATTAGGACAGCACTGCTGCTTGAGGTGGCAGGGACCACAATCGAACGTGATGCCCAGGTAAATATGGGTCGTGCCCTCGTTCACGATCCGGCCGCTGGTGGTCAGGGTCTTGCCCTCAGGACAGGTGTAGGGGTCGGCCCCAGCGTCGTAGGTGAACTCTGCTCGTGAGAAGGTGCCGTCCTGGCGAGTGGATTTGTCGATCACCGGAACATGCGGCTCGATCTTCTGCTCCTCCACGAGCCAGTGCAGCATCTCGGCCTCGCCATAGGCGCTGTCGCCCGCCAGCCGCTTCGGCTTGAGACGGAAGCGTTCAGCCGTGCGCTCGAGCATGGTGCGGGCAGCCCCCGCTTCCGCCTGACGCACCGCGCGAGAGGCCTCCACATTCACGATCACAGCGGCCTTTAAGGCCGATGAGGTAGTTGTCGGCATAAGCAAAGAACGCGGGACCACGCATCGCGCCGGTCCACTGGGCGGCCGGATCAGAGGGCGAGACGAACTTCGGCTCAACGTCAGTGGCCGCACCAAAGGCGGCCTCGTCCAAGGTGGCGAGATACTCCTGCACCGCCTGTGGCGCTGCCTCAGTGTGGTCCTGCGCGACCCACTCACCCCCGGGAAGGGAACGCTGTTTGTTGGCATCGGCCTGGATCAGGCTGGCTTTGCGTGCAGTGGTATCTGGCCTGCAGCTGAGCCTCTGGAATCTGGAAGGGATGATGGCCAGGCGAGACATCGCTGCGAAACATGCTACGATTCTTCACTGGATTGTCCGCTACTCTTCCGTGGTGCTCGACCGCTTCAATACCGCTGCCATCAACCCGAGCGGGCCGCCAGCCGAGGCGCGGGGAGACAGCTCAAGGCCGAAGCCTCAGATGACGATGACGTCCGCCTGCGTGAGTTTGAGGTTCTTGGAAAGCGTTGCAAAGTGAACCGCCGCGCCTTTCCCGTTGCCGTCGGCATCGTAATAGAGCATGCCTTTCTTGCTGTTGTAGATGACGTGATCGTCGGCATCGGCCGCCTTGGTGCCGATCTTGAAGAAATCCTTCTTCAGCTTGCCAGCCTTGCCGAGCTTCTTGAACACCGCATTGTCGAGCCGGACCGTGTCGTCCTTTACATTGAAGTCGGCGACTCTGTCGACATTGGACTTGCCGAACTTCTTGTCGAACACGAACGCGTCCTTGCCCCTGCCGCCGCTGAGCAGATCCTGTCCGGCGCCGCCGTTGATCTTGTCAGCTCCCGCGCTGCCGGTAACCACATTGTCGAGCGTGTTGCCCGTGAGGCTGAGGCCCGAAGCGGCGCCTTCCGCCGATAGCACCTCGACATTCTGGGACAGAGTGTGGTTGACCGTCGTGGCCACCCTATCGGCTGCGCCGGCCGCATAGGCCTCGCTCACCTGATCGCCGGCATCGTCGACATAGAAGGTGTCATTGCCCATCGTGCCGACCAAAAGATCGGCACCCGCATAGCCGCGCATGGTATTGCCAAGGGCGCTGAGCAGGCTCTCGCTTGGCAGGGCGTCGGTGGAGATGCGCTTTTCGATCCCCAGTCCGGCGAGGAGCGTCTGCACATCCACGACGCCGTTGAAGCCGGTGCGGGCCGTGAAGCCGATGGTGGTGGTCTGCCCGGCGGCCAGCGCACCGTTCCACTCGACATTGTTCAGATCGTAGACCACACCCTCATCCCAGTTCGCCTCCGCGAGGGTCCTGGCGCCCCAGATGCTGTCGATGTTGAACTTGCTCTTGAGAAAGACGCCCCAGTCATTGACGCTCTCGTTGGCCGTGACCGTAATCTCGCCCTGGAAGCCGCCCCACCAGTTGTTGGTGATCCTGATGGCCGCACGGACCTCCTCCCCCGGTGCCGCCGGCGTGTAGGAAGTCAACGTCGCTGGTAGATCTACGCCCTCGCCGTCGTCGCCATAGATGAGATCGGCACCGCCGGCGCCGTAGAGCTTGTCGGCTCCCGATCCGCCAATGATGAGATCATCGCCGCCATTGCCGTAGCCAGTGTCGTCGCCCTGATCCCCGAGGAGTGTGTCGCGCACGTTGCCGCCGAAGAGCTGATCGTTGCCGCCGCGCCCGTTGAGGCCGTTCACGCCCTCGTTGCCATAGAGCCGATCATGGCCGAGACCGCCGATCAGGATGTCCTCACCGTTGCCACCGTAGAGGTCGAGCGGCTTGGCGGAGGAGATGATAGCGCTGCTCCTTGTCGCCGATCCTGAAGCACCCGCAGGCGCGTCTGCAGTCGGATGGGCCGCCGCAAGCTCGAGAAGCCTCGCGGAGGACAGGTCGCGCCGTCGGCGAAGACGATGGCGACATCGTCGGCGCTCGGACCCGGAAAATCGTTGAAGACGATTGCATCGCCGCCATCATCGAGGATAACCGCAATCTTGTCGTGGGGATCGGTTGGAATCCGGTTGCCGACCGTGCGCACGAACGTGAAGGAATCCACGTCGGCCAGCGTGTAGCCAGTCAGCCTGATGATGTCCTGACCCGGCTGAAAATCCCAGATCAGATCGACGCCGTCGCCCTTCTTGTAAAGGTACGTGTCCCGTCCATCGTTGCCGTAGAGATTGTCGCCGATGGTGACCCCGAGGGCGCCATCGGTCCAGCTGAGATGGCCGTCGTCCGTGCCGCCGACGATGACGTCGTCCCCGCCTTCGCCCTGCATCTCATCGTTGCCGAGGCCACCATGAATGGTGTCGTTGCCGTCACCCGCTTCGATCAGGTCGTCATAGCTGCCGCCGGGAAGCGTGACGATCGGTGTCGGGTCGACAGGCGGTGGCGTCGGATTGTCCGGCGTAGGATCCGTGGGGGTGGGATCGGGGGTGGGATCGGTCGGCACCGGGTCGAGCGGGACTGGATTGAGGATCTTTGGCGTTCCGGTCAACTGGCCGGCGAGCTTGAGGCTCAGAGCCCGTCCCTGGCCATTGTCGCTGACGCTAGTCAGGCGCAGTCCGAAATGCTGCTGCAGCACGAGGTCGAGGCTCAGCGGCACAGAGGAGGCGAGAGTGAACGTGGTCTCCTTAATGTCATCCTTGCCGATTCCGGAAGTACTGAACTCGATGCCGATGTCGAAGGGGCCGACAGCCTTGCCGACCTCGCCGCTCATGGTGACATCGCCTTGGACCTGCATCACCCCATTCGCCTTCACGGCGTAGTTGGTGACGTTCGCACCGCTGATCGACAGGCCAGCAAGGACGCTCTCGTTCGAGACGTGGAAGAACAGTCCCCGAAGATCCGCCGTATCCGGGCGGTCGATATCGTTCGCGATCACGTCGGTGACCTGGACGTGGAAATCGAGTCTGCCGTCAATTGTCTCGGTGACGGTGATGAGCGCGCCCGGCTCCCCGCTAATGAGGAAATCGATCGACTGGAGGGACGGAAACGACATGGAAGGACCTGATGGAAAAATATTCACCACCAAGGGATGTTTGCCTCGCAAGAGTCAACGCATTCCGAATGGCTCACCACAACGTGGTGATGAAACTCTGCTTCATAAAGTCGGGATCAGACTGTCTTTCCTCCAAGAATCACAATGTGTTAGATGCGAAGACCTAGAGATGGTTACTCCTGTGGCCAAGCGACGCAGAGCGGAGGCACGGCCTCGGCATTGGACGGAGTGAACTCCGCTCCTGGGTTCGATCTGATGTTCATTTTACAAGAGCAGCGCATCGTGCAAGCCGCCGATCCGTGATCGAGCTAAACTGGATTACCTTTCCGCACTCGAAGACTCAGGTAATGCGGACTTGATTTCGCAGTGATGAACACGCTGTCAGCAACGAACAGAAAGTCGAACTTCGCCTTCTCAGCAATTGTGGCCTGCTTTTTATGGTACGCGAAGTTAGTGCTCGCGTCCGGCTGCCTCCAGTCGCCCCATCCCGTGCCGACTCCGTGCAGCATGAAGCCCATTTTTAGTTGACGATCTTTCGGCATGGATTCGCTCCTGGTCGGGAATTCGCAACTTGGTGCACGATGTCATTCAAGACACTGCGAGGCGCACCTGGATCGTTCGGCAAACCGGACGAAAAAGCAATGAGCCGATGTTCTGAAGATGACTCCTGAAAGAGCATATATTCGTCTAGGAACTCGTGATTTGGAGAAAGTCGGTCTTCTCGTGAATACGTCAACTATTTGACCGTATATATCATTGAAGATTGGCCTGCCTCATGATGAACAAGCCCCTTAAGTATAACTGGCGCTGACCAGGAATCGGCCCCTTTTCTCTCCGGCCGAAGAACATTTTATCTATGCGTCCAACGATTTGGACATGAAACTTCTACGTGGAGAGCCTTTCTTATGGGCTTAACGGTCTTCGGAGGCAAAAAAGTTCTTCGTTTGACGATCTTTTAAAAGAACATTCTCGTTGACAGCTTGAGAGGATGAAAGCAACATAACCACGCTGTTTGAACAGATAGTCGCTCGATCAGCCGCGGTGATTTGAAGTGCACAGCTTGCTCCGCGAGAACAAACGCTAAAGCGTCACGATGCGTCCAATGCGCCTCGTGATCCGCATGAAGGATCGCGGTCATGATAATTCCGGTGCTGAACCTCACCCTACGGCGCTTGGCGCGTCGGGTTCGCAGCAGCCGCGACTGGTGTCGCCTCTAAAAGATCTTCCCAAGACTCCTTCCAGAACAATTCGTATGACTGCCAGTCGCATGCTGGCGGCAGGAGATCTGCGCCATGTCACATACCACGCATGTTATCGAAGTCGGAGACGTTACAGCCGGCATTGTCGTTGCCACTGAAGGCGGCTTCCGCTTCTTCGCCGCCAGTTTGACATTCAAGTCCCTCGATTTGGCGATCTTTCCCTCCATCGCACATGCCAGTCGGGCCGCACGCGAGAAATTTCCCAGACGTCGTTACTGAAGAGGCCGGCATGAACACCAAAGCTCTCTTGTTTACCGTCACCGCCATTGTGACCGTGCTCTTTCTCTCGGCATTCCGTGTGCAGGCGGCCAACGAAGACCCTCTCATGACGATGGAGCAGCTCGGGCGGAATCCTGGCGGTCTAAAGCATTGCGAACCGCACTGCGTTGGCGCGGACCTGTCCAAGGAACCGACGGGGGAGGGCTCTATGACCAGACTCAGCGGCGCGAGGTGTCCTGCTTGAGGCAGCTCGATGTCAAGACAGAACAGGCACCCACAACGGCCAGCGATACCCAGAACGTCTACGGAGACTGCGGTGGATTCCGAGCCAGAACATCACTCATGTCCACGGTGGTTCCCATTGTTCCTATTGGTCATGGGCATTCTCTCTGGGATTGCTTCTCAGATCGTGGCTTGACTTCATCCTGCCGAGTCGCTGCGACGGAACGGAAACATTCGCTTATCTAGCAGGCCTGTATCCAGATCGTTCGCGCGGACGGCAAATCTGGCTTGAGCTGAGCCTATAGCGGCTGTTCTATTGGCGTCCCGGCGCAATTTGCGCAGCGCGCTGCACTTTTGCATGCGCCGGGACGTAGACGAGCCTCCGGTGCCAGGCGCACCAGCTCGATCCCTCCGGTGTCGGGGCTCCGCAGCAGACGGCGCGCCGCGGATCGTCGGAGACGATGAAGCGGCACTGTCGCATCGCAGTCTTGAGCAGTTTCGTTCGGTGTCTAGGGTCGGGTTCTTGCATAACGGGCACTATGGCATGGCGGGGCGGATCAGCGGAAGTCTCGGGTCGCAACCCGGATGGCGGGCGCTTCGACCCGGTGTTCTGGCACCACGGCGGGCGGCGCGTCGAAACGGTCCGCCAGTCGAAGCCCGACTACAATCGAATGTCGGGGATGCCACAGGTCTCGGCAGGGGAACCGGATCGCGGTTGCGCGTGTTCGCGTACTATGAACTCATGCGGGATTAGGGCGCGAGATGCCGATGCCGAAGATGAACAACACAGGCCGCGCGATCCCTGCGACGCTGACGTTTTCGCAGCGCGAGAGCATCCGGACGTTGGGCGTCGCCTTGCGCAAGCTCTACAAGAGCTATCTGAAGGAGCGGCCGCCTGAGCAATTCCTGACCCTCATCGCCAAATTCAATGATGTCGACCGGGGGTCTTTTTCGGCCAACGACGCTTAGGTGTGATCCACGATTCGGGTGCCTTGGGGCGCGCTTAACCAAATGCTTCGCCGACAACGGCCATGAGCTGCGCCGATCTGTAGGGCTTCGCCAGGAAGTGGCCGTGGTCGGGAATATCGGTGTCCTGAAGCGTCGTGTGGCCCGACGTGACGAAAGGCCGAATGTCAGGCCAACGCTCGGCGACCCATGTGACCAAGGCCATGCCGTCCATCGATCCAGGCATGTGAATGTCGGTGAACAGCGCCGCAATCTCGTGAGCTCGGGCTTCCAGAAGCCTGAGCGCCGCGTCGGAATTGGCCGCCTCCAGAACCTCGAAGCCAGCATTTTCCAGCATATCGACCGCGTTCATGCGGATGATCGGCTCGTCCTCGACGACAAGGACGTAGCATGGAGCATAATCAGTCTTGGACATGATCGGCAGAAAGCCCGTGGCTGCGAGAGGGTTCCTGGCCTATGCGACGGTCCCCTGAACGGGGGAAGAGATGGCTAGGCTGTCGAGCGGAGCCGTGATGGTGCACACCACGCCCGTCGGCTCGTAGCGGAGTGTGACATCGCCGCCGACACCGCCCGCCAAACCGCGTGTGATCAGCCGCGACCCGAAGCCTTTGTGCTTGGGCTCGGTCACCGTCGGACCGCCGTGTTCCGACCAGCGCAAGGCTAGGCAGGCCGGGGTGTCCTCAGTCACAGTCCAGACCAAATCGACATGGCCCTGTTCGTTGGACAGCGCACCGTACTTGACCGCGTTGGTGGCGAGCTCGTGTAGGATCAGCGCCAGGGACAAGGCTACTTGCGGGCTGAGGCGCGCATCTGGGCCCCGGATGCGCAAGCGCTCCGGCTCCGAGATGCGCTGAGCCTCGAGCACGCTATGAACCAGAGTTCCGATCTCGGCCTCTTCCGAGCTTTTCGTAATGAGGAGGTCCTGGGCCTTGCCCAGCGCGACCAGCCGCGCCGCCAGGGTCTCGCGGGCCACATCCATGGACGGAGCGCTGCGCAGGGTATGGGAGGCAATCGCCTGGACCATGGTCAGCACGTTCTTCAGGCGATGGCCGAGCTCGTGATGAACCACCTCCAGTTCCTGCTCGGCCCGCTTGCGGCTGGTGATGTCGAGCATCGCGCCGATCATGCGCAGGGGCCGACCCGCCGCGTCACGCACCATATAGCCGCGGTCGAAGACCGTCGCGTAATGACCGGAGGCACACCGGAAGCGGTACTCGTGGCTCCATTCGTCACCAGCTCCGGCGATCACCGACCGAATGTGGTTCTCAACTTCTTGACGATCGTCCGGGTGGATCTGAGTCATCCGCCACTCGCCGCTCGGCTCGATCTCGTGCGGGTTGTAGCCATAGGCCGTGTAAAGGGCCTCATTCCACCGGGCATGGTTGCGCACGAGGTCCCAGTCCCAAATGGCATCGTTGGTGGCGCGGGTGACGAGGCTATAGCGCTCGACCGTCTCGCGCAGGGCGGCTTCAGCCTGGCGGCGATCCGTGATGTCGCGTGAAATGGCCAAGAGCTTGCCGGGCTGACCGTCAGGGCCGGCAATGGGCGTCACTTGGACGTCCCACCAGCGCGGCGTGCCCTTGAGCGTTTTGGCCAAGCCGCTAAAGCGCCCGGTGCCGCCAGCCCTGGCCGCTGCCATCGCCTTCTCAGCCGCGGCAACTCCGTCGTCCTCCCATAGGCTTGTCCACAGCCGGCCCTGGATGGCGGAGACGTCTTCCACCTCCATCCCCCGGAGACCGCCTTCGTTCATGAACTCGATCCGGCCCTCAAGGTCGAGGACTTTGATGCAGTCGCCTGAACTATCCAGGACGCCGCGCAGGAAGGCTTCGCTCTGGCGGGTCTTTGCCTCAGTCAGCCTCTGCTCGGTGCGGTCGCGCAGGATCTTGAGGTAGCCTTCGATGGTATTGGTCTCGTCGTTGACGAGCGGCATCAGGGAGCCATTGGCCCAGAAGCGCTCGCCGCCCTTCCTGACGTGCCAGCGCTCATCGGTTGCCCGGCCGTAGTCGCGCGCGTTGGCCATCTCCTGGGCCGGGGCTTCCGCGTCCTGATCCTCAGGGGTGAAAAACAGGCTTGTGTTCTGTCCCAGCGCTTCAGCCTCGGACCAGCCCAGCACGTGCTCCGCTCCGCTGTTCCAGCTGGTGATCCGCCCATCGAGATCGAGGGTGATGATGGCATAGTCGGTCGCGCTCTCGAGCAGGCTCTCGAGGAAGCGCTCGCGGTCGGACTGGAGCAGCTTACGAAGTAAACGGGTCGGCATTCGCGTTCATGGATGACGGAGCCTCGGATGGTTGGGGTTGTGGTTCGGCACCATTGATCCCGAGTGCGTCCTTGCATTCCTGGACCTGCAGGAGTCTCAAGGCAGCGCGGACCACCTCGCTGTTGTTCTGGTAACGCCCTGAGGCGACGCGTCCGGCGACGAAGCGTTCGAGTTCGGGGGTCAGCGAGACATTCATGGATTTGCGTATCGGCATGGAGGAAACCATGGCCATACTGGCAGCGCTGTGTCAAAGGCTGGTACAGCCCGGCTGCTACCGTATTGCCGCAGGGGACAGCTGCATCATTGTTCGAGGGCCCCTACAAGGCCCTGTCGGCCTCGACTCTGTGGAGCCTCAAGGAAAATTTCAGGCCGAGATTCGGGTGGCCGGCGGCTCGGGCCGCTAGGTGGATCGGAGGCGGTGTGGCAGCTTCAGGCAACCATCCGGCGCTGCGCGACGGGCCGCGTCTGCCGGCGCGTGCTCTGACACATTGTGCATGACGGTGGGTGCGGGAGGAGAGGGTTAGAGAGACCTTGGACAGGTGGCGCAAGTGGCACTAATGGCACGCGCTGGTAGGATCACTGAGCCAGTGCTCCTACCAGAAAAAACACTCAATTTTCGCTTCTAACGCCTTTAGCTCTCTGCTGCATCGCTCAAGACCACGGCGTGTGGGATACCATCAGGGCTACACTGCTACGGCCTCAGGGCACCAGTGCTTAGGTCTTGCCCGCCCGCTGCGACAGCTATCTAAGCAACGATTCGGCTATCGTCGCTGTCGAGGGATAGTCGTCCGCCAGCCGTTACGCACCGGAGCGAGACTTTTGAACGGTCGCCGGAAACCGGCGGCCTTCGTAGCGGCCTTCGTATAAGGCTGGGCGAGGCGCAGCAATGAAAGTTGCGGAGAACTGCGTCGGCACGTCGGAGTCGGTTGGGTGCTGAGGGCCGCAATGGGGGCATCTCGCGCCTGATCTTGCTGAGATGAGTATTTTTTCTCAGGCGTCATACCTAACCGCCCGTATTGTCTGATAGCATGACGCTCGCTATCCCCTTGGACGCACCCTCAAACGCGTAAGGGTTCAAGAATTGTCGCCGCCAAAACAGACGGCGGTCAACCTCTGATAGCGCGGCCTCATCGCAGACTTCTTCCCACTTGGCGCGAATGATCTTTACTTGGTCTGTAATGATTTTCTCGGCTTCAGCCCTATTGAGGAGGAAGGTGCCGGCGGCCTGGAGGCACACCTCCAGGCGGCTCATGCGGTTCTGGCCGAAAATGAGCATCGCCTGGCTGGCCTCGTTGCCGGCCCGGCCCTGTGGGCAGATGTCGTAAGCCGGCGTCAGGGTCAGAGATTGGCCGTCCCAAAAGGCGGCATGGTTGCGTGCGTGATCGTCGATGTTTCCGCACAGGACGTTGAATGTCAGCCGGCCGAACAGCTCACGAAGCGTACCCACCGGATCCTCGAAGCGCTGACGGATGATTGTCGCGAGGTCCTCATAGCTCGCGTAACGCCCCATCATCTCGTCGAGTCCGAACAGGGTGAGGGCTGAGACCATGGCCCGCCGGGTCCAGCCGTCAGCTTGACGAACGCGATCAAAGCGCTCCACCAGCAGGATATCTCTCCCCGCTGCCCGCACCAGACGCACAGGCGCGACCTTCAGCCCGGCGAGAGCGGCCAAGCGCATAGCGATAAACTCCCCTTTTACGACGTTGTAGACATCACTGCTGGATGAGAACTTGGCGATGAGACGAGTGTTACCGTCATCAACGAGCGCCTTCGGCCGCGCGCCCCCAAGCGCGCTACCGTGGAAGAGGGCCTGCTCCAACTCCGGTGTAATAGGGATACCTTGCTCGACCCGTTCAGCCGCCGTGAGCAGTTCCTCAAGCGAGGCGGCTTCTGCTCGCCGCGGAACGTAGACATCCGGTGAGGCTTGGAAGTCGAGCGCGCCGATCCGGTCAGAGCCGGACTCCAGAGCGTAAGTGAGTTCGTCGAGCCGCTCGACATCGACGTCCTTGCCTTGGAGGCCTAAGATCCGGTTCAGGATGACGCGCCGGCCCCACGCGTCCGGTGCGGCATCCCGGAGGCAGGCTGGCATTGAGAGTCCCGTTGCCGGCGGGTGTGCGCCCGGGCGGAGTGGAAGCTCGGGCGCGTAGATCGGGATCGCATCGTCCCTGCTGAGATAGCTGCGGCCATAATTGAAGGATAGGCGGCTACCATCCTGATAGAGGCGACCGGCGACCACGGGCTCTGAGGCGCCTGGCAGAAAGATCCAGAAAAGGCCTCTTTGGGGGAGTTAGAAATCATCATACACCGGCTTGTGCGAGTTGCGGACGGCGCGTGGCAGCAACATCAACTCCCGCTCATAGCGCTGGAGGTGGCTTGCGAGGGTTCCGCCGGTATCGTCGCCGAACAGCGGGACACCGACGATTGCGGCGACCTCGAACACAGCGCCGATAGAGCAAGCGGGGTCACCGCGCTCAATGCGGTACAACAGGGCGCGCGAGATCCCGGCGCGCGCCGCGAGATCTTCGGCTGTGATTTTGAGCTCCAGACGGCGGACTTTGATTAGATGCCCAAGGAGCTGGATGGCTTGGGCCGCTTGGCGGGAGTGGGTTTTCATTGATCGCTTCGGCATAGTTTGTCTCTTTAACACGACATATGGAGTGCCCACGTCTCATTTAAGAGACTTGAATATGCCCTATAGAAGCCCCGGATCCAAGAGGATAGTCTCATTAGAGTCGCATAAGATCCTCTTACGTCTTATTAATGAAACGAGACCCTCACGGAATCCACACAGGGGGCAAGCTCTTGAATGAATAGCCAGCAGGTAGGACGGCTGGGACCGGGGCTCCCCAAATAAGCCGAAACACGTTCCAGATTGCTCGCGTGGTTTAGCCCAAACACGCTAGTGATATCGATCAGAGATCGTCAGAGAGCGGTGGGAAGAGGCGGCGGAGCGGTGCGGTGGCGGCTCTGTAACCAACGGGTGTGACCATCGGCGCCGGTGCGCCGGGACACGCTTGGCGGCGAGAGCTCCGATGGCCTTGGCATGACGGTGGGTGCGGGAGGAGGGGGTAGAGAGATCTTGGATAGGTGGCGCTAGCGGCACTATTGGCACGCGCTGGTAGGATCCCTGTCCAGGAATCCTACCAGAAAAAACATCTCAATTTTCGCTTCTATGGCGAGGGACGGTGGACCTCGCTCGCGGCCGCCTCCGCGATAGGGCTGGAGACGCTGCATTGGCCCGACCAGTGGAGCGTCGGGCACGGTCAGCAGAGCGGCGGGATCGACCTTTCGCGGGATTGGAGCTGACGGTCGCGGTCGCCATTGGCTAAAGGTTCGCCGGAACGATGACGGCACCAAGGAGGGGACGCCAGCGGGTGCTGCCGGTGCGTCAGGCCCTTCGAGCGGTCATTCTCGACGACCTCCCGCCCCTCCATCACGAGCGGCTCGTCGCGCGGCGGCTCCGTACGGTCGATCATGACGGTGGTGAGGGGAAGGGCTGATCGAGGAAGAGATAAGTCTCGCAGGGACAAATGCCCCATGCCAGGGAACGGCATGGCAGACCTGCGTAGCAGCAGGTGGACCAGAGATTGAGGGGATCCCGCATCACGTCCCTCGACGGAACGGTGGGACCAAGCGGAAGGACGGACCGAGGACCGCTTGAGCGAGGGAGTCAGGACTGTCCCGGCGTCAGGCCGTGATGTCAGGCGCGTGCAGCCGGGGGTCAGCCAAGGCGAAGCGGAGCGCGTGAGAAGTTGATCGTACCATGTTCCGACGTAGCGACTCGGAGCTTGGCATGCGGCGTCTCCAGCAATGGCGTGGCCGCTTTGACCGCCACTCCTTCTGGTGTCAGCCGACAAGAGCCGCCTGATGGAGACGGAGCCTTTTTCCGTTGAGACATCGGGCATCGCAGGCGGCCTCTCAAGGGGCTGGTCTGATCGCAGGACGGCTGCGCCTCGATCCCTTGACCGCAACAGCGGGTCCGGACCTTTCGGTCCTGAGAGCCTTTTTCCCCGGCCTTTCGGCCTTCCTCGCGAGACAAAAAGGCCCTCCCCGCGCCGTCCTCCACGTGCGTTGCGGGCCTGCGGCTGCGGCGTGATCGCCTGACGATCCATCGACCGCCATCGAGGCCGCGCGGTGCGGCCCGACCAACAAAAAAGGATCACTCCCATGGCGACCATCGGCACCTTCAGGAAAACCGACAAAGGCTCCTACACCGGCACCCTCAAGACTCTTACCCTCACGGTCCGAGCCCACATCACCAAGAGCCCCAAGGCGAACGATCAGGCTCCCGACTACCGGATCTTCGTTGGCCCGACCGAATTTGGCGCCGCCTGGCTTAAAACCTCCCGCGACGGCCGCGAGTACCTCTCGGTCAGGATGGACGATCCGAGCTTTCCTGCTCCGATCTTCGCCTCCCTGGTCGAGGGAGAAGGTGACGCGTTCAGCCTCATCTGGTCCCGCCGCTCTGGCGAATGACTCTCTGGCCCCCGCCTCGCGGGCGGGGCACCATCCCCCTTCAGCATCGTACCTGAGAGAGCGCTCATGTCCGCCTTCGTTGTCTCGACTGCCCACATCGATACGATCGTCTCCGCCGCTATCGACCTCGAGTTCTTCGCCGCCCGCACCGACCACGGCACCCTCGAGCGGGTCTGCCACGAAACGGCGACCGCCTTCGGCAAGATGCTCCTGGCCGAGAACGTCCGCTCCGTTATCCACCGCTATCGCCTGACCGGCGGCGCCGAGGCCTTTGATTACGCCGAGCTCGTCGCGACCTACACGTTCAGGTACCGCCCCTGCGTCCGGGCCGGCATCGCTGCCAAGGCGCTGGACTGCTTCGATTATCAGTCCTGCGAGACCGACAACTACGAGAAGAGCCTTGCCTACGCCTTCACTTGCCGCATGGCGAAGGCCCTCAACAAGCACTTGGCCGGGTATGAGGCCGCCCCCTGGGGTATCGACGATCGGATTGCGGCAACGGCGCACTGACGTCGCCCAACTTGGCCCCGCCGCCCCGGCGGGGTCCTTTCCCCGCACGACACGGAGATCAGGACCAAGACCCACATACCGACCACACGTCCAGCGCCAAGCGATCAAACGACCCGACTACCGCAGCCCAGATGGAGCGATCTCTTATCATAAGTTTCGCATGCGCTTCCGGCACAATTCATTGCTCGACATCTACGGTGACCAGTGGTGCGCATTTTTCATCGACATGCAGTCCAAAGGGCAAGCCCGCACCTGCCGAACGGTGTCCGCGTGCCCTTTCACTAAGCTTGAGAGGTGCATCCGGCAGATGGAGGGGAATAATTACGACCTTCTGACCTGCTGGCTGAAGCGCGTCATGATCTCATTTTCGTTGGTGATTGACGAAAAGGTTGCTCCAAGTTTCGGGCAATTTTTGCTTGGGAAAATGGATAGCTTGTTTGAAGAGTTTAATCGACAAAACTCAAAGTAGGTGATTTCACTAAGTAGGAGGGTAGGAGAGGGCGCTACGGCCTTTGGCCTATCTGGCTCTACTCGCTTCGCTCACCGAGCCGCCTACGGCATCTCGGCCTATCGATAACGATCCAGGCGCGCACCAGCGCCACAATGACAACAGGGGAGGGTGACACTCCCCGTATCCTTGGGGGCAATAGGGTGTTCACGTTCCTAGCACAATTCTTCTTTGGCGAACCGCCTCAACAGCAAAGCTACGATCTTGCCCTGATCTACCGCTCTCCAAACTTGCATGCTTCTTTCATGTTCGGCCTCATCGTGCTCTGCATGTGTTTGGCTCCAGCAGTGCTGGCCCTCTGGAAGTCGCAGAGGCAGGGATGGGCGCTCGGGATCGGTCTAACCCTCGCCGTCGGGGCCGCCGTTGCGACAGGTGGCGTTTATGCTAGCGGGTACTCGGAGGCGAAATACCCGCGTCTTCAAGCGAACGCAGCCAAGCCCTTTTGAAGGGAGAGTCTGTCGTGGGATCGACGCCTCCATTGGTTGTGTATCTTCGTGCCTTCCTGACCCGGTAATTGTGCTCTTGGGCTCTTACATTGCATGGCAGCAATGGAGAACGGCCAAGGATAAGTTAGTCCTTGACCTGTTTGATCGACGGCTCAAATGGCTGAACATGTGTATTTAGCTGTGGCGCGATTTCTCGCCGCAATCCTGCCAGTGAAAGACTGGCTGAACTTGCATCCGGGAGCATCTGCAATTTGGGCATTTGTTGCAGCCGGCTTAGTTGGGTTCGCAGGCAATAACTGGACTAAATACTACGTCAGAGCTGACCGCGCCTGGACCGCTGTCATTGTCGGTGCGCTCACCATCCTTTTCGTCGCGCTCTCTGCCCCTTTCGGTCTTCTGAGCCTGATTTTCTCCTTCACAGGTGCGCAGATCTAGACGACTGCTTAACCATACTTCAGCGGCGATAAGGAAATGAAAGAGGCGGTGGGTTCAACCAGTCAGTGCACCATGATTGATTTCGTTGTGCTTCGGGAGAACTATCCATGGCGCGCATGGGTCGTCCAGGCTTATCGGCAGAGCAGAAACGGGAACTCTGGACCCGGTGGAAGGAGGGTTGGTCTCTCAGTGACATTGGCCGCGCTCTTGGCAAACATGCCGGATCGGTCTTCGGCATCGTCCTCGCCAAGGGAGGCATCGCTCCGCCTCTGAGGACACGGTCGAGGCTGTCATTGCGCCCAGAGGAGCGGGAGGAGATCTCACGTGGCCTGATGGCGGGTTGGTCGTTTCATCAGATAGCAGCCCAACTCGGTCGATCTCCTTCGACCATCAGCCGGGAAGTCAGTCGGAACGGAGGCAGACGAAAGTATCGTGCCACCAACGCCGACGAGCGCGCCTGGCAACAAGGCTTGCGACCCAAGCCTTGCCTGCTGTCCATACACCCATCGCTTCAGATGCTGGTAGCCGATAAGCTGCAGAACGAGTGGTCTCCTGAGCAGATCGCAGGTTGGCTCAAGACCGAATATGGCGATGCACAGGACCATGCGGGTGTCTCACGAAACGATCTATAAGAGTTTGTTCATCCAGGCCCGCGGTGTCCTGAAGAAAGAGCTGACCCGCCATCTGCGCAGCCGGCGGATCATGCGACGCTCCAAGACGGCCAGTACTACTGGGCAGCCGAGGGGACAGATCATCGACGCCATCTCGATCCAGGAGCGTCCGGCTGAAGTTGAGGATCGGGCCGTGCCTGGTCACTGGGAAGGCGACTTGCTCTCAGGCGGCAAGAACACCCACATTGCCACCTTGGTCGAGCGACAATCCCGGTTCGTGAGGCTCGTTCGGGTTGACGGCAAAGACAGCGAGAGCGTGGTGAAGGCTCTTGTGCGGCAGGTTCAACGGCTGTCTCAGGGATTGATGGCCTCGCTGACCTGGGATCGCGGGATGGAGCTTGCTTATCACAAGCGCTTCAGCGTCGCGACTGATGTTGACGTCTACTTCTGCGATCCCCAGAGCCCGTGGCAGCGGGGAAGCAACGAGAACACCAATGGCTTGCTGCGGCAGTACTTCCTGAAGGGTTCAGACCTGTCCGTGCACAGCCAAAGCGACTTGGATGCGGTCGCGCTCAGGCTCAATACCCGGCCAAGAAAAACCCTTGGCTTTCAAACGCCCGGAGCTACCCTGGCCAAAGCTGTTGCGCTCATCACTTGAACCCACTGCACTTTTCCTCCCTCTATGAACCATCGGGGAATGCGTCGACTCCGCACCTCGGAGCGCCGTTAACCATTCCCGGTGGAAAACGGTTAACGAGACCTTAACAGTGCTAAATGCGACTCCATAAACTGAGCTAAATGGAGCGAGAGGCACAGTGCAGGTTTCGACCCAAATTGCAGATCGGGAATTTACGTTCTTCACCTGGCGCGGAAAGGTCCGAACCGTCCTGACATTTGGACGCGGCAGCCGCACCCGCGAGATCCTGATTCAATCGAGAGACGGGACACGGCGCACCATCCGAGTGCAACCGTCGATCCGCATTGAGCCGGATCATGAAGTTTCACTTGTTTATGCGCGACGTTCCGGCCTCAAGAATGGCGTTCTTGTCGGATTGCTCGACCACACCAGCGACAGGCATTGCTCCATGCCGCAAGGCTATGTGCCGATTCGGTTAAAGCCCTCCCTGTTCGTCGACATCATGAAGGACATCGAGCGGTATTCCTTCCCTGGAACCGCGTTCCTCCTGACAGTCTTCGCAGCTGCTTGCATGTTGTTTGCAGGCGTGACCTACCCGCTCCTGACTTGGCTCATGATCGGCAGCGTGTTGACCGTCCTCCTATGGTCGTTCAACGAACTAGCAAAGTGGCAGTCCGAGACTGCCGACAACCTGCTTGTCTCAAGCACGGAAGAATTCTTGGAGCAGCTGGCGACCGCAGAGCGGATCGCCAACAGCCCCGAACCGTACGACAGCTATGGCGCGACGTGGGTTCTGGAAGGCAAGAAGACCTGGACCGCCCCGGCTCTTGAAATAGCTCCAAGCCAGCGGACAGTGCAGACCGAGCCCTATAAACCTCGCAGCGGCTACGGAGCTTTCTAAGGTCACAACCTGCCCACAAGACCCTCAGCGCACCTACGGCGCTTTATGGAGGCGCGGCGGCTTCGGGCCTGCTTCGCTTCGCTCCGGGCGCGCCTCCCGCTTCTCGCGCCTGGATAGCTTTCGCGGGAGGCCACGACTCCCCTTTCACAAAGCCGTCGCCGTTGCCGTCATTCACAGACTCATGCTTTAGGGGAGGGAAGAGAGGCGCGCGGCCCTCTCTCCCCTCGCAACCTGAAAATCCGGTCTCCCCATCCTTCGGGCCAAGGCCCTGCCAGGATCGCTTGACGCGCCCCTACAGCCGCATTGCGGCCTTCGGGCGGGGGATTCCCCTCTGGATTTTCAGGTTGCCCCCTCTCTCCCCGCTGTTCGCCACGAGGCAGGGGCGCAGGCGCTTGCGCCCCGAAACTAAGGAGAGAGAACATGACGATGACCACCGTTGCCCTGTCCAAGCTGATCCCGAGCGCGGCGAACGTTCGCCGCTACAATTCCGAGGCCGGGATTGAGGCTCTTGCCGCCGATATTTCCGCGCATGGCCTGATCCAGAGCCTCAACGTCAAACCGGCAGGGAAGGGGAAATTTGAAGTGTTGGCAGCTGGACGCCGCTTGCGCGCCCTCAAGCACCTTCAAACCAAGGGCGGCAGCATTCTCGGCGTGAAGGTGACGAAGGACTACCAAGTTCCCGTTCTGCAGGGGCCTGCCGAGGGTGTCACCGAAACGGAAATCTCGGCGGCTGAAAACTTTCGGCCATGCACCCCGCCGAGGAGATTGCCGCCTTCGGCAAACTCAACAAGGAAGAGGGCATTTCGCCGGAAGAGATCGCGGCGCGGTTCGGAATTTCACGTATGACCGTTCGCCGCCGACTGGCTCTTGCCGACCTCTCGCCGCGCATCTTGGAGGAGTTGCGTCAGGATAACATGAGCTTGGAACAGGCTCAGGCTTTGACCATCACTCACGATCACGACCGCCAGGAAGCCGCATGGTTCGGAGCGCAGCACTCTTGGAACCGGGAGCCGCGGCACCTTAAGCGCCGTCTGTCCGAGGAGCGTTTGAACCCGACCGACAAAATCTCGCACTTCATCCGCGAGGAGTATCTTGCAGCCGGGGGAGCTTTCGAGAGCGACCTTTTCGCCACCAAGGAGCAAGTCTATCTGATCGACAAGGAGCTTGCTTACACCCTCGCAGAGAAGAAGCTTGAGGCACTCCGCGAAACCATTGCCGCCGAGGGCTGGAAATGGGTCACTCCCGATTTCCCCTATTCGACCAGCAATCAATATGGCCGCATGTACCCGCAGAAGGTTGAGCATTCCGCCGAGGATCAAGCCAAGCTGGAAGAGTTGAGCGGCGAGCATGATAGGCTGGCCGCTCAGTTGGAGGAACATGACCTGTACGGCGACGAGGAAGCCGAAGACCTGACGCCCCAGCAACAGGAGATTGTGACGAGCTACAACAAGGTGAACAGTGCCATTGAGGCCATTCAGGACCGCGAGGAAGCTTTCACCGACGAGCAGAAGGCCGAGGCCGGAGCCGTCGTCACCCTCGACCATGTTGGAGAAATCAAGATTGAGCGCGGCTTAATCGCTCCGCAGGATCGCGCCGCCAATGAGACTAAGGCGAAAGCCGCCACGACCGCAAAGCAGATCGACGGCGACACCACCGAGCCAGAGGTTGAGATCGAGACAAACACCCTGTCAGCAGCCTTGACGGAGGACCTGACGGCGCACCGCAGCTCTCGCCGTCGAGCTTGCCAAGCGCCCCGACGTGGCAATCCTCGCCACGACCTATAGCCTCGCCCTACAGCACTTCTATAGCGGCTATTACGATACCTCGAAGCCGATCAGCGCCGTTCAGATCAAGCGCGAGACACCGCCGCGCCCGTCAGACGACATCGCGCAGACCCCGGCAATCCTCGCACTCGCAGCACTTGAGGCCGAGCGGAGGGAGCGCCTTCCGAAGAAGTCGGCAACGCTTTGGGACTGGTGCGCGTCCGCAACCCCCGAAACGCTTTTCAATCTCCTGGCCGTTGTGACTGGCTTGAGCCTCAACGCGACGCAGCAGCGCCACGAGAAGCGCCACACCCGCCACGAGAATGCGGACCAGATCGCCCGACGGATCAACCTCGATATGACGAAGCACTGGCAACCGGATGCAGCATTCTTCCGCCGCACCAGCAAAGCCTGCATGGCCGGCGCCATCAAGGAAGCCGCGAGCGAGAGCTACAGCACCATTGCGAAGGGCCTCCCGAAGCTTGGTAAGGCAGAGGCCATCGAGGCCACCGTTGACGCCGTGTCCGGTGGCGGTTGGTTGCCGACGCCTCTCAAGACCCCTCACATTGCCGCCCCGGTCAGCGCCCCGGAGCAGCAGATGGAGGAGGCGGCTTAAGCCGCCTCCCACTCAGAGCCCTTGCGCCGTCTCTCTCCCGGCGCAGGGGCTTTTCAGTTAGCAAATTGTTATTTTCCTCTTGCATTCAGTTAGCTATATGCTAACTATTTCCCATGAAGCAGATCGCTTACAGCAAATCAGCCCTCAAGACCCTTCGCCGGATTCCGGCGAATATCGCGGCCACGATCAGGGGCAAGATTGAGCAGTACGCCGCCGATCCTGCTTCGCTCTCAGCCAATGTGACAAAGCTTCAGGCGCGCGAGGGCTATCGGCTGCGAGTTGGTGACTGGCGCGTGATCTTCGATGAGGACGGCAACGTTCTTGCCATCCTGGAAATCGGCCCCCGGGGCGGAATTTACGGTTAGGAGATGAGCATGAATAAGCCCGACATTATCACAACCCCGAGCGGTGACCGTTTGGCGATCATGCCGCTTGCGGATTATGAAAGTCTTGTCGCCTCGGCGGAACAGTCTGCCGACGTGCGCGCCTATGATGAGGCAAAGCGCCGGATCGCCAGCGGCGAAGATGAGCTTGTCCCGGCCGAGTTTGCCAACCGCATTCTCGACGGCGAGAGCCCGGTTCGTGTTTGGCGCGAGTATCGCGGCATGAGCGCGAAAGACCTCGCGGCCAAGACCGGTCTCAGCCCGGCGTATATCAGTCAGATCGAGACTGGCGACCGCGACGGCAGTTTCGAGACCATGAAGAAGATCGCGCAAGCTTTATCAGTATCTCTCGACGATCTTGCTTGATCGACCGGGATCGAACACGCTCCTCCGCCCCTTGCGCCGTCTCTCCCGGCGCGAGGGCTTTTCACAAAGCTCCGAGTAGCAGGGGAGAGCAGGCCCTCCTGCTTCCACACAGCCGCCGCCGTAAACGGCGGCATCTTTTTTGCAGATCCCCAATGCCCAAAGAGGAAGTGCTATCGCACCCTCTCCCGCCTAATTTTTGCGGCATGGCGAGCTTAGGACCAGAGCAGATCGAGGCAGAGGCAAGGGCTATCCTGTCGCGCAGGATTGAGCGCCTTGGATGGTTCCCCGGCTTGTCCGAGGAGGAGCGCCGGGAGCGGATCGCCCAGGGCGTTGAGCTCTACTGGCCTACAATGGTGCAGGAGGCGGCGCATAGCCTCTTAGACGGGCTGAAAGAGGGCAGATCCCATGAGTGACATCTATTGGAAGCTCACCAGCATCGTTTGGGGACCAGACGCAGGCGACGCAACCGACTTCACGGCCATTGATCCAGAGAAGCCGGGTGATGCAGCATCCGCACGGACCCGAGAAAGGGCTATGGGTCTGGTCCATGACATGTACGCACCCCGGCCCTCGTTTTCCATTCCCAACCAGTGGGACGGAAGCACGGCGCGGCGAAGCAGGACGCCGCGTCATCGAGTGCTACCGCCGCATGGCGAGCTTCTATGACGTCTCGCGACCGGCTCGCCCATCATTCTAGCGGCCACGGCTGACGCCGTGAGGTTCACAGAATAGCCCATCTATGCGGCGGCCGCCTTTGGGCGGCCGGTTCATGGCTCTTGTGTCGGCAGGAGGGGAGAGGCGCGCGCGGCCCCCTCTCCCCAGCAACCCCGAAAACCGGTTTCCCCATCGTTCGGTCTGTCAGGCCGGGCCTGCCATCCCTGCACGACCGCTCTCCGGCGGCCCTCCAGGCGCTTTCACGCCTTCCGGGTGGGCGATCCCTGTTCCACTGCTGCGGCTCCTCGCGGGGCGTCTATGATCGCGGTGGGCTGGTCTGTCGGGAGCCACCTGGTGATCCTGCGCCGCGAGCGCCCAGAGGGGACACGTGCCCCGACGGATCAGCCGCGATCGACGCCCCGTGGGGAGTTTGCGCCTTCGAGCGCCAGAACAGGGCCGGCGAGGATCGTGGCTGCCCGCAGCACAAGGAGGAGAACGAGTGGACCATATTCTCGCTTATGTCGGGGTCGATTGGGCCTCCGAGACACACTACGCCTATGCTCTGGACGCCCACGGCTCCAAGCTTGGTCACCGATCCTTCGCCCATAGCGGCGACGGTCTGGCCGAACTGTCGAATTGGATCAGAGCTACGACAGGGGCGGAGCCGCATCACATTGCCATCGGCATTGAGGTCCCGCATGGCCCGGTGGTCGAGAGCTTGATGGACGCGGGCTTCCAGGTCCATGCCGTCAATCCCAAACAGCTGGACCGGTTCAGGGATCGCTTCACCATGGCCGGAGCCAAGGATGATCGGTTGGATGCCTACGTTCTCGCGGACGCTTTGCGGTCTGACGGTAGGCTCTATCGCCATCTCGAGCCCATGCACCCGACGATCGTCGAGCTGCGGGAATGGTCGCGTATAACGGAAGATCTGTCCGTTGAACGCAATCGTCTCGCTAACCGGTTCCGGCATCAGCTCTGGCGGTATTATCCGCAGGTGCTGGATCTAGCAGAGGACTGGTCATCGCCATGGGTTCTGGACCTTTGGGACCTGATCCCAACGCCAGAGAAGGCAAAGCGGACAAGATCTGCAACCGTCGCAAAGCTTCTGTATAAGAGCCGGGTGCGGAAGTGGACGAGCGAGACCCTGCTGGCCCACTTGCAGCGGACGCCGATTACCGTTGCTCCGGGCGTGACGGAAGCGTGTGTCGCGCATTGTCAAATTATCCTCGCACGTCTTCGGCTCGTGTTGGATCAGATCAAGATCGCAATGAAGCAACTGGAGCGGTTGTGTGCCGCAGTAGCGGATCTTCCCCACGAGCAGGATGCCGTCGGCCGCACTCATTGTGATCCGGACATCTTGCGGTCATTGCCAGGAGTAGGCCCGATCGTCCTGGCCGCGCTGCTGTCGGAGGGTCATGACGCGGTTGTCCGGCGCGATGCCTCAGCCCTGCGTGCGCTGGCAGGAGTCGTGCCGGTGACACGTCGAAGCGGAAAACAGTACACGGTGGTGATGCGCAAGGCCTGTCCGCGCCGGCTGCGGACAGCCGTCTATCATTGGGCCAGGGTCGCGGTGCTGCACGACTGTCACAGCCGGGTCCGATATGCCAGCCTACGAAAGTGTGGTCATTCGCACGCGCGAGCACTGAGATCCATCGGAAGCCGGCTGATTGGCGTCGCCTGCACCATGCTGCGAACCGGTGAGCTCTTCGATCAAGATCGGATCCCCCAGGCCATCTCATAGACGCACGATGAGACGCAGGTCGATGACACGGTGCTGTGATGCACCGCGAACACCAACGTGTGCCCAAAGGGCACTCGCCAAGCTGTAGAAATCGGTCCGTTGGCGCCGGTGACTTAGGGCTCCGCCCTCGGCGCGCTTCGCATCGCCTTCCGCCCAGCTTCGGTCGCGGTGCTCCCTGCAGCTGGTTCCCCGCGAAGGCGCCCCTCCGCTTGCACACCCGCTGCTCGCCGCGAGGCAGGGATGCAGCAGCAGTGCTGCATCCCACCCGATAGCGGGATGAGAGATGGAAAAAGAGCTTGAAAAAGGTGGGGAGTCCCCTCCGGCACTCAGGATTGCCCCCCTCTCTCCCCGCTGTTCGCCACGTGGCAGGGGCGCAGGCGCAGGCGCTTGCGCCCGAGAAGGAAGGAGAGAGCCAGAATGGTAACGATCACAACCCCTAATCCTCGGATCGCCAGTCTTTTCTATGAGGACGAGTGGAGCCAGTTGCTCAAGAACGGCGAGCGTGCCAATCGCGAGACGACCGACCCCGTTCCGGTCGTGAAACTCTTCACGCTCATGCGGACTGGGTGTGGCTTGTGACCGAGATCCATCCCGACGACGGGCAGACTCTCCCGGTCATGGGTTATTTCTGCCTGTCGGAGATCACCCGCCCCTCAGAACCCCTGGTCTACAAAGACCTCAATTTCCGCTTCCGCCCCAAGCGCCCCCTCTCGGAACACTGCGCCGAGGCCGCAAAAGCAGGCTCCATCACGGTCTAGTACTACAGCCGGGGCTTGTGCGTTGTCTTAGACACGGAGGTGTCGCGCCATGACAGACGCAAGCGAGGCCCACCGCTGGGCCGATCAGTTGGACGATCTCGTCACCCGCATTGCTCCCCGCT
>NZ_VOSK01000748.1 GCF_009296175.1 Microvirga tunisiensis | reverse complement strand
TCGTCCTTGGGCTACCCTCTCCCCTGCTACAGAGGGAGAGGCATTTGCGACGGCTCGTTGTCATCTCCAATCGCGTGGCTGTTCCAGATGCTACCGGAAAAGCCGCTGCAGGAGGCCTGGCCGTGGCCCTGCACGAGGCCTTTCAAGCTTACCAGGGGCTGTGGTTCGGATGGAGCGGCAAGGTTTCAGCCCATCCGGCGGCCCAGCCCAAGATCATCGATAAGGGACAGGTGCAGTATGCGGTCATGGACCTGACATCGCGTGATCGGCAGGAGTACTATAATGGCTTCGCCAACCGGGCGCTCTGGCCGATCATGCACTATCGGATTGGTCTGTCCGAGTTCTCGCGGGCTGATTATGCAGGGTACTTGCGGGTCAATCGCAGTTTCGCCAGCGCCCTGGCGCATCTGATCCAGCCTGACGATCTCGTCTGGGTTCACGACTATCACCTCATCCCCCTCGCGAGCGAGCTGCGGGCTGTCGGGATCAGCAACCCGATCGGGTACTTTCATCACATTCCCTGGCCTGCTCCTGAAGTGTTTGGAGCTCTTCCAGGCAGCACAGAGCTCCTACGCGTCATCCCGGACTATGATCTTCTCGGTGTGCAGACCGAGCGGGATGCGGACAACCTCAGACGTAGCCTCGTCCAGGAACTTGGCGCAATCCATCGCAGGGCAGATCTTCTCGATGTCGGAAGCCGCCGTATTCGCATCAAGAGCGCGCCAATCGGCATTGACGTCAATGGTTTCCAGCAAGCAGCCCAACGCTCTGGCTCAAGCCGGCTTCTCAAGCAGACGATCGCTGGTCTGGGATCCCGCCAGCTGATCATCGGGGTTGATCGGCTGGATTACTCTAAGGGCATTCCTGAACGCATGGAGGCTTTCGAGCGCTTCCTGGTCAGCCATCCGGATCAGCGGGGCCGGGTGACCTATCTGCAGATTGCCCCAACCAGCCGCAGCGAAGTGCCCGAGTATGCAACCCTCAGCCGAGACGTGAATGAGACGCTGGGGCGGATCAATGGCTCCTTGGGTGAGCCTGGCTGGGTTCCGATCCATTACGTGACCAGCACTTATTCTCGCGGGGTCCTCGCTGGCCTTTACCGCTTGGCCCGGGTTGGGCTCGTGACCCCCATGCGGGATGGGATGAATCTCGTGGCCAAAGAATACGTGGCCGCTCAGGACCCGCAGGATCCCGGTGTGCTCATCCTGTCGAAATTCGCCGGGGCTGCCGAGGAGCTCACGGATGCCCTCATCGTCAACCCGAACGACAAGGTCGAAGTCGCGGAGGCTATTCAGCACGCGCTGCACATGAGCCAAGAGGAGCGGGTTGCACGCTGGCAGGTCATGTCGAAAGTTCTTTGGAATTCCGATGTCTCACGGTGGGCGGCGGCGTTTATCAAGGATCTGGCCGCCAAC
>NZ_VOSK01000747.1 GCF_009296175.1 Microvirga tunisiensis | reverse complement strand
GGCACACCAGTTTGGGGTTTGGCGGTGCCAAACTCGCACGCGTTGACGCGGGGTGGAGCAGCCCGGTAGCTCGTCAGGCTCATAACCTGAAGGTCACAGGTTCAAATCCTGTCCCCGCAACCAACACGACACCAAGCCCTCGTGAGCCCAGCGCTCCGAGGGCTTCGTCGTCTCTGAACCCCGAGCAACACCCGACCCCGCCACACCCCAACCGCGCATCTCGCCCATCGGCAGTCGAGCCAAGCAAAAGCTCCAACCGACCAGACGAGCAAGACCCGTAGACGGGGCACCAATTCCCGGTAGAGTGAAGCAGAACCGTATTGCAAACGGTCGTAGCCTTCACCAGGGGAACATAATGTCTGTCAAACTGTCACGTCGCGAGTTGGCCAAGATTGGCCTCGGACTCGGTGCTGCAACCGCTCTAGGCCGCAGCGCCTTCGCTCAAGCTCCCGCCTTCTTCAGGATTGGCACCGGTGGCACTGCCGGAACTTATTATCCGGTGGGCGGTCTCATCGCGAATGCCGTCTCGAGTCCGCCGCAACTCGTCATGACGGCTCAGGCCTCGAACGGCTCGGTGGCCAATGTCAATTCCATCGTCTCGGGCGCACTCGAATCAGGTTTCACCCAGGCCGATGTTGCTTACTGGGCCTATACGGGCACAGGACTTTTCGAGGGCAAGGGCAAGATCGACGATCTGCGCCTTCTCGCCAACCTCTATCCAGAGAGCATCCATCTGGTCGCGGCAAAGTCTGCCAACATCAAGTCTGTCGCGGATCTCAAGGGCAAGCGCGTGTCTCTCGACGAGCCTGGCTCCGGCACACTCGTCGATGCGCGGATCATCCTCTCCGGCTGGGGCTTGAAGGAATCGGATGTAAAAGCTGACTTCCTGAAGCCGAACCAGGCTGCCGAGCGCATGCGCGACGGCGGGTTGGATGCCTTCTTCTTCGTCGGTGGTTATCCGACCAGCGCGATTACGGAGCTTGCCGCGACCGGCGGTGGTGTCGATCTCGTTCCGCTCGCGGGCCCTGAGGCGGATGCAATCCGGAAGCAATACAGCTTCTTCGCTGCCGATGAGATTCCGGCCGGCACCTATAAGGATGTGGCCGCTGTGAAAACGCTGGCTGTGGGCGCCCAATGGGTGACGTCCGCCAAGGTGCCGGAGGCGGTCGTCTACGAGGTCGTCAAAGGCCTGTGGAGTGACAAGACCCGTGCCGCCCTCGATGCCGGTCACGCGAAGGGCAAGCTCATCCGCTGTAGCGCGACGCGCGAATGTGTGAGTAAGGCGACGGCCAGATTTACGAGATGTCGCCTCCGGTTGAAGTCGACCTACCGTGTCACGGGACGACACGGAGGAGCGCATGAGCCGGCTCGATCAGGAGGCTCGCATGACTATCAAGGCATTGGCGGCGCGGGGAG
>NZ_VOSK01000746.1 GCF_009296175.1 Microvirga tunisiensis | reverse complement strand
TAGCACTACTTTGGCAGGTCTGAGGAACCAGGCGAGCCCTGCCAACGTCTTCTCTGAAGGATTGTTCGCGGGAGGTTGTCATGAGCACCTCAGTGGCGTGGGAACACGAACTTCAGTCCTGGCTTGAACCCTTCCTCAAACCGCTTCGTCACCCAGCCCGCCGGCGCATGTGTCCGCTCTATGTCGCCGGCCTGATCGGGCCTGGGGACCGCAAGAGCCTGCAGCCGATGGCGGCGCGGGTAGCGCCGGCCGACTATGATCAACTGCATCACTTCGTGGCCGTCGGCCCGTGGGACGAGGCGCCGCTGGACGCCGAATTGCTGGCCCAAGCGAACCAGTTGGTCGGCGGCCCTGACGCGATTCTGGTGATCGACGACACGGCGCTGCTCAAGAAAGGCACGCACTCCGTTGGTGTCGCCTCGCAATATGCCGGAGTGGTGGGCAAGAAGGCCAATTGTCAGAGCCTGGTCTCGCTCACCCTCGCCAAGGGCGAGGTGCCAGTCCCAATCGTCCTGCGGCTGTTTCTGCCCGAGACTTGGATCAGAGATCCCGAGCGCCTGAAGCACGCCGGTGTGCCTGAGACCCTCTGGGTGGAGCGCTCCAAGCCTGAGATCGCCCTGGAGGAACTCCAGCGCATGATGCAAGCCGGTGTGAGCTTCGGGGCTGTCGTGACGGACGCGGGCTACGGCATCAGTGCTCCCTTCCGTCAGGGCCTGTCGGCGCTCGGGCTGCTCTGGGCGGTGGGCATCCCGCGCATCCAGAAGGTGTATCCGGCCGATGTGCGGTTGGGGCCAGCCCCGCGCACGCGTGGAGGGCCGCGCAAGACCCCGATCCCCGACGCAGAGGCTGTTGCGTCTGAGGCCATGCTGGCGAAGAGCTCATGGCGCCGGATCACGTGGCGGCGCGGCACCAAGGGTCCGCTGCGAGCGAAGTTCGCCGCCGTGCGCGTGCGGGTGGCTGATGGGCCGGCGGTGCGTCTGCAGGGACGGACCGGCCAGCATCTACCCGGCGACGAAGTCTGGCTCGTGGGCGAGCATCGCACCTCAGGCGAGCGCAAGTACTATCTGTCCAACCTGCCTCCCGACACATCGCTGAAGCAGCTCGCGTCTCTCATCAAGGCGCGGTGGGTGTGCGAGCAGGCGCACCAGCAACTCAAGGAAGAGCTCGGGCTCGATCACTTCGAGGGCCGCTCGTGGCGGGGCTTGCATCGACATGCGCTGCTGACACTGATCGCCTATCTGTTCCTGCAGCATCTGCGCTTGCGAACCGCCACAGGGGGAAAAAAGAAGGACCGGCGGGCCTCCACCACAACCGACACTGCCGGCCCTTCGGCGCATGCTGCTTGATCATCTGGCACATGCCATGCGCCTGCGATGTCCATTCTGTCAGGCTCGCTTCACTCTGGGCCTAATGATGGGAGTGCCAAAGTAGTG
>NZ_VOSK01000745.1 GCF_009296175.1 Microvirga tunisiensis | reverse complement strand
ATGTGAGCTTGAGCGCGCAGTGCAAAAACGTGCTTGAAGGACGGGCTCGGACCTGTGATCCGGAAACCGGAATGGAGAACTACATGAACTGAAGCATTTCGACCTTGATCCGATGCTCCTCATGTGAGCCTTTCTTGATGTGCCTGATCTCCATGTATCCTTTGGCATGCCTTTCCATGAGGTTTCTGGGCTATTTGTTCATCAGTCTGAGGCCACACAGAAAGCCTTGGAGAACCTGTGGTTCCTGATGGGACAAACCGTTGTTGTGAGGGTGGATGGTCCTGCTGGACCCACCCTGGTGAGCTACCGACAAACACTCCCCGATGACATCAAGCCCATTCTCACCTTGGATGCCTCAGCAAGAGTTAGGGCAACCTATGATCTGTGGGAAAAGCATCGGGGTGATCTGGTTCGCCTTCCGTCAGCAACCAAGAACTATAGCAACCTGACCATCAATGTGTGGGATCAAGGTGGTGGCAAGTCTGCCTACAGAACTGAGGGTGACAGGATCATCCAAGGTGTCCTCAAAGCCATCGATACAAAGCCTGATGAGGAGTGGCTGGTCATCCATCACAAGTTCAAGCCAACCCTGAAACTAGACCTTCGTACAAAGATCACTGAGCGGCTTCCTCAGGGCCACAAGGTCAGCTTTCTCAACTGGGGGTCCCATGACGGCACGAACGAGTACAAGGATGTATCCAACGTAATCCTCGCTGGCACTCTGTTTCTGCCGTTGCCACACAGGGAAGGATTGACACGGCTTGCCTCAGGGCATCCACCATCCAAGGGGATTATCAGAGACGATCAGGTGAAAGCTACAGAAAGCGGTGAACACAGCCACATGATCCTGCAAGCTCTGTGTCGGAGCAGTGTCAGACAGCACCAAAATGGTGAGTGTCCTCCAGTCAATGCTTACCTGATTGCCAGCACATACAGCGGCATCAAGGAACTGCTGCCTGAGATATTCCCAGGAGCCCAGATCGTGCCGTGGACGCCTATCCCTAGGGAACTGCGTGGGAAGGTGGCTGATGCTATCGGTTTTGTAAGGTGTTGGTTCCGTGACAATCCTGATGGTGCCCTTCCATTCAAGGACCTGAAGAAGGCAGTAGGAGTCAAGGATGCATCCAACTTCAGAAACACCATCCGACAACACAACGATTTTGTGGCTGCTCTGGAGGAGATGAGCTTAGAAGAATGGGGACCTGGGACATACCGGACTCATCTCAGACGGAGGCCCATAGCATTCGGAGTTGCAGCGTAGAGTGAGCGTACCGGGAGGGAGCGGTAATGGCTGTTACGCTCTCTGCTAAAAAACCGTCGCGGATCGGGTCCGCCTGTGGGGTCAGAAACAGCTTGCTGGTAGTCTGTTGCCGGAGGGGAGCGGCCGTTAGCTTATTGGTGGCTCATGACCCCGTTAAAAAACATGGTCCATGG
>NZ_VOSK01000744.1 GCF_009296175.1 Microvirga tunisiensis | reverse complement strand
GAACAAGAGCATCCGGGAGTGGACCGAGCTGCTGGCCGGCGACGAGGTGCTGGCCACGGCCATCCTCGACCGCCTGCTGCACCGAGCGCATGTTCTCAACATCAAGGGGCGCAGCTATCGCCTGCGGGATCTGGAGGAGGCTCTCCAGCGGGCTCACGCTTGAGCCGTCGTAAAACTGGATGTCGCCTTATCTCGTAAATCTCGGTGTCGCTTGACATGGGCCTCGAAGATACCCATCGTGCGCAGAGTTCCGACTATCCGGAGCGCGCCTTCATCCGCCCACCAGCGCCTTCTGATTGCGCTTGAAGAGGTTTGCCAACGCATTCGCCACCCGCGTCACGTTCGGACGGTTGCGGCTGCGCCGGTGCATGACGAGGAAGACATCCTCGATCAGGTCGCCCTCCGGCTTCGTCACCTGGACGAGATCCGGGTCCGAATCGCCGAGCCAGCAGGGGAGGAAGGCGGCGCCGAGGCCCGCTTTCGCCGCCTGGTAGCGGATCGGCATGTCGCCGATGCGGGCCGCGATGGTGCGTCCCTGTGCGAACTCGGCCACATAGGCCGCCTGCCGCGACAGGGTGGGATCCTCCGGCGGTGCGATGACGGCTTTGGGATTTTCCGTGCGGGCATAGATGGCGAAGGCGATCTGCCCGATTTTTCTTGCCACGAGATCGTCGCTGCCTTCCGACAGGTGGCGCATGCGCAGGCCGATATCGGCCTCGCCGGAGGCGAGGTCGAGCCGGTGGCGGGTCGGGATATAGGCGATCTCCACGGGAGCTGCGGCGTCGTGCAATTCCCCCGCGTAGAGAGACAGGAAGAGCGTTACCGAGGCGGTCGCTGTGATCCGCACCGGCGCGTCGGGGTCCGGCCGATAGGCTGCGGCCGTTCGCGACACGATGGCGGCGGCCTCGCCCATGGGCGAGGCCGCGTCGAGTATCGCCTGTCCGGCTTCCGTCAGTTCGAGGTTGTTGGGCCCGCGCTGGAACAGCGAGAGGCCCACCGTCTCCTCCAGCACCTTGATGCGCCGCGCGACGGTCGGCTGGCTCTGACCCAGCGCCTTCGCGGCGCTGTTCATCGATCCATGAGCCACCACGGCGAGAAAGATCCGCAGGTCGTCCCAGGACGGTTCGGTGAAGGCGAGGCGGAAGGGATCGAGAGACGAAGAAGCCATGAGATGATGCTAAAGCGTTGAACCCGGTTCGGCATAGGGGGATGTTCCGGCCTTTGAGACAAGCCGCACCATCGCGCAAAGGCCGTTCTCCCGCAGCCCGCCAGGAACGTGGGAGACCTGTTCAGTTTTGGAGAGGGGTTGGGCCATCACCCCTCCTACAATGGTGCAAACTGCCGCTGTCTGAACCACCATAGCTCGGATCGGGCGGCGGAGCGACACGGAACACCACCGTGATGTCGCCGCGATCAATCTCAACGCGCTTGACCAGAAGGCGGATCAGA
>NZ_VOSK01000743.1 GCF_009296175.1 Microvirga tunisiensis | reverse complement strand
ACCCCATGTCTTCTCCGCCAACGCGTTCCGACGTTCCAAACCTCGCCGCGATGAAAAAGGCGCAACAGATTGGCTCGCCCAAGCCGCAAGTCAGGTCATCGCAACCAGCGCAGGTGAATACGATCGGCCAGCTTAGCAGGTGGGCGCCATTCAACTGCCAGGTGTCCGTCGAAGCTTTCAGCGAGGCTTGGGGGGTTCACAACGGTCAACAGGCCCAGAGCGAGGCAGCGGGCAAGGAGGCGGAGGGCAGCGGGGATGACCATGCGGAACATTTGGCGCATCTCTTTCTTTGTGAAAGCGATGTGTTCGGACGATGCCTCTGTTCTCAGGAGGTGGAATTGGACTTTACCCTTGATCCGAATGAGGTGCTGCGTCTCGACGCTCTCGCGGACCTGAAGGTTGAAAAGTGCATCCCCGATGCGACAGTGGATCGGATTACCGCCTTCGCCCGAGACCACTTCAGGGTTGGGCTCTGTCTCGTCAATCTCATCGAAGCTGACCGCGCATTGGTCCTGTCCCGCCAGGGTATCGATGTTTCGGAGATCCCCCGCAATCTGGTTTTTTGTGCCTACACGATCCTGCAAGACGAGGTCCTCGTCATCCCCGATGCTCGTGCTGATGAGCGCTTCAAGAACAACCCACTTGTGACGGGTGACCCCTTCCTCCGCTTCTACGCTGGGGCTGCACTCATTTATGAGGGGGAAGTCCGCCTTGGCTCCTTGAGTCTCTTGGATACGAAGCCGCGCTCATTCTCACGGGGAGAGCGGGCTGAGTTGCGGATGCTGGCTGACCATGTGGTTAGCATCATCATCAGCCGGGCTATGGGTTTGCCAGAGCCGGATCTGAGTACCGCGCTTTCTATGTGATGCCTCCTCGTCCTAAAGGACGCGGCTTCCAGGTCCCTTCAGACCCAGCGTCTCGCACCCGAGACGGGCAATGTTCAGGGCGGCGTTCCGATCGCGGTCGTGGACCGCACCACAGTCGCTGCACACCCATTGCCTGACCGCAAGACCTTCTCGACCGTGTGGGCCGCTGAGCGCATCGCACTCAGTACAGGTTTGCGTTGTATAAGCCTCATTCACCTCTGCGAGGGCAACTCCAGCGTGATCGCTATGTACTTCAGGAAGTTGCGCAGCATGGACCAGCTCACATCGTGCGTCGCCTTCGCGGCGCCCGATGCGATCTGCCAGGTGGACGAGATGTTGCCGACAAGCACGGCGCCCGCGCGGTTGACCACCGCCCGGGAGAACTTATGAAGCGCGTCCTTTCTGCGGTTGGGATCTTGGCGTGGAGAGCTATGACGGAATTTAGGTGATGGGGCCGATCAGGCGGCGCTGTTTGTCGGCATCGGAATGATCTCGGTGCCGTCCTTAAACCTGACACCGGCGATCACCTTGGGCAACTGGTTTTCGCCCATCAACCTCCGCCAGCTTCTTGCGGCCGCCATCACCAGCTTGAACACC
>NZ_VOSK01000742.1 GCF_009296175.1 Microvirga tunisiensis | reverse complement strand
AGCTCGAGTTTAGCCCATCACACGGCATGGCAGAGTGCGTATACCAAGCATCGCTGAAGCGCCTGTGAGGGTTTTGGCGTTTTGTGCCGGCGCCGGGATGTGAGTAAACCCGTTTCGCGCCAGATAGCCTGCCGCACAGCCGCGAGAGTATCCGCAAACGTCGGATGAGACTTGCGGTACCAGCTGTCGGTCCAAACAGCTGTGCGGGTCTGATGATGGAGTTGGCCTGCCAGCAGGGTCACCATCGAGAACAGACCGAACAAGCAGGGCGTGGTGCGGGCCACGGCACGATCCGACCATTGCCGCTGCGTCTCCACTCCCAGATGGGCGCGCGCCTCCTGGAACGTGACCTCGATCTGCCAGCGCAGGATGAACCAGCCGATGATCCGCAGCGGAGCCCGCGTGGGGTCGGTGCACAGCAGGGCCTGCGGCGAGAAGCGGCCGAGCGGATCGCGCACCAGCACCCAGCGGATCGGCACGACCGGCTTTCCGCTATGATACCACACCGCGGTTGCGGAGCAGAATTCGATCAGGCGATCGCCTTCGCCATACCAGCCGGGCACCGTGACGCGGCGCCAGCGTGTGCTCGTCCGCGTCAGCACCTCAGACAGCTTCGGCAGGCGAGTTCCTTTGGTGCGCGGCCGGCCCGCCGTCCCCGGCCGGCGCCGTGGGGCCGGCTCGTAGAGAGCAGCATCGAGCCGCAGCCGCGTGACGCAGATGACACTACGGCGGGACAAAGCCGCCAGCAGCTCCAGAGCGGCAAAACCCATATCGGTGACCAGCACCAGCTCGCGCTCGGGCAGCCAGCGCCGGACCTGCAGCACCATCTGGCGGGCCCAATCGGTCAGCGTCTTGTGCCGCTGTCCGCGCTCACAGCAAGACCGCTCGGAGGGCGCCAGGGCCGTCAGGAACGGCAGAGCCCAGGTCCGGGCGGCCCATGGGATGGGCGCCAGCAGCATGAGGCTGAGCCAGCGCAGGCCTGAGGCCTTGACGAAGTGGGCGTCGGAGGAACGCACTGGGTCGCGATAAATGCCCTTGGCTGCGATGCGCTTGCCGCGCCGACGCTCGATGGTGTCGTCGAGACCGAGAATGACCGGACCCGCCGGGACAAAGGCATGGATCAGCAGGCCCAGCAACAGCCGGGCGCCCGCCTGGCCACTCCAGCGAGCCCGGCTGAGCACGCGATGATAATTGACGAAGTGGCGCTCGCGGCTGAGGCCACAGATGCGCAAGATGCTGGTCACGGTGCGCTTGCCGGGGGCCAGGATGGCGCCGACGAGCAGCACCTCGGCATGGCGCCAGGTGCGGTGGCGAAACAGCGGCGCAAAGGCTACAATGATCGCGGCGAAGCGGGCGGGCAGGTGCAGCATGGCGGCGTCTCTTGGCGGAAACTCTGCCAGTCTACCGCATCGTTCGCTTCGCCGCCCCTCGCTCTCACATCACCCGTCAGAAATGGCTAAACTCAAGCT
>NZ_VOSK01000741.1 GCF_009296175.1 Microvirga tunisiensis | reverse complement strand
AGTGTCATTCTGGAGCTATCTTGGCGATAGACTGGGAATTGCTGATGCGCCAGCCGTCCCGCGCCTGGCAGATCTGGTCAGCGACCGCTGCTCCTTAGCGTGATCGCCAACGGTTTTGCCCCTATTACAATTAGTAAGCTGAGGCAAAATCCTTTCCCGAAAATGTTCTCGAAGAACCCCTTCCTGGCGAGGACGCATTTGTGGAAATGCTCCTAGTTCCCGCGCTTAGCGAGAACTTCTTTAGCTCACCCTTAGCCTCCGTTATCGGGTCCGTTGATCCCAGCCAATCGAACCCGAGCCCACAACCTTCGTTCTCTGATTGTTCTGGGGTTTGCTGCTCTGTTACGGCCATGGTTGAACGGCTGTCAGACTTTCCATGGGTAGTCGTCCGCATTGATTGTCCCCTCTGCCTTTACCGCAGGGGTCAGTATCAGCTGGCTCGACTGGTCGAGAAGTTTGGGGCCGACATCCAGCTATGCGAACTTCTTAATAGGATTGCCTTCGACTGCCCAGGGAAGACCCTCCCGTGGGAGCGACCTCTGAATCAATTTGATCCCAGGTGCAAGGCTCGGTTCACCGACCTGGAAGCGACCAGCCGCCCTCCCCCAGACCTTCCGCCGATGATGCGGACGCTAACGGTCATCCGAGGCGGGAAAGGATGAAGATGACCGGGAACCCCGGTCCCATAGCCCTGTTGGCCTGAAACGCTTTCGCTAACAACGAGGCCAGCCCAATGATCTGCCAGTTTTGCCAGCAGGACGTGAACGACCCCTGTCACAATGTACAGGAGTTGCGCCAACGAGCCATGAGCCACGTTGAGCGCTGTAAGGCGGCCCTGAAGGATGACCTCAGTGATGGGATTAATCCCAGTGATGGCCAGAGCGCGGGGAGCATCTGAAAGGCTGGAGTTTGAGATGGCAAAGAATCCCTGGCTCAGCCTCTGGCTGGGTGTCGCGAACACCTGGGCTGGTGCTGCCCGTAGCTTCTGGTCGGCGAGTTGCAGCGTCAGCAGAAAATGATGCTGAACGAAATGACGAAGACGAGAGGGCGGCACGCCACCAAAGGCTCGCCCAAGAAACCGTCAGCAGGGGTGCGGACGAAGTTCAAGGAGCGGTCCTGATACTGCCAATCTTGATCCCTCACCTCCGCCGCTCCCGCACTGGCCCGCTTTGGCCGATTCCTCCGGTTGTCCAGAGTGAAAGATCAAAAGACGAAACGGCGTAGAGATGGTCCACTATGACAACACGCCCACCGCAGTGGTCGTCTTGGTCCCTTTCCGGGGAGGTTTGCTGATGGTCCGCCGTGCGCTCCCTGGCGAGGGTTACGGCAAGCTCGCCCTCCCTGGTGGCTACCTGTTTGGTGGCGGAACGTTGTTGGGATCGGGTGCGTTACGCCATTGAGGAGTACACTTGGCGCTTTGACGGCCTGCGACGCCGAGCTTCTCACCGCAGGAGGACGTGATGCACTCCCTTCATCCGCA
>NZ_VOSK01000740.1 GCF_009296175.1 Microvirga tunisiensis | reverse complement strand
TCATCGCAGCGATGACCCTGCAACCGCAGTTGTGACGCAAGGTCTTCAGGCGGCGTCTCCTGTGCCCAAGCCAAACGACCGCCGGATGCGACGAATGCAACGGCGAATGTCCCAACGAGAAGTCTATGCCACGCCATGAGCGGAACCCTATTCGAACGCGAAGATGCGTTTCCAGTCGTTCTTCATGCTGATTACCGGCCATCCATCCTTCTTGGCCTCGCCATAGAGTGCGGCCGTGAGGGCGCCGACCTTGGTGTCGGGCAAGCCCGCGGCCGGGCCGTAGGCATACTCGCGGGTGGCGTCATCGTGCATAACGAGCATCTTGAGCCGAGCGCCAGCGCCCGCATCAGTCCATTCCAGCATCTCGCGGTCGCCATTCGAGTTGCCGAAGGCCGCAAGGGGACGACGGCCGATCATCAGATGGATCCCTTCGGGCTTGCCGGCATCGTTGTCGTTGAGCAACAGCTTCGGCTCCTTGGTCAGGAACGGCTTGCCGTCCTTGGCATAGCCGTACTTCGTTGCGCCTGCGGTGCCGACCACCTGCTCGGGCGGGATGCCATAGACGCGCTCGGAATAGATGCGCACGAAGTCCTGGCCACCGCCGGTCACGATGTAGGTCTTGTAGCCGTTGTCGCGCAGGTGGCGCAGAACTTCGAGCATCGGCTGATAAACCAAGTCGGTATAGGGACGCTGCCAGCGCGGATGCCGGGCCGTTTCAAGCCACTTCACGGCCTCGGCGTTGAACTCGTCGACCGACATGCCGGTCAGCGTCGCGGCGAGGATCTTTTCGAGGTCTTTCATCGAGAGCTTCGCCATCGCCGCCCGATTGCCCGAGAGGACGGTTTTGAAGGGCTCGGCATTTCTGAGTTCCGGCCGCTTCGCTACCACCGCCGGAACGCGCTCCAGGCAGTAGACAACCTGCGAATACATTGGGTGCTCGACCCACAGTGTTCCGTCCTGATCGAAGGTTGCGATGCGCTCTTCCGGACGGACGTAGTTCTGGCTGGATTGATCGGTGGTGGCACGCACGAAATCGAGGATGGCCTGCTTCGCTGCCCCATCGTTCCATGACGGCAACGGGCTGTCTGTGGCCGGTGCCTGCGCCGCTGCAGGGACAGGTCGGAGCAGACCGGACAGGGCCGGGAGCATCGCCAATGTCGAGAGCAGGACACGACGGTTGATGCCGGACGGAGCGATCGGATCCATGTTCAGTCCCTTTCAGTTGCATGCATAACCTGGTCGAGGAGTCCGAGGGAAGATTCTCGGGCCCCGCGAACCCAGCGTCAGAAGTCGTCGGACCCGTCCTTGCATCGATAGCCGATGAAGCATTGCGGATTGTTCGAACTCGGCACCCATGCCGGCTCGGGGAACTGGTCGACCAGGCATTCCGCGCCGCTCCTGACGAAGCGGGCATAGGTCTGCGGGCCGGTGTCGAGGACGACGGCGCCGTCCCTCATGACGAGCTGGCGGTTGGCGCCGCA
>NZ_VOSK01000739.1 GCF_009296175.1 Microvirga tunisiensis | reverse complement strand
GTCGGCCCTGAACAATGCCGTTTGATCAGGCGGCAATTGCATTCCAGGGCTCGTGGGCCGTATCCGATGGCGGATGAATCCATCAGAGCTGCCATGATCCAGGCAACAAAAAGCCTGAGCCAGTTCAGGATCAGCCGCAGGTTGTGCCCGGCGGCCACGAGCAGCGCGTTGATCGCATCGCCGGCGGCTCCGAGCAGGTGATTGCGTCCCAGCCGCCCGTCCGCCTTCATGTGTCCGATCATCGGCTCGATGGCTGAGCGGCGTCTCAGCTCCCGCCTGATCGTTGGCGTGAGCCCTCGCCGCTGTCGCATGATGAACACGCGCTCCTTGTGCGCATAGTCATGCCCGCGGTAGCCTTGGTCGACGTAGATGCGCGCGGGCTCCACGTCCGTCATGGCGATGACCTGGCCGATGGTAGCGTCCAACGTATGGCCGTCATACGGATTGCCCTCCAGCGATCGGGACGCGAGCACGAAGCCTTCGCGGTTGGTCACCGCCAGTGCGACCTTGCTGCCGAACTCGTACGGGCGATGCGCTTTGCCTTTGGCGATGCACACCACCTCGGGCGCATGCAGGCTGTAGAGCTTGTTCTTGCTCGTGCGCTCCTGGGTCAGAAGGCGTTCCGTCAGCCCCAGCAGACGGGCAAAGCGAAGGGCGAGGCCCTCGTCCCCGGCGACTTTCCTTGCGACATCGCGGTAGACGCGCCCGAGATAGGTCTTCAGCCGCTTCAACTCGCGCCGCATGCGCCGCATCTGGCGGGCATGGGCATAGCGACCGACCTGCACGGCGGCGCGCTTGGCCAGGCGGGTGTGGGCCTGACGCAGCTCGAGGCCGTGCCGCTTGGCCTGCCGCACCAGAGCCTGCAACGCCTTGAGATAGAGCTTCGCGTCGGTGGGATGAGTGATCGCCTTGGGCTGCACCGTGGTGTCGACGCTGATCCGCTCCAGACTGGAGGGCTGCACCGTGCCGCTCTCCAGCCCAGCCTGGATGGTGGCCGCCAGCAGCCTCTTCAGTCCGTCGGGTCCGAGCCGCTTGCGCCAGCGCGTCAGCGAGCTCGGATCGCACGGCAGCTCATGCTGGAAGTATTCGCAGCCACAGAACCACTGCCAATAGGGATTCTCGATGAAGCGCTGCACCACCGCCTCATCGGACAGGTTGAAGGTATGCTGGAGATACGACAGTCCGACCATCAGGCGCGTCGGTTTCGCGGGCCGCCCCAGGGGCCGATAGAAGCGGCCGAACTCCTGATCGAAGCGGTCCCAGTCGATCAAACCCGCCAGGCGAAACAACGCGTGGCGGGGATCGAGGATCTGATCGAGACGGCTGCGGTAGAGATCGCCGGAACTCGGCAGCGTCGGCTTGGGTCCCATGGCAAAACACCAGGTTTGAGCGGGTCCTTCCCCAGATGCTGGCATTTTACAATGCTTCGGGGCGACGAAGAATCCTTCTGTCCCAACGAGTTGTGGGTTATTCAGGGCCGAC
>NZ_VOSK01000073.1 GCF_009296175.1 Microvirga tunisiensis | reverse complement strand
ACGTCCCGCCACAGGGGGCCGACCCGGTGACGGCAACGGCGCTCGTCCAGACCGATCCGACCGGCGCTTTCGAATGCTCATCGCAACCTCCTCCTTCAGGGTGTTGCGACGACCGTTTGAATCCGTCATGGTTACCCTGGTCGATGACGGAACGTCCGGTCCGCCGATCACTGGCGTTGTATCAGAAGCTGTTTGAGATCACCCAGCTCGCCGAGCTCGGAGGTGGGGACAAGTCCTTCGAACTTGTTTGGGGCATGGGGCTCTCCCGCTGGCTCAGGGATGGCAATGAGGTCGACCTGCCTCTGGTTGAGCGTGTCGTTGAAATCGAAATCGATGACCTTGCCGGCGGTGAGATCAAGGTTCGCCCCCGGGCCGCCACAGCCAGCGTCAACATGCGTCCGTTCGAGGAGCTCGGTGTCGAAGGGGCTTCCCTGGCCTTGGACGCGTCTCGTCGGGCGATCGCGGCCGTCGATGCGGACGAAGGTGTCTCACCTTATCGGCGCGAGGGGTCCGAGCCTATCCTTCGTGCCTGTCAGGCCCGTCTGGATGCCGAAGGCGTCTATCTGCCCGATCGCCAGGCATTGGCACCCGACCAGCCAGTGCCATCGGCCGGCGAGCACCTGACCGTCTCAGATCGTTGGGTTCTGTTTGCCCGGAGACGGTCCGACAGCTTCATGCTGGCGGATCTTGAGAACCTGAAGAAGTCGGTCGAGAAGGCAGCCGAGGAGGGCTCGTTGCCGGGCCCGGCCCAGACCCTCATGATGGGGCCCTCCACCGCGCAGCCGAACGACATTTGGGCTCCGCTGGGAAACCGTGTCGGCGAAACCACCGGCGGCACAGCCGAAGCCGCGCCCCAGGCTGAGGCAACGGACCTCTTCTTCCCCAAGCCCTTCAATGATGACCAGATCGAGATCGTCCGGCGCTTGGAAGGCACCGATGGCATCGTCGTCCAGGGACCACCCGGCACGGGCAAGACGCACACGATCTCCAACATCATCTGCCACTACATGGCCACGGGCCGGCGGGTCCTGGTCGTGTCCCATGGGGAGCCCGCCCTTGCAGTCCTGCGCAACCAGCTGCCCGAAGGGGTCCGGGATCTCGCGATCAGCATCACGGCGACGGAGCGAGAAGGATTCAAGCAACTCGAGACGGCCGTGCGCCTCCTGCAGTCTGTCGTCGAGAGCATCAAGCCCAGCGAGCAGGCGCGCCTGATCCGTGACCTGGAAGCCTCCGTGGTTGGCCTCCGGACCCGGCTTGAGGAGGTCGATAGGGAGATCGAGCGCTTCGCCCTGCTGCAACTCGCCCCGACCGCGGCTGGCGAGCGGCCCGCAGAGCTTGCAAAACGGATTGTCTCCTCGGCAGAGCAATACAGGTGGTTCGAGGATCGCCCGGAGCAGTCCGCCCAGGTTGCTGGTCTGTCAGACGATGAAATCTCCGCTCTCCGAGCAGCACGTGTGACCCTCGGTTCCCGGCTCGAGCACCTGGATGCGGTGCTCCCGTCGGTTGAGGATCTGCCCGACGGGGAGGTCATTGCCCGGCTGCATGGGGACCTCGTCCGGTCCGAGCGCTTCGCGGAGGCAGCCGCACGAGATAGCTCGCTGACGATCCGCATCGGCTCAGTTGGTGCCATCGGGCAGGCTCTGCGAGGGGCCGCAGCCCTTGAGACCCTCCAGCGTGTTCAGACGTTCGCCAACGCGAATCCCTGGCTTGAGCCAGTGGCTCAGCATGCGATCGCTGGCGAGCGAGGAGCGGGCGTGCTCGATCTGCTCCTGCGGTTTGCGGAGGACGCAAAGCCGATTGTCGAGGAGCGCAAGCGCTACCTCGCCCAGCCGGTGGAACTCCCTGATACCTTCGAGCCAGCAGCCGCTGAGGCGACCACGTTGATCGGCCGCCTCGCCAACGGCGAGGAGGTCTTTGGCTTCTTTGCGTTTCGCGAGAAGGCGCTCCGGCCGGTCGTGCAGGCCATCAAGGTGCAAGGACGCGTGCCGGCTGCTCGTGAGGACTGGGATCACATTCGCCAATACCTCATCTGGCGGGAGCAAGTCACTTCATTGAGCGTACGGTGGCGGGCGCTGGCCGAGGAGATTGGCGCACCGTCTGCAGGGTCGGCGCGGGAGATCGAGCAACTCGTCAGCCTCCTTGATGCCGTCCTCGTGGAGGGGGCTGGCGCCATGCGCACGCTCGAGGAGGTCTTCGGCCAAGTCATACCTGGGGCGACCTCGCCTCGGGATCTCTGGCGCGATCCTCCTCGGATGGAACATGCCGAGGAGGGGCTTCGGAATGCGGCGGCCTCCGCACAGCTCGCCGCCGCGCGCGTTGAAGTGTCCCGTCTTGAGGGGCTCTTCTCGGACGCATCAGGCAAGATCGGAAAACTTGCCCGTGACCTGCTGGGCGAGGCGATTGGAAGATCTGACATCGAGGCGGAGACCATCGCCCGCCTCTGGGGTGCCTTGAGGCGTCAGATCGATGACCTGAACCAGCATAAGAACCATCTGGCGCTTGTCCGCACCGTCACAGGCCGGATCCGCGAAGCAGGGGCTCCTCTCTGGAGCCGGCGTCTGGCCACAGAACCAGTCGAAGGCGAAACAGATGCCTTGATCCCCGTCGACTGGTGTGAGGCATGGGATTGGGCCGCAGCCTCGGCTTATCTGGCACGGATCGACGACCGGAACCGGCTGCGTAGCCTGGCCGAGGAACGGGTCCGCCTTGATGCTGAAATCAGGAAGACCTTCGAGCGGGTCGTTCGCGAGCGAACCTTCTATGAGCTTGGTCGCTCCATGTCCGGGCCGGTGCGGTCCGCCCTGATGATGTTCGCCACAGCCCTGCGCAAGACTGGCAAGGGCACCGGAAAAGGGGCTGTTCGGCACCGCCGCGATGCCCGCACTGCCATGGCCCAGTGCTATGACGCCATTCCGTGCTGGATCATGCCGACATGGCGCGTTGCGGAGCAGTTGCCTGGTGAGGTTGGCTCGTTCGACCTCGTCATCATGGACGAGGCCTCACAATCGGACATCCGTGAGGTCCCAGCGCTTCTTCGTGGCAAGAAGATCCTCGTTGTTGGCGACGACAAGCAGGTGAGCCCGACAGCTGCCTTCATTGAGAACGCGAAGATCGACCGCCTTGAGCACAGTTTCCTCAAAGGGCAGCCGTTCAAGACGCTTCTGCTTCCGGGAGCCTCACTCTACGACCTCGCCAAGGTCATGTTTCCGGATAAGCTGGTCATGCTCAAGGAGCACTTCCGCTGCGTCAAGCCGATCATCCGGTTCTCCATGCAGTTCTACCCTGAGCCGCTGGTGCCGTTGCGTGTGCCAACGGCGCATGAGCGGCTCGATCCGCCACTCGTCGACATCTACGTGCCGGACGGGCGCCGACAGGGGGACAAGCAGAACCCGCGTGAGGCCGAGGTCATCGTCAGTGAGATCCGCAAGATCGTTGAGGATCCCGCTCTTGCTCGTATTGAGGCCCAGGACCGCTGGCGCACGATCGGTGTGGTGTCGCTGATTGGAGCAAAGCAGGCTGCCCTTATTAACCGCATGCTGCTCGATGAACTCGGGGAAGATCTGATGATGCGCCACCGTATCGCCTGCGGTGACAGTGCTACTTTCCAGGGCAACGAGCGCGACATCGTCTTCCTGTCCATGATTGCTGATCCCAACAGCAAGCAGGCTCAGACGGCAGCCCAGTTCGAGCAGCGCTTCAACGTGGCGCTCTCGCGCGCCCGCGACCGTCTCGTGCTCGTTCGTTCGGTTCGCGAAGAAGAGCTCAAGCCTGAGGACTTGAAGGCGCGGGTGATCCGCCATTTCCGTGACCCGATGGCCGGTGCTGCTACGCCGACGGGTGACCTAGAGGCCATGTGTGAGTCGGACTTCGAGCGGGAGGTGCTGCGCCGCCTTCTGGAGCGGGGATATCGTGTCACTCCGCAGGTTGGCGCCATGGGCTACCGCATCGACCTTGTTGTCGAGGGTGCAAACGGACGGCGCCTGGCCGTCGAGTGTGATGGGGATCAGTATCATGGTCCAGAGCGCTGGGCGGACGATATGCGCCGTCAGCGCATCTTAGAGCGGGTTGGATGGCGCTTCTGGCGCTGCTGGGCGTCGAGTTTCACACTCGGCCCGGACGGCTGCATGGACGATCTGTTCGCGACCTTGCAGCGCCATGGGATCGAGCCGAGCGACGGTGCTACTGGTGGTGGGGTTTTCACAGCTCATATCACGGCGCCGGAAACATATGCGAGAGGTGATACGTTCAATTCAAACGAGACCGAGCAGAGAACACAGCCTCATTCTCAGACCCAGGATGAGATATACATTAAAAGCGCTGAAGGGTTCGCCGGCTCCGCAGATGGGATCCGCGTTGGTGATCGAGTTATCATCAGATATCTTGACGATCACAAGACAGCGACATTCATATTGAGCCCCACGCGTGATGATCTGACGAATGGCTTCCTGACGGTAAATTCCCCACTGGGGAAGGGATTGATTGGTCTAACTGAAGAAGACGAGACTGAGTTCGAAATGAACGGTCGTATGAGGCGTGTGCTCATTGTGAGAACTGAGAGGTCAGTCGCAGCTCACTAGGGATCTTGGTCGGCTACCCTTCTGAGGTTATGTAGGCCCGCTCCGACAAGGGCTGAGAATTCCCGGGATCATGGTAAATAGGTTGGTTTACAAACTCTGGTTCAGTTTAAGCGGTCATAGCTAATTTCTGAACCGGACTAAAGTTGGTTCCGCTGAACCACGGCCTGACCACACCAGAGGTTGCCCTCATCAGTGGCGATCGCGATCCACCATGCGGAGGCCAGGCTGTTGTAGATGGCCTTCTCGCGCCCGATCAGCACATGGGCCAAGAACCAATAGACCTCACCCCATGCGCCAGGATCTCGTCCGTTGTAGCTTGGCCGAGCACGTCCTTGACCACCTCCCAGCAGCGCTTCGGCCCCATGCGGGTAATGCTCGGGCAAGATGTTCAAGCCGACATGCTTCTGGGCAATGCGCTCGACGGCCGGCGCGAGGGCACACCGATTGTCGATGTTCTGCGCATAGCCGAGGATCGCGCCAGCAAGCGCCTTCGGCTGGGATCCGGTTTCGTCATGGTGTCAGCCAACCGGATCCTGCTTAGCGAGGGATCGTGAGGATTTCCGTGAGTTTCTCTCCACCCAATCTAACTGTTGGACTCGTCACGTGGGCTTTGGAGCCCAGCGAAACGCCCTGGCATAGGACCTCCGGGCCTAAGTGGTCCGCGGATCGGTGTTTGACTGGGACTTTCGCGCACGTTGCGGTAGATCGAAGGAAGTCCATCCTGCCAATGGGCGCCTTGATTGATCGTCGACGCGATTTGGGACTCATTGGCCGGACCCGATGCCTCTCCCAGTCCCTCCTGCGAGGATCGGCCAGTCGCACGCTCGGCAGGTTGTGACGCAGGCATCTCGTTGTGACCGAAGGTGCCCGCTCCGGCCTGTTCGATAGTCCTTTCTACTCCATCACCTTGCGGTCTTGATCCGGTGTTTCGGCCGGCTTCCGTATCCACATGGTGAAAGTCCTGGTTCAGGCTGATGACCTCCGTGGATCGTTCGCGAGGATCCAGGAGGGTCCTGATCGTGTCAGGCGCGGTTTGCTTGGTGGTCACCGCGCCGTGATTTTCATTCGGCTCAGCGTACCCGGACAGGTGGATACCATCCGGTGCCGCGGTGTGCTCCGTCAGCCCCGCTTGATCAGCCTTCACCCCCCCAAGCCCAGGCGCCATCGTGACTTCAGGCAGATCCTGCGCAGGTTCGGTCTCTCCCATCTGGGCCGAGGTCGGCAAAGCCGTCTGGCCCACGTCAGCCTGGGGAATGATGAGTGCGTCACCGAAGACAGACCGCAGCGCCTCAACCTCATCTGGTGCGATGTTGCCCCTCCACAGGCCCATGCGGCCATTCCACTTCAATCCGTACTCCTCAAGCATGGCGCGCTTGTGCTTGCCGACATTGCCGCCAACCCGCACCTGCACGTAGATCGCCTCCTCCGGCTGTCCATTGCCGCGCCGCACAGCAGGGCTTTGTTGCTCGTTGACAGAGGAACGATCCACCCTGGACCCAAGCCCTTTGGATTCTGCGATCCACCGCGCCGCAGTTTCCTCATCGCGGCCGTTGATGGCCAAGTAGTGAAGGCCGGCCGCAATCACCTCCGGAGCGAGTTGATGCAGGCCGCAGTTGCGGCTCACTTGAACGATCCAGTCATCGAGGGCGGTCGCGGCCGCCTCCCGATCCTCCCTTGCCTGCCGGACGGCGTCCGTGGCGTGCTTGTCGCTGGACTGGCTCTTGATCTGAAGCGCAGTCAACCGCGCCAACTGCTTCGATAGCGTATTCTTGGACAACCTGATCTCCTCTCAAATGCGTAAGGGCCATTCGGCCCAAAGCTCTCCTAAGGTTGTCTCAACTGACGGATTCACCAAGCAAATTAATCGCTTGTGCTATTCGCTCGAATCCCTGAGGCTCAATATGCAAACTGCCCGGTCAACCTGGGTTTTTGAATAACGCTCAACCTCGAAAACTTATGGCGATTCCTTACATTGCGGCTCGCATCGTGCGGCTGACCGAAACATCCGGACCGTGTGCAATCATCGCCTATCTCGGTCGCACGACCGTTCGCGCCCAACGAACCGGCATCCGGCACGATTACCGGCGGCTGACCGGTGACGTCGTCTACGAGGATGTTTGGCTCCCAGAGGAAGCGCCCGCCCGATTGGCCGGGCCCGCCGCCCTCGCCAACGCCATGGAGGCAGCCGAGCGGGTCCGAACCTGGGACGATAGGCAACGTCTTCCTCAGCCAGCCTGGTCGCTCATCATCGCTCTGCCTCCTGATCGCGAGGTGTCACTCGACGAGGCTATCGAGATCGTGGATCGGATCGTAGCCGAGATCCGCGGAGAGTACCGTCTCGCCGCCTATGTAGCGATCCACGAGCCGCGACTGCGCAAGCGCACAGCCTTATCGCCCAATCGTCACGCCCACGTTATCCTGCCGCTGCGCGAGCTCACACCTGACGGCTTCGCGACGACAAAGCTGCGGGAGCTGTTCGCCCGGGTACGGACCATGTCTGACACGATCCGCGAACGTGCGTCGGTGAAGCGGCCTTACTATGTGGCAGAAGGCGTCTCATGGCCCGACCTCGCCTGGTCGGTCCAGAACCGCTATTTTCTCGAGATTGGATCGGAACTTCGGGTTCAGCCGATTGCGGCTGTGCCCCAAGACCACTGGCCCGCGTTGATGTGGTCAACGGAACCGGGGGCGGTAGACAAATACCTACGTGATCTCCACAAGCAGAACCGTGCTTTCGCGCTCAACGACGGGCTCGAGCTCGTTACGGTGCTGATGCGCGGCCGATCCACCCTTCTCCTTGAGGATCTTCGGGCCTTCTTAGAACGTTGCATCGACGATCCTGCCACCAGGCGTGATCGCATCAACGCCATCCTCGCTCATCCAGAGATCGTCGAGTGCGTGCCTTCGCGGCAGGGCGCCAAGGCCGACCGGATCACCACGCGGGAGATCCACCGATTGCTGACCGACGCCATAGCGGTCGTGGATCGTTGCGTGAAAAACCAAAGCGAAAGGCTGCAGGCGGTCCGAGGCAGCACCTCGCAGGAGGTGATTAACGCAATCCAGGATGCCCTGAAGAAATGGGGTGTAGATCGCTCCAACATGGACAATGAGGGCACCGAAGGTACAGACGTCGTGCTGATTGGAGAAAGTCTCTCTCACATCGATGGAGACCGGTGGATCCCCGTCACGGGTTTGACGGAGGGCAAACCCACACCCGTCCAAAAGTTGAAAGGCCCTCCTGAGGAATGGAAGCTGGCCTAACTGGTGGTGCTGCCGCGGGCCGAAATGGTCAGCGACATCGACTTGGCGCGGATTCTCCTTGAGGTGGATCGGCGCGGGGTTGGACTTCTACTGGGAGTTGATGAGGGCCATGCCGATGGTGTTGTGGATCATCGGCTCGCGGTGGAGATCGCTACACGGTTAACCGCAACCGACCGAGAAGAGCAAGCACAACTCCTTGTAACGGGCAGCGTAACCCACTTGCGGCGGGCGGAGGAGCTGTTGAGGGCCGGCTTTGTCGCCCCGGCGGTAAAGATAATGGAGGATGCAGGCCTCCTGCGCTTCCGGAGGGAGCCACCCACCGCCGAATTCGAACGGACGGTACCGAGATCCGATGCTGTCCTTGTGATCGACGATCCCCGCCTGCGCCGGACGGTGAATGACGCGCTGCACGAGGCGGCGATACGAGGGGATACGGGAGAACAGTTCGCAAGTGGCTTGGGGCCATCGATGTCGTTTGCGGTGGGAGAGCCGGTCGTCATCAGCAAAACTGATTATGGCGAGGTGCCGCCCCGGCTGCGCGAGGGCACCATCGCACAGGTGGTGATGAACTCTGAACCCAGGGAGCTGATTCTGAAATACAGGAATGGTGGCGAGACAACAATCCGGGGCGACGCATGCGCCCATCTGCGTCCGGCCTATGCCCTCTCGATCCGCGAGGCACGCACCCTTGTAGCCTGCCGTATTCCCACCGCCATCGAAGTGACCCGGGTGTCCAGCGCCTGGGCCGCCCTACTCCTGGCGTTCCGGATGAACGGGAATGCCGTCGTGATGATCTCGCCTGCCGTCGCGGCAAGTTCGTCTGAACTGGCATCGGCCGTAGAGCTTGCTTTTCCAAGCGCGTTGCCGTCGTCATTCGAAATTCGACCGAATCCAGAGGCTCCCGTTGCGAAGGAATTCAATGACCTTATGGAGAAACTGACATCTCCTCTCCTGTCAACACCATCACAGGCGAGGGCTCAAACAGGGCGTTCTTCCTCATTGGCAATCAGGGACCAACCAACGCCTGCTCGTTCTGCCACCACAAAGTCCTCCAATATCGTCCTTCCGGTGGCTGTACGGGATCTGATCAGCAAAGACCTTGCGGGCGAAGGCTTCATGCTGCTGTGCGCCGGCCTGGCTGATCGTAAACGGGTCAAATCGCTCCTGGCGCGGATCGATGCGCAAGGATCGCCTGGATTGCAGGCTCTGGCGCACAAACTAGTACCGGTTGCCACTAAAGCTGGAGCTCAGCCAACATTCAACGCCGATAAGGATTTGCCCCGAAGCCTTGAGTGCTTGGCACCGATCGAACTCAGCGACTGGGAATTGCACAGGCTGAAGTCCGAGCTCGCGAGCATGACGCTTAAAGCGTCCGGCTGGGGTTTACGAGAGCCCCTGCCATCCAGCTCACGGGGGTCTTCGAAAGTTCAACCGCTGTTTCACGGATCCCGGACCCGGTAGCCGCGGCGCTGTTTGCGGCGGAGCCACGTTTCCAGAGCTTCGGTCGCACTGTCTTCCGTGGAATGAAATTCGATCCGCTGGCGACCACGTCGACCGATCCGCCCCCATTCACGCACCAGCGTTGGGATCCCGAAGAGGGATGGCTCGATACGCAGGACGTAAAAGCGCGAGAGGTTCCGCGATGGATCACAGCGTTCCAAGACGAGGAGATTGAGCTTTTCCGACATGAGCCCAAGTGTCGTGATCCGCGGACTCGCGGTCTAATGAAAAGCCGGAATCTTTCACAGGCCGGCCGATTCACGGCCGTGATCAATCGCATCGCGTGCGCTCGTTTCCGGAGCCTTAAGAAACCGGGCCGGTTCTCAATGCCCACGTGGTCAAGTCCGTGGCTTGGCGAAGAAGTGCCATCGCTAGAGGCGAGATCAAAGCCCTTCCCTCCTCTGCTGGTTTCACGAGACTTCGCAAGTCGACATCTGCGTTCCTCTGGAATCTGGATCGGCCTCGTCGTACATGAGACGCAACGCTAGCGGATAGTTCGCGATCCTACGACATCCTTCGCCTCCGCATGGCCAGGAGCTCGACGGCGAGGTCGATCTTGCCGACTTTCACCATGCGGGTCAGCGCGCGGAAGTAGCCGCCCGGGTTCTTGATCCGGCTCTCCCCGCCGTTCCTGGCCACATCGTCCTCGTAGAGCTGCAGCGTGTAGATCACGGCGATCGCCGCCCTGACGGTGCCGATGTCCTCCACGGCCTCAGCCCAAGCGCTCTCATGGGCCCCGAGCGAGGCCCTGAGGTAGCGGCCGGCTGAGACGATGTCAGCCAGATCCCGCACGGGCTGCCCGTAGTCGCTGAGGGTGGGGCAGGCCTCAAGGATCAATTCCGGTGATAGGTGCTCCGGCGTTTGTTCGGTTGAACGAACCGCCTCAGCTTTCTTCGGAAAGCCTTTGTTACAAGGCTCACTAGGAGATTTGTTGTTGTTATTAGTGTGGCGGCACTGAGTTCCGGCATAGCCTGCCTTATAATAAGTTTCCTCGCACGCACTCCTCAAGGATTTCCACTCATCCAGAATATCGATCGGCATGGCCTTTGTGCTGCGCAGAGGGGTTCGGGCCAGCAGCCCTCTAAGCCGATCCTCAAGGTCGGAGCGATCCAGATCAGGGTACTCCCGCGACAGGCTCCCGAGCGCTTCCTGGGTGGCTCGTCTGGCAATCGTGATCTCGTCGAAGGTGCGCTTGCGGGCCTCCCGGGCCTGTTTCTGCTCGATCAGACGCTCGGCCCACTCTCCTCGCCTCGCGTAGACAGGCGTCAGGTCGAAGCCAAAGGCGTCAACGATCTCGCCGGCTAAGTCCTTGACAGCGTAGCGCTTCCCATTGGGAGATTCCTTTGGGACGATCAGTTGCTGGTCAATGAGGACCCGAAATGCCTTACGGATGCCGCGCTCTGACAGCCCTGTGCGACTGACCAGATAATCGTTGGACGGCCAGACCAGCAGCCGCTCCCATTCCTGCTCGCCCCAGCAGGCCACGAGCTCAGACAGAACCGACCGGGGTCCGTTGCGCAATTCCAGGGCCTTGGCAGCGTCCCGGGCTGCCGCAGATAGTTCTTTTCGCGTTACCGTGCGCCCGGTTTCGAGCGCAAGTTCTCTCGCGACCAGAGCAGCATGTCTCAGCCGCCGGCCTCCTGACGATGCAAGCTGCATCGTACCCTCCATGTTGAGGGCAAAGCGGGAGCGTTCACCGAAACCGATGCTCTTGACAGTCAGCTTGTCGGGATGGCATAAGGAGTTTGCAACAACTTTCCGAATGCCCACCCTCGCGGTGGTCTCCAAAGGCCCTCGAAGTTTCCAGCTTCGTGGGCCTTTTGCTTTGCCTGGTTTACGTCACGACATTTCGCTCCTTTTGGGCAAATGTGGCCTCGAGGGCATGAGTGATGGCTTCCTGTCGGTTCTTGAAGCGACCACTTTCGACAGCATGGTCGATTGCGGCTCCAAGAGGAGCAGGCACCCAAACGTTCATCTCCCGATCTCCCCGTTCCCGGCGAGACTTGCGGAAGCGCTGAACGCGTTCGGTGTGCTTTGCATCAGGCATGGCATCCACCCGTTACACTCGTGCCGTCACGAGTGATGCCCGATTCTGAGTTGGCTGTGGAGTCGCGCGTCAAGAATCCATTCACAATAGATCGATTCAGCGGTGGGAAACTTCTTTAGCTAGAATCATTTAGCCGAAATGGCCGAGTCAATTCGCATGTAAAAGTCAGGTTCCAGGCGATTCGAAGTTACCCACCCGATTCGCAGTGACGTAGTATTCGCACTGAAGTTCGTTTCTCAATCTGCCACTATGATTCGAGAGTGGGGCTCCTCAACGATTAAATAGTATTATTGATCCGGCTTGGGTGATCTTGAACTACGCGGCATAGCGGAATGGCTGATGCCTGAAGTAGCTTCGGATCCGTTCGGGGAGCTTTGTCAGTCGGCGCATGTGGCTGATCACGGTACGCTTGAGTTCGTGTTTGCTGCGGGCGGGCGGCTTGCGGGTCACAGCTTGCTTCAGGTCGGCGTTCAGACCCTCGTCCGGGTTCAACTCCGGACTGTAGGAGGGCAGGTGGAAAACCTCGATCTGCTCTTGGCGCTCGGCCAACCAGCCCCGTACCGCCTGGGCCCGATGGACCGGCAGGTTGTCCCAGATCAGGAACACCTTGCCGCGGGCATCCTGGATCAGCCGCGCGAGAAAGCGGATCAGGCCCGGAGCCTTGAGCGCGCCGTCGAGCACCATCCAGCGCAGCTCGCCCTTGTTGGTCACAGCCGAGATCAAGCCCAGCCTCGTGCGCTTGTGGCTGGGGCGCACCACAGGTGTGCGGCCCTTGGGGGCAAAGCTGCGGCCGCGCACGTCGTCAGAGCGCAGGCCGGTCTCATCGCCCCAGAAGATCGTGCCTTTCTCCCCTCTGGCTTGCGCCACGATGGCCGGGTAGTCCTGCCGCCGCCAGCGCCGCACCGCCTTCGGCGACTGCTCGGAGGCGCGTCGGAGCGGCTTCTGGGCCGTGAAGCCCCAGCGCGCCAGATACGTACCGATGGTGCGCACCGCCAGCCGGACCCCACAGGACTGCTCGATCAGCTCCCGCACTGCCGCCCGGCTCCACAGGGCAAAGGGCAGACCGAGTTCGTCGGGCGTGTGCTGGCCCATCAGAGCGCGGACCTGCGCTTCTTGCTCGGGCGCGCGAAACCGTCCCGTACCGGCGGCCGGGCCGCGCGGCTGGCTCGCCAACCCCGCCCGGCCCTGTTCGGCGACGCGGCGGCAGATATTGAACACGCCGGTCCGGGTCAGGCCGACCTGCACGGCAATGGCCTCGTAAGTCAGGCCGCTCTCGCGCAGTCCAATCACCTGCCGCCGACGCTCTTCGTGCGCTTCTGCGGGCAGCTTGCGCATGTCCACATGCTTCATCCCGCCGACCTGGGTTGACTGGCTGCGAATTTCAAGATCACCCAAGCCGGATCAATAAGCGGCGAGCCGGTCGAGTTCAAGCCGAGGTGGCCTTTGCCGTGGACGACCCAAACCAGTGGCAAGACGTTGGCGCGGCCCTGATGCGCTGGGCCTCATCCTCGCCGTTCCATGCTGATCGCCGTTACAACGGTGGCGTTACCCATGTGGTGGTTGATGGCCTCGAAGGCGGCCCGCTTTCAGTCCATGCCGTTCTTCTATGCGTCTCACTTGCAGAGCAGGTTCTTCTCGCTGACGCCGACCTGAACGATCCGAGGCTTGTCCACGCCCGCGACGCCGACGTACTTGAATACGCGGTCATCAAGCTCGCGCTTCCGTATCTCCTGAACGACAATCTTGTCCCGTCCATCGAGCAGCGCCCAAAAGACTGAGGCTTGCGGTTGCTTGGCCGGATCAGGGCTGAATGTGAAGTCGATGCCGGTGTTTGTCAGATACGCGTGACCGGCCGAATCCGTGATCCAGAATTCCTCAATAGCCGAACTCCCGGTGACCGTGTTGAGGATGCCGTTGATCTGGGCAGGGGTCATCCCCACCTTCTCCGCAACAGCAACGAATTGGGCCGCGAGCATGGCTTGACCGATCATGTGCCGCGCAATCAGATCGTCACACTCGGCAGCTCTGGAGCTTGTATTCGTGAAGCAGGCGAGAACGGCTACGAGGATGGCGGCACTTCTCTATTCGGCGGTTTGAGGTCAAGCGCTTTCGGGCTGTTTTACCGCTCCGATGTCTGATGTCACTCGCGGGTCCTTGCTTCTCTTCGGGATCAGCTCTGTAGCTCTCCCAGTATGGGATCAGAAGAATGAGGCAGTCCAATCTGTTGCGCGTTCTGATCGCGCAAAACGCGATCGACACAAGTGCCCACGCGAACTCACCTCATCCATCGTCCCGCGAGGGACGTCTCTCCACCGGATCTTCAGCCGGTCGCCGGTCAGCTCAATCAGGCCATCGGCCCGTAGTTGCTGAAGCACCCGGTTGACGTGAACCGTCGAGACGCCAAACTCGCCCTGGGTGATCGGCAGATCACAGGCATGATCCTCCACAAGGCCAACTGCCCGCAGGCGCGTCAGCAACTCGCACAAGACGTGAGCCATGCGCGTGTAGGCCTCGCGGCGTCCGACATTGAGCACCCACTCCCGGAAGATGGCCCCGTCAATGAGGGTCTCGCGCCAGAAGGCGGCGGTGATGCGGGGATAACGCTCGCAGATATTGCGCAGGTCGTCATGGGTGATGAACCCGACGCTGCACGGACTGATGGTGCTGATACTGTTGTCGATGACCTTCAGGTGCAGGCTTTGCAGGTCGGGAATGTCGCCTGGCAGGTTGAAGGAGACAATCTGGCGCTTGCCGCTTCCAGTCATCTTGTAGGTGGCGGCAAAGCCGCTGAGGATCAGGCAGGCCCGGGAGGGGCTGTCGCCTTCGCGCGCAATGGCTTGGTCGGTCTTGATGGCCACAACTTGCATCGGCAGCGTCTGGAGAGCGTGTCGCTCGTCCTCCGAGAGCGTGAAGATGCTCTCCAGCTTGCGGATCATCGGGTTGTACTTGGGGTGAAATGCTGTGGCCAAGATCACGCTCTCTGCCTTGCAGGCGGGAGCATGTAAATCTCTCAGCCATCAGCGCCTGAGATCGAATGCCAACAGTAAATCAATAATGCCATACGAACGATACGCAGTCTTGCAGCTATGTTAATGTCTGTGATTAACGTAAGTGATCCAAGCTAACCCGATCAGGATAGCGGCATGAGCCCGTGGCCTCTATGCCACAGCCTAGGCTAACCTAGGTTATGGTCCGAGCTAATCCTAGTTGAAGGACTGCGGGGGGGGGGGAATGCTATGAAGGCTGTCTTGTTTCCCCTGGGTGTCCGGCCATTTCGCAGCTGACCTTCCGCCCCAACGTGGAAGGCGAAGGCTATGCCCCTCGACATCTCATTTCTGCCCATGCGCGTGCTCATCGACGGCCATGACACGGACGGCAACCTTGTCCTCGCAGATCACCAGCTTGCCGCCGTGATCGTCCGTCTCGACGGGACGCACCATAATCCTGAGCATAAGGGGCTGTGGCGCCTGGAAGCTGGGTTCGGCAAGTGCAGCACTCGGGACGCACCGCTGTTCAAGACGCCTGACGAAGCCGGGGCCTGGGTTGATCAAATCCTGACGCGCAAGGCTGCGTAATTCGCGGACCAAGCTCTTTGGTCCGGGCAGTGGCAGGAGCCGACCTTCCTGGCTTCGGGTTCATGTCAATTTCGCAGAAGGCCGTTTATGGAACGGTTCACTTCAATGTACATAGGTATTGGAACAGAATTGGTCTTGGGCCACTCCGATCCGAGGTAATCGCATGAGGCGGCGGCAGTTCATCAGGATGCTCGGGGGCCCGTGGCGTGGCCGTTGGCTGCCCGAGGGCAGCAGGCACCACCGCCGGTGATTGGGATGCTCGACAGCGGTTCGCCTGACGCAGATGGGGACCGTATGCGTGCTACCGCAAGGGCTTGAGCGAAACCGGGTACGTCGACCTCCTTCGCCCAAGAAATCACGCTTCACGAGCGAGGGGAATCGCCCAGAGAGTCAGATGCCAGCGCCCCTGGTATAAGCAGCCGGAAATTCGGTCGCTGCGACAACTCCCCCAATGAACTCACGCCGTCTCACTCGATCACATCGTCGGCGCTAACAACCAGCGATGACGCGATAGTGAGGCCGATCTCCTTTGCCGTCTTCAGGTTAATGGCCAGCGCAAGTTTCATCGGCTGATAAATCGGGTGATTGGCTGGACTGGCTCCGCCCAGTATTTCGGCGATCTGGCGTCCCAGTTGCCCCATGATGTCGTCGAGACGCGGTCCATATCCCAGCAATCCACCCTCGTGCGCAGTCTCCGGCCACTGGTAAATGTCGGGGATGTGCAGTGCGGCGGTCTTCCGGATGATGACGTGGCGGTAGGCGTGCAGCAGCGGAGAGGCGAGGACGTTGAGCGCGGCAGCGGCCTCGGCTTTCGCCATGTCGATCGCGGGTCCAATCTCGTCGCCCTTTTCGACGCGGTGGACCAGAAGGATGACGCCCCGGCTTCGCGCGGCTTCGGCGAGGGCTTGAAGCCGTTGAGGACCCGTGGTCCGTGTATCGGCCAGCACCGAGATTCGAGGCGCGCCTGAAGTGGATTCGATCAGCAGCTCCTGACGTTTGCCGTCGAGGTCCGATGCGAGCAGGCTGATGCCCGTCGTATTGCCTCCCGGTTGCGCCAGGGAGCGGGCCAGGCCTTCACCGACCATGTCGTCGGTGATGGCAACAATCGGGACGCTCGTTGTCGCTGCTTGGGCTGCACGGGCTGCCTCGGGACCGGCGGTAACGATGGCGTCGGGGCTGGTTCGGACCAGCTCCAGGGCGGCGGCCGCAAGCTGCTGGTATCCGGCATTCCGGTCACGCCGATCGATGGTGAGATTTCGACCTTCGACGAACCCGTGCCGGCGCAGTTCGTCGAACACCGGATTGACTGGCGCAAGCTCGCCGGGGGAGAGGAACCCGATCCGATAAGTGCGAGATGCCGCCTGTCCAGCCGCGCGCCATGGAGCGGCCAAAGCCAGCGCGCCACTGGCAAACCCAATGAATTCCCGCCTTCTCATGAGCTTTCCCTCCTCGCGCAGCATACGGGCGTAGGAGCGACCCGCTCGACCAGATCAGCGGCCCAGAGGGCGGTGATCGCCGGGACGAGATACCGCTCGTACAGTTCTGCGGCGGTGCCTTCGAGTTGCCACGGCTCATGGTGGGGCATGTGATGATCTGCCGGTTGTCGGGCTCGTCTGTGGTGATCCTACTCCCGATCCGAGTTCCTGTCGCGCGAGAGGCCAGTTTTCGCAGAATCCCCTTTTTGGAAAGCAATGGCGATAGCTAGTCCAAGATCGGTCCCTAGCCAAAAAAGAAGCGCTCGACCTGAGAGGGAGCGCTTCAAGGAGCCGGATCCGTAGGGGCAAAGAATGGGTCCGGGGAAGGAGCCCTCCTCAAATCTAAAGTTGATCCTCGTGGCTCCTACATAGGTTAAACGTAGCCGTTCAATTCTGACACCCCGCGTACGCGGGGAAAACAGTCCGCGAATTTCCGATAAACTCATTTATGGGACGGGCTGCACAATTTCGGGACAGCAGAACAAACAGGGTATCTGTCCTAAGCTGTAATTCCAATGATCGAGAACATTAGCCCGAACGGGCGAAGAACATCGACTCGCGTGAAAGAGATCGTGAATTTCGCATAACACACCGTATGGAATGTAAGTAGAAGAAGGCACCGGCAAAGAAAAAGCGCCGCTCCGAGGAGGGCGCTTTAAGGTGCGGACCCGTAAGGGCAAAAATTGGGATCCGATTGACGGCCATCTATTTAGATCAGATCCTCATGTCACTGATCTATGTCAAGCCAGTGTGCGGTACTTTGACACCGCTTGGCCTTGTTTTAGGGATTTATACTTATTGCATACCTCTTTGGAGGTAGGCACACTGTCCCCTCCCGTGGGGGCAACTACGGGCCGGGAGGGTCGCGCACATGGTCACAAGACCGGCGCGGCCCTTTTTCATGGGCGGGGGTTCTGGGCTTTCATTGTACTCGCCGCCCTGACGGTCGTGATCGGAATTGCTCCTCCGTTCCTGGAGCGTTGGGAAGAAGAGACGCTGATACGGAAACCGTCCGTTGCCGAGCCAAGCGTCGAGCAAGGCCTCAAGGCGAAGCTCAAGGCCAGGGCCGATGCCCTGATCAGCAGTTCGAAGGACGATCAGGGCCGGATCGCGGTTGGCAGGAGCAGGATCCAGTGGGCAGGCATGCCCCAACCCACCTGCCGATCACAGCTCAAGGGCCGCCTCAGTTGGAGCTTGCCGCCCGCCGTGGCGCCGCTTGCAGGAACTCCCGCAACTCCTTCGCATAGAATCTCGCCATGCCCACCGTGGCGTGACCACGCGTCTCCTCGCTCGCCGGGATCAGGAACTGGCGACCGTTCTTGATCCGCTTCATGGCCGCCTCCGTGACACCCGTCTCAGGCGGGTTACGCTCGTCATCGGCGGAGTTGATGAGGAGCAGCGGCGCCGTGATGCGCTCCAGCAGGGGCGTCGGGTCGTAGCTGGCCGAGGATTCCCAGGCATAGATGAAGTTGTTGGCATCGGCGGTGAACGGCGCCGCCAGCATGGTATCGACCATCTTGTCAGCCTGGTCGCGTGTCGGGGCGACCTTCTGGTAGTAGAGCGTGCCGCCGTTGGTGCCGGTGGAATACAGCACGTTGGCCAGCTTCATCGACTTCGGCTGCTCGGCGTAGTCGCCGTTGTTGTAGGCGGGATCCTGACGGATCGTCTCGATCATCAGCCGCCGCATCATCCAGTTGCGGGCCGCCATCGCGGTCGGCTGGGACGCCATGGGCACGAGCGCATCCATGTAATCGGGATACTTCCCGCCGAACAGGAACGCGTGCATGCCGCCCATCGAGTTGCCGATGACGAGGCGCACGTGCTTCAGGCCAAGCCCCTCGGTGAGCAGCCGGTACTGGCCGTCAACCAAGTCCTCGGCATTGTATCGCGGAAACTTCGTCCTCATTCCGTCGGACGGCTTCGAGGACTTGCCATGGCCGATCGCGTCCGGCAGGACGATGAAGTACTTCCTCGCGTCGAGCGGCTGGCCCTCGCCGAACAGCTCGCCCGCGAAGTTGGGCGTCAGCATGCTCTCGCCAGAGCCTCCGGTGCCGTGCAGCACGACGACGGGTTCGCCGGAGGGTTCCCCAATCGTCCTGTAATGCAGGCGCACCTCCGGCAGGACCTCGCCAGTATGGAACCGAACGTCCTTCGCGACGAAGGTGCCCTCCTTCGGTGCCGGGTACTCGGCCGCGGTGGCCGCGAAGGCAACGAGGGACCAGGCTGCTGCCGCTGCAGCGTTCATAAACGATCTCAGGTTTCTCATGGCGTTCTCCCTTTCCAAGTGATGCAGCACCGGACGCGGCAACGCACCGCACAGGTCAATCTGCAAACCCTCCGATACGGACAGAGTCCCAGGACGTCCCTGCGATCCGATGAGCGCTGTCCGAGACCAGTCAGGTATCTCCGATATTACCTCGCACGCGCGGGAGCGAACAATTCGGGATGGCGTCGGCTGCGCATTATTACGCGGTAGCGGCCGGGTTCCTACCTCTTGGTGAAAACTGAGGCTCCAATCCTCGTGCCGATATGCTGCGTGGCAGGGAGGTGCGTCTCGACCGCATCGGAAGGCATGCTTCACCGCGGTGAGGACGCCCGGCCGCCCTCCTTGTACAATGGCGCTGCCTTGCTCCGGCCACCCGACGCGACCAACTCGTGGCGACTTGCGAGGTCAAGCACGTGACCACGGGAAGGAGCAGCTACGCGCCAACTCCCTGGTCGGCGTAACCCGCTTTCGCCCTGGAGCCGTCGCGGTCCCGGCGGTAATCAGATTCACCCAACAGCAACCGTCCCTTCCGGAGGAGTCTGATGCGCCTGCTGTCGATCCTGTTGGTGTCCGGTGCGTTGTCGGCGTGCGTATCGTCAGGTAATCAACAGGCCACGCCTGTGCCGCCCGCCAGCCTGGGTGCCATGCAATCTGCTGCGCCTGCCGCTTCCGCCGCGACAGCGACTCCGTACACGAGGCGCGTCACCAACATCGGTGCAGGCATGTACAGGCTCCCCGACGGCACGACCGCCACCGCAGAGCCGGGGGGCGGTTTCAGGTTACCCAACGGGGCTATGGTGTCATCGGACGGGATGGGCGGGATCATCCTTCCGAACGGTGCGAGGTGTGCCTCCGATGGCGTCGGAGGCTATCTCTGTCCCTGAAGTGCCCTTGGTGTGCGACTGCGCCATCGAAGAGCACGGAGCCATCATGGTCCCGGTGAAGGAGAGACATCTATTCACCGTGGCGATCGTCGGCGAACTACCACATGTCTCATCGGACGACAAGCGGCAGGTACAGGGCACCGATCGTGCAGGTGACGGCGATTACGGCCGTGATGTTGGCCCACGGCGAGCCCTGATCAGATCGATTCATGACTGGCCTCACAGGTATGGCCTCCGATAGAGACCATTGCAATTCGGTCTCATTTGGAGTGCCGACTTCCCGGCTTGAACGCTGAGCCGTTTGCTTCTTATGATCATGCTACAGCCGATGGCAGATGGAGTCCGTGCCCTGCAACACACGGGGTTGCTAGGAACCAAGCTACCGGTCGCGAATTCTACGGGCGCACGGACTGGAACCGCTCTCGGTCGGGTTGGCCGGAAGGACATCCGTCATACGGCTAAGATTATGCCCTTGACCGTGCGGCCAGCTCCTTACGCCACTTCAAGGCGGCTTCGTTAAGCCACTTGACCACGAAGCAGAAGATTCAGACCGCCATGGCAGAGCATCCGCGTGCCGCTCCACCCGAGATCTCCCCTCCCATGAGAAGGAACTGGGCAATCGTGGAGAGTGAGCACCGGACGTCCGTGTTCGTCGCCGCCTCGTTTCAGGTTTCGTCAGGGGCCACCTGCCGGATCGGGTGAACCTCTATCAGGGACAGATCCCAACGGTGCCGAAGAGTCCAGCCTGCCATAGCGGCAATAGCCCGACTACGAGCGAGGTTTGACAGGACGACCTGACGTCCTCATATGCGAGCCTCATCCAGACGAGATCATGCCCGACCCTTCGAGTACCCTTGCGGCCGTCTCTCCCGAGGCGGACGCTGAACCCCGACGACGATTTTCCGGGATCCTGAACGAGCTCGCGAGCCGACCCGCCGCGGCCATCAGCCTTGGCGACGTGCTGGATGCCTTCGGCGACCGGGCCTTCGGCGCCCTGATGCTCGTGTTCGCCGCCCCCAACATGCTGCCGCTGCCGCCCGGCGTGTCGGTGGTTCTGGGAGCGCCGCTCCTGTTCGTGACCGCCCAGTTGATGCTGGGGCGCCCTGCCCTGTGGATGCCCCACTTCATCCGTCGGCAGTCGATCTCCCGTGACTTCTTCGTCCGCCTGACGACCAAGCTCAGCCCCATCCTGCTGCGAGCAGAGCGCGGTCTGCGGCCCCGGCTTTCGCTGCTGCTCCATCCCGTCAACGAACGGATCGCCGGCGCCGCCTGCCTGCTGTTGGCCGTCATCCTCCTCCTGCCGATCCCGTTCGGCAACATTCCGCCCGCTTGGGCCCTCGCGGCCTTCGCGCTCGGCATCCTGGAGCGGGATGGCTTGGCCACCCTCGTCGGCTGGCTCGGCACCATCGGCAGCGTCCTGATCCTGGCGGCGGTGTCCTCGGCGCTCCTCGCCGGCATCCGCCTTCATCGACCAGCCATGGGTTCTGATCGGCTGACGGACCCCAACCAGAGTCCCGTCACTTACCTTCCAACAATCCTGGAGCGGTGCCTCGCGCACCGGAACGCTTCGTGTTTGAACTGGCCATCGTCGCCTTCCTGATCGCGCTCAACGGGCTGTTTCCCTGTCCGAGCTCGCCATCGTCTCGTCCCGGAAAGCCCGCCCGAAGACCATGGCGGAAGCGGGTCGGGCGGGCGCCGCTACCGCCCTGGCCCTAGCCGAGGGGATCCCGGCCGCTTCCTGTCCACGGTTCAGATCGGCATCACGCTCGTCGGCATCCTGGCTGGTGCGTATTCGGGCGCGGCCCTCGGCGACCGTCTGGCCGACATCCTGATCAGTTCTGGCCTCTCGGAAGGCGTGGCCGAGCCGCTCGGCTATGGCCTTGTGGTCGCTATCATCACCTACCTGTCCGTGGTCATCGGCGAGCTCGTGCCCAAGAACCTGGCCCTCAGCAACACGGAAGGCATCGCCTGCGCCGTGGCTCCGACGATGGCGCTGGTGTCCAAGGTGGCCGCTCCCGTGGTCTGGTTGCTCGACGCCTCAACCCAATTGGTCTTCCGCCTGCTCGGGCGCAGCACCGGCTCCGACAGCGCGGTGACGGAAGAGGAGATCAACAGGATCAATGGCCTGGAAGGCCGCTATGGCCTTTTAGCATCTCTTCAAAGCCCCGGATCAATGCGGCGGCGTGAGCCGACGGATCGAATGCCCGGATATCCAAAGCGATCCACTCCCGAACCGAATCGCGTCTCCCCATCCTATCCCGTTGAAGAGGGCCACGACTGCGTTGGCTTTGGGGTCAACTTGGACGAGCGGAACATCCCTTAGCGTCACCCAGATATAACCACCACCTGCCGTGATATCTCCACCCCTTCCAGGGTGGCCTGTTTCGATGGAGGCCAGCACCTCGCCCGACGTCGGATCGACACGTTGCACGCTGCCGTCACCTTGGTTCAACACCCAAACGGACCCCTCGCTCGCCGTCAGGAAGCGGGGGGAAGGGCGAAGGGCGATCGTCTGGACAAGCGCGTTCGTGCGGGGATCGATCTTGTAGAGTTCGTCGCGCGCAAATCCCGTCACCCAGACGAATCCGCTGTCGAAGATCGCTGCGGGCGCTCCCGCTCCAACAGGCAGAGGAATAGACGCTTCCAGTGCTCCGGTCGCCGTGCTGAAACGCGAGAGTACATTGCCCCGTGTCGTGACCCAGACCGACCCCGCTCCAACCCCGATGCTTCCCTCGGTGCCACTGAAGCTGGCCGGGATGACAAGAGCAACCTTCTTCTCAACCGGGTCGAACTTGAAGATCTGCTCCGACACCGCATCCGGGATCCAAACGGCACCTTCCCCGACCGCTAGGCCCCGTACCCGTCCCGTCGTGTCCGGAATAGGAATGTCGGCGACCGCGTTCGTCTTTCCGTCTACGCGCACGATGACCGGACCTGTCATCATCCAAAGAGCATCGAAGCCGTAGGCCATGAAATCGCCATCGCGAGGGATCTCCGCGATCAAAGCCAGTTCATCGATTGATCTTTCCTTACCCGCGTCGGCCGCTCGGACATGGGAGAAACCGCCAAAACCGGAAGCCAGCGTCAGAGCAATGACGAAGAGCCACGTCATATCCACCTCCTGGGCAGATATGGGATCATTCCCTTGGAGTGCTGCCGAAGATACTCCGAATGGCCAGCGGCCACCACTGCTGGGCGACAGCACTTGAACGTCCGCGAGCGTGAGCCAGCGAAGGTCCGGAACGGGTCGAGCCTGTGTCAAAACGCGATCGGGCCGCTCCGTGAAGCAATTTAATTTCCTGCAAGCCTCGATAGACCGGGAAATCCCCGGTACAGGAGCGTGAACTTGTACAAATCGTTCGGCAAGGCCGAGCCTGTTCGAGTTTTGACACGGCCTCGGTCATGGACTGCCCTTCAGCTTGGCCGTGTGAAGGTCGGCTTCTCGCTCCTTACCTGCCCTCCCCTCTCCTACTGGAGCCAGCGCAAGATCCGTTCCTGATTGAGCGCTAAGTCAGAACGGATTGACAACTTTTCGAGCGAGGGTTGAAGCCTGACTCTGTCAGTTGTGCAACATCACCTCGACGTGCATCGGGTAAAACGTTGTTGTTTTCTAATCTTGACCGCGAAGCGGAGACACTCGCTGTGGCGGATCTGCCGGACCGCCACACCCTTCCTGTCAACGTGTCCACGGCGCTGTACGGCGTCTCAGACACCTGAACCAAGGCGTATTTGGCCGTTGGGTAGCTCGATCCGCCTGCGTGGGAGTGCATGTTAACGCTACGTACTCCGTTAGCGCTCAATCAGGAGCAGATCTTGCGCTGATCCCTTATAGAGAGAGCATGAGGAAGCGTGGGGGGCTTATGCCGCCGCTTGCTGGGAAGAGTTCTGGCCGAACTGAACAACAATTTCGTGGCCGTAGTCTACCCCGAGCAGATCCAATCTTCCAATCGCCTGCCCCCGGTACCTGATGTTTCCCAGCTTCGCGCAAACAGTCACATCCCCGTTTTCCGCATCCTTCAGAGGCGAGAAGTGTGACGTTCCTAGTTTGCAGGATCAGGACATTCTAACTTTGCGGCTACAATCGAGCGCCCTGGAGAACCCCCATTTCTTGCCGTCCGAGCAACAAAAAGGCTCAGGTTTCCCTGAGCCTCTTGTGCTGCTGGTGATGCGGCGATCTTAGTAGGTGCCGAACTTGAAGTTCAGCTTGGCCCGGGCGACGAAGAAGTCCTGCTCGTCATTGTTCTGCGGCAGGAACACATCGACCGGCACTCCGCCAGCCGGAGTAAAGGTCCCGGTGGGCTGAATGCTGTCATCGTCTTGATCGATGCTGACCCACAGGCCCTCGAGGCCGAGGGTGACCGCCGAGGAGCCGAACCAATTCACCGGCATGGCCCACTCGACACCACCGCCGACTGTCCAGCCGGTGTTGTCTTCCGTGTAGGCCAGACCACCCGTGGCGTAGACCAGGAAGCGGTCGAAGGCGACACCAGCGCGCAGGCGCACCGAGCCCCACCAATCCGCACCGTTCTCGAACTCGCCAGGCACAAAGCGGCCTCCGGCAAAGCCCGGGCCCGGGATGAACACCGCATTGGCGTTATTGTTGGTATCAATCCCCTGGATGTCGGCCTCGGCACCGATCACCCACGAGCCGATCTGGTAGTTGTAGCCGATCTGGCCGCCGCCGGTGAAGGTGGCGTCGTTGTTATCATCGAAGAGGAGCGTGCCTCCGACCAGACCGCCCGGAACGCCAGGGCCCGTCAGGAACACCGGGTCGTTGTTGCTGTCCCGCCAGCCCCAGCCGAGGTTGCCACCGACATAGAAGCCGGTCCAGGTGAAGACCGGAACCGGCGCGAAGACCGGCGGAGCCGTACGGACCGGCAGGTCGGCAGCGGAAGCAGCAGAAATACCAGCGGTCGTGATTGCCGTCGCGGCAAGCAGACCAAGAAGACGCATCTTCATGAGCATTCATCCCTTATGCGAGGAGTCGCAGGCGTGGAGTATGGCTCAAGAATGAATTCTGGATATGGTAAAGCTGCAACACCGCTCAGGTTTATACGCTTTCCTGCGGTATTTGCAGGATGAATCCACGCAGCCCATCTCGTTAATACTTCGTCTTATTTGACAGACGGGCTATTGCGTGACGTACTGGTTCTGTTTTCGGAGCCTTCCGAAGGCGAGGAGAAGAACTCAACCCTGCCCCGCAACGGGCAGGGTTTTTTGATTGCGGTTGCCGTCGGCCGACAAAGTTGCCCTAACGGAAGGATTGGGGAACTGATCCAGCCATCGGTTCAGCTCGTGCAGGACCCAGCGTCTGGCGCGGCGTGCCGAGGATCGTTTCATCACCAATCCTCCTGTTACTCAGAGGCCTCAGCGGCACGGTTGGCTCGAGGTGTCGATGGTGACGCGGTTTCCGGTGATTGGATCGAGAATGGTCATGCGCAGTTCTCTCTCGTTCAGGCACAAGGCAAACGCCGCGCCTTCCGCTTAGATCAAGTTCGATTGTGATTGTGGTTACGAGACAGTGACTGCACTGGACACGCACCTCCTCAAAGCAGGCGAGGCACGGATGGATCACCTCGCCTGCTCCGTGGAAGATTGCTGATCCAATCCGCTCCATCGGATCAGCCAGAGCATGGTCGCGGCAGTATGGTTAACAGCCTATTAAGAAACCCCGTCCGGCTGAGCGTCCGAGCCTGGTTCTGGGTTTTTGAGCCTGATGCACGACACGGCCTGTCTGCTTCGTACCCAAGCAGGGTCAAGCGACGGTATCAATCAGTCCGACCTTGTTGCTCGTGCGCACCGTTGTCATGGTCATCGGTCATACGGTCGATTGACTGGGCGAGATCCGCTTCGGCTTGGCTCAAGGCCTGCGAACGAGCGATTTCGGCGCGGGTCTGCTCGATGACCTGATGGGCCAGTTCAATCGTCTCCTCAACCGCCGCATCGAGAGAGTGTGTGTTCTGTTCAGCCATGCTCCATGGGCTACTCGCCCAATGGGGCCAATCCTTGGCGATCAGAGATCTTGATAGCCCCGCCGCCGCTTGGCCCGTGCGACCGCCTTCGGCGCTTGCCCTGCCGTGGTCTCGTCGTCATGGATCTCGACCAGCTCCTGCCCGTTCGTGCCGATCCAGGTCTAGCCGTTCCTATTCACCAGAGTTTGTTTCGGGGCCTATTTGGTAGCGCGGGCGTGCCGATCCGCTGCGTTTCTTTCACCGCGGCAAGGTCTGGAACGTGGGGAACGCGTTGGCAGGGACGGGATGGGATGACCGGGGCGATGGCAGCCCCGGCGCTCAGGGCGAGGCCGCCCGGGGCTGGGGTGCCAGAGCGCTCGCAAGACGCCGGACGAGATCCGCTTCCGGACAGCACGAGGCAAAGGCCAGTCGGATGCGGCTGGTGGTTTCCTGCACCCGCACGGCGATCTTGAGCAGGCGCAACCGCAGCGTTGCGAACTCCGCCCGGGCGAGAT
>NZ_VOSK01000738.1 GCF_009296175.1 Microvirga tunisiensis | reverse complement strand
GTCGGCCCTGAAATAACCCACAACTGATTGAGGCTGAAGGATTCTTTGTCTTCGCGAAGCATCGTAAAATGCCAGCTTCTGGGAAGTGACCCCCCAAAAGCTGGTGTTTTGCCATGGGACCCAAGCCAACGCTGCCGAGCTCCGGTGATCTCTACCGCAGCCGCCTCGATCAGATCCTCGATCATCACCACGAGCTCTTTCGCCTGGCAGGGCTGATCGACTGGGACAGGTTCGATCAGGAGTTCGGTCGCTTCTATCGCCCTTTAGGGCGGCCCGCGAAGCCGACGCGCCTGCTGGTCGGGCTGTCGTATCTCCAGCACACCTTCAACCTGTCCGATGAGGCGGTGGTGCAGCGCTTCATCGAGAATCCCTATTGGCAGTGGTTCTGTGGCTGCGAGTACTTCCAGCATCAGCTGCCGTGTGATCCCAGCTCGCTGACGCGCTGGCGCAAGCGGCTTGGACCAGAAGGACTGGAGACACTGCTGGCCGCTACGATCCAGGCTGGGCTCGACACAGGCGCCGTGCGGCCCTCCAGTTTGGAGCGGATCAGCGTCGACACCACCGTGCAGCCCAAGGCCATCACTCATCCCACTGACGCGAAGCTGTACCTGAAGGCCTTGCAGGCTCTGGTGCGGCAGGCCAAGCGGCATGGTCTCAAGCTGCGGCAGGCTCACACCCGTCTGGCCAAACGCACCGCCGTGCAGGTGGGCCGCTATGCTCATGCGCGGCAGATGCGGCGCATGCGCCGCGAATTGAAGCGGCTGAAGACCTATTTGGGCCGGGTCTATCGCGATGTCGCCAGGAAAGTCGCCGAGGATGAGGTTCTCTCACGCCGCTTTGCACGTCTGCTTGGCCTGACGGAGCGCCTTCTGACCCAAGAGCGCACGAGCAAGAACAAACTTTACAGCCTGCATGCACCCGAGGCGGTGTGCATCGCCAAGGGCAAGGCGCATCGGCCGTACGAGTTCGGCAGCAAGGTCGCGGTGGCGGTGACCAACCGGGAGGGCTTCGTCCTCGCGTCCAAGGTGCTGGAGGGCAACCCGTATGACGGCCACACGCTCAGCACGACGCTGGATCAGGTCGTGGCCCTGACGGACGTGGAGCCTGCGCGCATCTACGTCGATCAGGGCTATCGCGGGCACGACTATGCGCACAAGGAGCGCGTGTTCATCACGCGACAGCGCCGCGGCCTCACACCAACGATCCAGCGGGAGCTGAAGCGACGATCAGCCATTGAAGCCATGATCGGGCACATGAAGGCCGATGGGCGGCTGGGACGCAATCACCTGCTCGGAGCCGCCGGGGATGCGATCAATGCGCTCCTCGTGGCAGCCGGGCACAATCTCAGACTGATCCTGAACTGGCTCAGGCTTTTTATCGCTTGGCTCATGGCAGCCCTGATGAGTTCATCCGCGCAATCGGATACTTCTCAGGTCGCCTGAAATCCAGCGCCAGCCGCGTGCCGCCGCATTATTCAGGGCCGACTA
>NZ_VOSK01000737.1 GCF_009296175.1 Microvirga tunisiensis | reverse complement strand
GCTTCGCCGGATCCCTACCTCGAGACGGGACAATCCTCCAAGAAAGAGGGGTGGAGACAGCATTGACATCAAGAAGTGCGCTTTGCTGGTGTGGAATGGACCGGCGATGCTCCTGTCCAGACTCGCTCGCCTCGTGAGGCCCCAGTGAGACGACCCAACCCCTTGCCAGCCTTTGTGTTGGTGGTGCTCATTGCCACCTCTCACGCCGCAGCGGCAGCCTGTCCCCAGCATTTCTTCGGCGGCATGGCACCGGCTCTTTCCAATTCGAAACTCACGCCCAAGACTCGGCAGATCTGTTACATGGAGTTCGCGTTGCTCCACTCTGGGCTGACCCGCACGCCCCTTTGGGTGGCCGAGCACCTCAGCCCCAGGCGAGCAAGCGGCGCTCGTGCGCTGAACCGGGTCAACAATTTCCACGCCGATCCCAATCTTCCATCCGACGAGCGAGCTGAACTGTCTGACTATACTCGGAGCGGTTTTGACCGCGGGCACATGGCTCCAGCAGGAGACATGACCACACCACAAGGGATGGATGAGTCCTTCTCCTTGGCCAACATGGTGCCGCAGAACTCCGACAACAACCGCAATCTGTGGGAGAGCATAGAACGCGCCGTGCGCGATTACTCTGAGCGGCAGGAAATCTACGTGGTCACCAGCCCTCTCTTCCAAAGTGAAAATCTCCAAGCTCTCAAGGGGCGTGTGCTGGTGCCAACCCACATCGCGAAGGCCGTCTTTGATCCGAGGTTGAACGCTGGAGCGGCTTATCTGACACCCAACCAGGAGGGTGACGAGTACAGGATTATCTCGCTTGCTGAGCTGCAGCAGTTGTCGGGCATTGACCCGTTCCCTCAGCTGCCACCAGACATCAAGCAAACCATCCTGAACCTGCATACTCCCCAACTCCAAAGGTCGAAAGGACCCGGACGAAATACCCGTAGACCTCCGCCTCAAGCAGACGTTCAAGAACAGCGCCCTGCCCCATCACAGGATGGATTCATTGGAGGAATTCTTGAGGCCATTGATGAGTTTGGACGCCGCCCATGACGAAGAAGTTTCAGCCATTCTCAGATGACAGCGCCTCTCTCAGCATAGGCGAGTTCACCATTGAGAACGGCACCGACAAAATCGCTCTCTATGGCTCGCTCGACGTGACGCGAGACAAGAATGGACTCAAACAAGCGAAGACACTGAAGGCGGCTGTCGACGCAATCGTGAAAGCGCTGGAGCAGGATAAAGCTCTGCCTGATGAAAGCAGTCCCGCCGAGGCACCGCAGCAGGTCAAGAACCCGTTCGCATAAATTAGTCAAACCACTATGGGAAGAGAGCTCTAATTTAGAAGGGGACTGATAAAGTGAGCGTCCCCGGGATTGCTCCAGTCCCTACCCACCTCTCAGCACATAGCCGCGCCGCTGCTTTCGCTGGAGCCAAGTTTCGAGGGCTTCCATGGCACGTGACTGGTTTTCGTAGAGCTCGATCCTCCTCCGCCCCG
>NZ_VOSK01000736.1 GCF_009296175.1 Microvirga tunisiensis | reverse complement strand
TGCGGATGAAGGGAGTGCATCACGTCCTCCTGCGGTGAGAAGCTCGGCGTCGCAGGCCGTCAAAGCGCCAAGTATACTCCTCAATGGCGTAACGCACCTGATCCCAACAACGTTCCGCTACCAAACAACTACCATTGCCCGATCCCGGACGACGTCACGCCGGACGATCTGCGCGCCAAAGCAGCCTGATCGTCGAGCGCCTTTCAATTCTGCAAACACCCCCGCCGGCGGCTGGGGTGTTCTTGCGTTTCAGCAAGATTGACTTGGCGTCCCGCAGGCTCGTAACGGCACCGCCTGGGGTCTATCTTCATCGCAACATTGATGGAGACAGCACCATGAAGCTGACCGGAATTCACCATTTGACGGCCGTTACGGCCGATGCACCGGGCAATCACGCCTTCTACACGCAGTCCTTAGGCCTGCGCCTCGTCAAGAAGACGGTGAACCAGGACGACGTGAGCGCCTATCATCTGTTCTATGCGGACGGAAAGGCCTCTCCCGGCACCGACATCACCTTCTTCGACTGGCCGGTCGAGCGCGAGCGGCGCGGCACGCACAGCATCTCGCAGACAGCCCTGCGCGTGAACGGCGAGAAGGCACTGCAATGGTGGAAGGATCGTTTTGAGAGCCTCAGCATCAGCAGCGAACGGATCGTGGAGCGCGATGGGCGCCTCACCCTCGATTTCGAGGACTTCGAGGGCCAACGCCTCAGTCTCGTCGACGATGGCGGGCAGGGTGAAGTCCATCCGTGGGAACGCAGCCCCGTGCCGGTCGAGTACCAGATCCGGGGCCTTGGGCCGATCCGGATCAGTGTGCCGAAGCTCGAGCGCACGGCTCGCGTTCTGACGGAAGCGATGGATATGCGCGCCGCCCGTGAATACCGCGTCGGCGATACGCCGGTTCATGTGTTCGAGATGGGTGAGGGCGGACCGGCGGCGGAACTGCATGTGGCGGTCGAGCCCGGTGTCTCCCCGGCCCGGCCGGGAGCGGGTGGAGTCCACCACGTGGCCTTCCGCACGCCCAACGAGCAGACCTACCAGGAATGCTGGGAGCGGCTGCAGTCGCTAAGGGCACCCTCCAGCGGCCCGGTCGACCGCTACTACTTCCAGAGCCTCTACTTCCGCGAGCCGAACGGAATCCTGTTCGAAATCGCCACGGACGGGCCGGGCTTTGCCACGGACGAGCCTATGGACAAGCTTGGGGAACGTCTGTCCCTGCCGCCCTTCCTGGAGCCGCGCCGGGGGCAGATCGAGGCAGGTCTCAAGCCTCTTTAATATCTAATACTTTCCGCCTCTTGAACGGTCTGGAGACCCGAAGCCGCTTCGCGCCACGGTGCGAAGCGGTTTTTCTTTGTAGATCCAGACTAGTACTACAGCCGGGGCTTGTGCGTTGTCTTAGACACGGAGGTGTCGCGCCATGACAGACGCAAGCGAGGCCCACCGCTGGGCCGATCAGTTGGACGATCTCGTCACCCGCATTGCTCCCCGCTT
>NZ_VOSK01000735.1 GCF_009296175.1 Microvirga tunisiensis | reverse complement strand
CCAGATCCCTCGTGATGATGAGGCAGGCTAGGTGCTCGAGGCACCGGCCCAGTTCCGTGCCGACGCAGATGTTGGGGTCGTGAGCTTGGATAGGCATTGCAAGCATGAAACGCCCCGGTTGTAAGCCGGGGCGCGTCGTCAGAGAGGACCTGGTTGTCTTTCGATACCACGACGGGTCCCGGCTGTGTTCCTATCCAGCTTTAGCGCCGTCTGCTCCAAGGTGACGTCGATAGCGAGCCGTTTTATTTACGGCTGTAGGTAAGGGCAGGCCGCTGCCTGCCAGAGCGCCCGTTCTGCTCGGACTGTGTGATCTCGATCTCATCCCGACGGACGCTGTCCCGCACCGTCTCGACACGGCTGGTGCGTTCGCGGCGGATCACGACCTCTTCCCTCACTTTTACATCCTTGCCAACAACCGGCACCTCGGAGGTCTCAATCATCTCGATTGTGAGCTCTGTGAGTGTCTCGCCTGTTGCAGTGTCGGTGACCGGCTTGCGCCGCTCCACGACCACCTTCTCGTCATAGAGGGACACCTGCTGCTCGACAGGGGTCTCCACAACGAACCGGCGCACAGTGGTCGTGCCGCTGGTCACCGTTTGCTTGCCGACGATCAGGGTTTCTTCCGCAAGCGGGATGACTTCCTCCGCCTGCGAGGACAGCTGGCCGTTGGTGGACCGCCCCACAGACCGGCCCAGCGGCGCTGTCCACATGCCGAACATGGCGTCCCAGAAGATGGAGCCGGAACTCATCGGCGCTGTCGCGACGCGCTGAGCGCTCTCTGCGGCGCTCCGGACGATCTGCTTGGCACTCTCGGCAGCAACTTCACCGGTCCGCAAGACGGCGTCCGCGGTCTCCCGGACGGCCATGCGGCTCCTCTGCGCGCGCTCGGCTGCGTCTTCTTGCTCAGCGAGAGCCTTTTCCTCCTGCTCGCGCTCGAACCGGGCCTCGGCGCGACGCTGTTCGGCTTCCGCCCGCCGGGCTTCCTCGATCTGCGCCTTCTCAGCCTCGATCCTCTCGACGATCTCCTGGGCCTCTTCGTCGCTCAAGGCTTTCAGGACCGCCGGCAGCAGCTCATTCTTCTCGTCCCGCACACTTTGCTGGAAGACCTTGCGTAACTCGGCCACCTTCCGGGCAAACTCCTCGCTCTCCTTCGGGGTTTGCTCCAAGTCAGCAATCAGCTTTCGGGTCTGCTTGTTGTCGTTGAGCGCCTCGGACACGAGGCTCTTGGTTTCCTTGTGTTTTCTGAGGACCGGGAACAGGTGCTCCTCTTCGAGTGTGGCGAGCAGCTCCAACTCTGCCTTGAGGTCCGAGAACAGCCTTTCTCGTGTCTTGACAGCAGTGTCGGAGGTGTCAACGAGTTTGGCCAGAAGCTCATTGGCCTTAGCGGGACCCGTTTGAATAAGTTGTCTGATGGTGGTCATGTTGTCCTCATGAGATCTGGAAAAGGTGATCACCGACGCAATACGAATGTGGTGATGATGGTGCTCGGC
>NZ_VOSK01000734.1 GCF_009296175.1 Microvirga tunisiensis | reverse complement strand
GAGTCTGCTCAACCGTCGTCTTGACGGCTCTGTCTCCGGCCCTGCGCAATCGCTTTATCCGGCCTGGCCCTGTTCCTGCACCGGGATTGCACACCCACGTCAAGGCTCATTGACAACGAACATCAGAATTTGGTTTTGATCCGGTTAAGACAGCCGCTCTCGTTGGCCGCGCGGAACTCGCGCTCTCCCTTCTCGATGCTCTGCCCTCCCGGCCCCTCTCTTCACTCCTTTATGCTCTGCCCTCGGCACGACGTCCTGCCGCGACATCTTAGCGGTCGAATAGCTCTTCCAAGCGAATTGAACTGCGTTATGATCCCTCTGAGGTAAGCCTAAAGAGGGCACAGTATGGTGATCGTTTATCCGGTGGTAGCGTTGATTGGGGGTTTCATCAGTTGCGCGCTGCTCTGGCCGTACGGAACGGCCATTGCCCTTCTCAGCATGCCGTTTTGTGGGAGCCTGTTTGTGCTCATAGCCGCGATCCTGGTTTACGTGCGAGCCTCAGATGAGGCTGCCCCGAGCGTTGATCGTGCCGTCTATGGAGATCAGCCTCAGACGTTGCAGACCACCGAAAGCCATCAGTAGGCCCTCGGCCCTGGAAAATTCGTACTCCCGCACCGAAAGGAGGCATGACTTTCTCCTGCGGTACCTCCGATATCCCCGAGCTTACGGGGCAATTCGTCAGGGCCAATAGGTCTGCGATTGGAGAGTTCGATAAACCGGCGCCGCAAAAACCACCCGTAGCCCTCATTAGCGCGATCAGAAACGCGAAGGGGTCATTCACGAACCCGGCTCAACCGGTTAATCCACACACCATGACACCCAAAGTCTTCTTCCGCTGGGTCGCATGGTTGCTCATCCTCGCCATTGCGGTCTTCACACTTGCGCCGATAGCGTTGCGGCCCGTCACTGGAGCGCCGGTCAGCCTGGAGCGGTTTGTGGCCTTTGCCGCCATAGGCGCCGCGTTCTGCCTCGGCTATCCGAAACACCGCCTCTATATCGTTGTGTTGCTGGTCGGGATCGTTGGGTTTCTTGAGATCGCCCAGAACGTTGTTCCTGGCCGCCATGGTCGCCTGCCGGATGGTTTGGTGAAGACATCAGGCGCTCTCCTCGGAGCCGCTTTCGTCATGTTCGTAGCTCGCAAAAAGCGAGTTCCATGAAAGAGCTACGGCATCATCCTCTATAGGCAGTGAACCCGCTTCCTCGGCCGGTTACGTTGGTGCTTCGTTGCGGAGATTCACGTGAGCATCGCCTATTTTATCATCCATCCTGAAGTTGTTGTTGAGGCGGAAACCCCCGTCCCGCGGTGGCATCTCTCGGATAAGGGTGTCCACCGCATGCGGGCTTTTGCCTCTGGGCCTAATCCGGGGTACGCATCCGAGGTGGGCCGCCTTGTAGGAATTGTCGGATTTGGCACTGACTGTCCTTATTGACGTCAAAAAGGACAGTGCGGCTATGGATCGAGTTGAGATTGTCGATACGGGTCGGCGTCGTCG
>NZ_VOSK01000733.1 GCF_009296175.1 Microvirga tunisiensis | reverse complement strand
CACCCATCCGCCCCGAACGCCACGTCGCCCAGTCGATCGCCACCATCCGGGCTGAACTCATCTGCACTCTCGTGCGAAGGCTCCCACGATGTCCCTGCTGCCACACAAAGTTTATGACACAGTAGTATTAGGGTCATCCGAGGAAATTGCCAACGCCTCAGAAATGTCTGTTGTCCCCTTCGTCAGCAGACATTCGGTATACTTCGCAAACGTGCCAAAAGGCGACGTTCTGGGGTTCCGGGCTTGCAAGCGCGTTGTTCCGATAAGCGCATTTTTGACAAGAACCGGCGCCTCTTTTGAGCGTATTCGGAAGCTCAGTTCGGAACCGCCCCATCCGGCATAGTAGACCCTTAGTCTAACCGACACTCGCAAGAGCCTCCTTCCGACGGGGATTACTATCGAAGACTTGAGGCGCGGCTAGTGGTCGACGGCCTCCTCCCAGGGGCCTTATGTCCAGTCCGGCAGGGTGGAGAATGTCCAGCGGATCGGCCCGCCGCGGCAGCCGATGGCTTTGGCGACGTTCGTGAGGAAGCTGTTCGTGTCGGGCCGGGGGACTACGCCGCCCGCCAGGAGCCCGCAGCCCTCGGCGATGTCGGTGTATGCCGCCGTTGCCCTCTCCCTATCCGCATCCGGCACCCCGGGCCACGGCAGACCGACGACCACCAGCAGCGCGACGGCAACCTCCCTCGTCTCGGCAACGAACCGCGGGCTTGTGACCGCCCGCAGCGGGTCGCGGGGCTCCTGAAAGAGCCGCGCCGTGTCGGCGAGCGCGACGGCCGCCCGTATTGATTCCTTGGCCAGTATCCCCCGCAATTCGGGCCACGGTTTTTCCCGGAGTTCGGCCAGCAAGTTGTCGGGATGGTTGAGGCGAAGAGAAACGGCAAGGCCGAGGGGGCGGAGGGGGGGATGGCATGCTCATGTCTCCTCAGTCGGCACCGTGCGAGCGCGCCAGATCCCGCACCTCCGCCTCCCGGCAGTCCCGTATGGCTTCCATGGGGCTCAGCCCCCCGAGTTCCTCGCTGGGTCTGACGAGCCAGTCCAGCCGCATCCACGGCGACCGGATCGGCATCACGGCGAGGATCCTGCGCAGGATCTGGACGGTCACGGAGTCCCGCATCATGCAGGCTGGGACCACCAAGCGCCCGTCGATCTCGACGGCGATCCAGGCGCCCGTCTCGACATCGCGGCGCAGATCATCGACCGAGGTGCCGAGCCACTCGGCGGCGAGTGGCTCTTCGAGGTAGCCCCCGGCCAGCCGCAAGGTCTCGTGCCTGCCGGCCTCGCCCTCGGCGATCAGGACAGCATCCTCCGGAGGACGAGAGAGCTTCAGCCGCCTGCCGGGACTGCCGGAGCGGACTGTCAGGGGCGGCACAGGCTGCCAACCCATCTCGTCGAGCGCCTCGCCGAACGTCTGCTCCTTCTCGGCATCCTCGCCCTCGGCGGCCAGATCCGTCGACCCCTGGGTCTCGTGCTTGACGGCCTCGCCTTCGGCGA
>NZ_VOSK01000732.1 GCF_009296175.1 Microvirga tunisiensis | reverse complement strand
ACGGTGCCTCGGATCCTGAAGCCGGACGCGAGACATGATGGCTCGCCATCCGGGCGACCTTGATGGCCCCGGGCAGGAGGAGAGCGACCGCCACGAGCCAGAACAGGCGCATGAACCCCACGACCCAAAGCCCCCACAGCAGCACCAGGCAAACGGACAGAAGCCAGGGAGCAATCCTGTGATGGGTGGGGTGCCGCGTGACGTCGGGGAGGGCGTCCGCTGCGCGAGGCCGAGCCCACACAATATTCAGGGCGATGGCAAGGAGGCCAAGCCCGAGGGTATAGGCCACGAGCTCACGCGCCTCGGGCGAGAACCCCAGAGCGCTGAGGACATCGAGCGTGGCCCACCCGAAGCCGAACCACCCGACGAAGAGCGCCAGCCGCCGAAACCAGAACCGGGCGGCATCGGCGGATAATGGGATGACGCAAAAGCGCTCCGCATCCTGCGGCCTGCCGATGTCCGGCGCCAGGAGAAATCGACCCAGGACCAATGCCAAGCGCAGGACCACGGCCGCGACCAGATACACAAGAACGACCTGCCGCAAGAGTGGCGGCCAGTCGAAGGCGAGGAACGCACCGACGCTCCCGAGCCCGAAAATTGCCACTTCGCTGACGCCGAAGGCGAGACGCAGGCCGATCGTGCGCATCCGGGCGGACGCCGTGTCAATGGGTAGCGCAACGATCCGCTGCTGCGGGTGGGCGGTGACCCTCCTGAAGAGCCATTCGGTTCCAGCACCCAGGGCGATGAACCCGAGGACGAGGATCAACACGCCGAGGAGGCTGCGGCCGCGCAACTCGGCGAGCAGGCGATCCGCAGCATTGCGGAACTCGCCCGGCAGGCGCGGCGCGGCCGCGGTGAGGGCAGCGAGATGGTCCCGCATGCTGGCGGTCCGAGCCGCCATCATCTCGGATCCGGTCATCTCGGAGGCTGTCGTCCGGGTGGCGGCCGGCGACTGCTCTGCGATTACCGGCGAGGACTTCTGCTGTTGGTCGACCCAGCCGCGAACGGCAGGATCCTGCATGAGGTTCAGGAGCTGCTGCACCTGGGGCGGGGGAGGGTTCTGCGTCGACGGGGCTTGGGCGTTGGCGGACGGAGCCCCCGCCCATACAAAGAACAGCAGTGCCAGGCTGCCAAGCAGCCGTGCCGGTGCGTCGTGGTCGAGGTGCATTCTCATCATTGAAACCGCCGCCTTTCAGAGAGCGCCTGTTTCCGGTTCAACGCAAGTGCTCCGTACCGAGGCCGAGCCGTGCAGGCGAGTGGCACGAAGATGACAAGGATCAGCACAACCGGACGCGGACCGCATCCGCACCAACCGCCAGCATCAGATCTTGACGCTTGGTGCGCAGCCGCCGTCGTGTTCCCGGCCCGTGACCTGAAGCGGCGGGTCGCCGGAGCCGATCCGATGATGCGAACCCTGCTCGAGGAGCGGATCGGCCACCTGAAGGCGCGTCCGGGATGCGAGTTCTCCGACGATGTCCGGCGGCTGCTGCGCACGCGGCTGAC
>NZ_VOSK01000731.1 GCF_009296175.1 Microvirga tunisiensis | reverse complement strand
CCCCCTCATATGAGGCCTATCGCGTCAAGGGTGGTGCGCAGCGACGGGATCGCTTGCAGACGACATCAGGATTGGCCTCGCGGTCAGCTGTGGAGCAAAAGTCCACATCACCTCATATCCGGTCGGCTCACCAGGAGCCTGCACCCATATCCCGCATGCACGGGTCAGTCTGCGAGGCCAGGAGGGATGGAACCCATCTTTTTGACGGCATCAAAGCCCTGGGGGGCATACGGTCCACATCCATCCTGCTTCGTCGCGAGCAACGCTGGTCACTACGCGTCGAACTCTGAGCTAACTCTTGATGACCGCTCCTTCCGGCACCAGCCCTTGCGTCACATACCGCCACAGGGCGACCATCAACTTGCGGGCCAGAGCTACGATCATTGTGCGGCGGATGCGCCCCTTGCCGGCGCCGACGCGCTCCTGGAACCAGCGGGCCAGATCGCTCTCGGGTTGGTGCCGCAGCCACAGCCAGGCCAGCTCAATCGCGGTGCGGCGCGCGCGTGGGTTGCCCGATCGCTGAAGGCCTTGATCGCGGCTGACCGCGCCGCTGTTCCAGGGGCTGGAGGCCAGGCCGAGATAGCCGGCGATCTCGCGCCGGTTCTGAAAGCTGCGAAAGAAGACCTCGTCGGCCAGGATGCTGGCGCTGGTCAGGCCGATGCCGCGCAGCCGGCTTAGCTGGATGGCCCCGGTGGCCGCTTTCTCAGCGGCGTGAACCTGTTCGGCCTCGACCTCCGCAATCATGCCGATCACCTGCCACAAGCGGCGGCACTCCCGCTCGATCTCGGCCGTCAGGCAGGCGGCGAGAGCCCGCCCATCAGCCGTGCGCAGCTCTGCAAGCCGCTCGCGCCAATTGCGCCGCGTGGGCGCAAAGTCGCGGATGCCCTGGGTCATCAGCAATCCCTTGATCCGGCTCGCATGCTGACCCCGCTCGTTGACAAGCCGGGCTCGCTCCCGGCTGCGCCGGCGCTCATCCTCGTGCTCCGGACTGGGAACCCGCACCACGCGGCAGACCCGCGGCTCCCCGCGGTCGAGGGCCATCAGGGTGCGCAGCAGCGCCGCAGCATCGAGCCGATCTGTTTTGGCACGGCGTGACCGGCGGTCGACCAGGATACTGGCCGCGTCCAGCACCCGGTTGTCGAGACCGGACGCGCACAAGAGACGATGCAGCCAGAACCCGTCATAGCCTGCCTCGTAGCACGACATCACGTGCACCGGACGCGCCAGGGCGGTTTGCGCGTGATCGCGCTTGCGTGCGATCAGCGTGAGCAACTCCTGCGTGTCGCCCCCAGCCAGGCGATGCAGGCTGACCTTGTCGGCCGCTGGCGAGTGGAGCGCGACAAGCCAAGTCGCCTTGCTCAATTCCAGGGCCACGAAAAGTGTGGCAGGCTTCTCGCTGACGGGCAGAGCAACGGTTGAGAGGTCCATGGGGCGTCTCCAGGGTTCGGATGTCGGACCCCGAAACCCTACCCGAGTTCCACTGTCCGTCGCCTCATAGGATCT
>NZ_VOSK01000730.1 GCF_009296175.1 Microvirga tunisiensis | reverse complement strand
CGACGACGCCGACCCGTATCGACAATCTCAACTCGATCCATAGCCGCACTGTCCTTTTTGACGTCAATAAGGACAGTCAGTGCCAAATCCGACAATTCCTACAAGGCGGCCCACCTCGGATGCGTACACTCCCCCTCCCCGAACCGTGCATGCGACTTTTGCCGCACACGGCTCTCCGCTTTCATCTGCTTGATCGTAAATCAGGTAGTTGTCCGGAATGACGCAACCGATGGCAGGGCGTACAGAGGGAGATAACCTTCCTTGCACGGGCTTGCCGCAGTTTATCAAGACCTGTCCGTTTGATAGTCCGGACGGGATTTGTGTGATGAAGGTGGAACGGACCTTGGGTCGTCGAGCAGTGGGTGCACCGCTCAGCGGCTCGGCGTTGTGCCAAGCTGGTCCGACTTAGACGGAGATCTGATGTTCGGGGAATATTATCAATATTCTCGAAGATCAACTTCCGTTTAAGGTCAGCTAGCTTCCAGACATTAACCTCTATCACTTTGCCATTCACAGTTTCACGAACGACGTGAACTCCTGGCTGTACTTTGACCTTGTCAATTATCGCCCGGACGGACGACCTGTGCTTATGCGCAAGCGTTTTGAAGAGACTTGAGGACCACAGGAGACCAAGCTTTGAGAGCTTGCGCTTAACGTCAAATGCCAAGGCATAATACGCGGCGAAGCCTCTGAACTCGGCGTTGTAGACCTTGACGATTTCGATGTCGTCTAGATGGAGGAGTTCAGTCCTGTGTGTGGCGTCAAGAGTGGCATGGGTGCCATATCCATGTCGTTTCGCAAAGGCCTGCACTTTCTCATGAGGAACGCTGATCTGAGTTTTCTCAACCAGAGTCCTTGCAAGAGCCGGTCGACCGCGGCCGAGTTTGTATCGAACGCGATGCTTTCCGGTGTACACTTGGACATCATATCCAAGGAACCGCGCCCCATGACTTGCCTTACGAACTCCGCTTTTCTCGGTTGATACGTTGAGGTTCAAAGCTGAGTGAAGGAACTCCTTCACTTGGGCCATAATACCTCTGGCGTCTTCCTTGCTACCAATTATTCCAATAAGGAAATCATCGGCATAGCGGATGTAACGCAGGCGTTTAAAGCCGGGGTCCATCCAATCGACCGAAGGCATCTTTATCATCTCTGCACGCAGTTCATCGTGCTTAAAGACGAGATCGGATGCTTCGTCATTTTGTCCTTTCTCACGTAACTGACTGATCTGCAGCTTGAGGCGCCGAAGTTTAGACGCATGCCGGAAGTAGGCACGGTTATTTCTTCGGTGTTCACCTTTGTCGAAGTTTTCCCTGAGTTGCTCCACAAAGAAATCCAACTCATGAAGATAGATGTTGGCGAGCAATGGCGAGACGACCCCTCCTACAATGGTGCAAACTGCCGCTGTCTGAACCACCATAGCTCGGATCGGGCGGCGGAGCGACACGGAACACCACCGTGATGTCGCCGCGATCAATCTCAACGCGCTTGACCAGAAGGCGGATCAGA
>NZ_VOSK01000729.1 GCF_009296175.1 Microvirga tunisiensis | reverse complement strand
CTCCTGATCGAGCCGGCTCATGCGCTCCTCCGTGTCGTCCCGTGACACGGTAGGTCGACTTCAACCGGAGGCGACATCTCGTAAATCTGGCCGTCGCCTTACTCACACATTCGCGCGTCGCGCTACAATAGTACCTGCGCTCGTCCGGCGAGCGGTGTTCACCCACCAACCAGACCTCGTCACCGGACAGATGTTGGGCGATATGCCCGCGCAACTGAACCGCCGGTCCATAGGCGACCCGCACCCGCATGGCGGCAAATCACGCTTGTAGCGGCCCCTTGGTGCCGTGCCGCCACGTGATCCGGCGGCATGACATCTTGGCCAGCATGGCCTTGGCCGAGATCGATTGCTGACCAGGGGTCAGCGTCTTACGCGGTCGTCCGCGTGTGGTGGTGGAGGCAACCATCTGCACACCGGCTGGATAGACCTGATCTTCCCCCGACTGCGTGGACACTGGGTTAGCTCGCTTTCCTCTCAGCTTACTCGGGTGTGAGATACCCGAGCGCTGAGTGGATGCGCTGCTTTAAAACATCGCGCTCTATGCGCGTGCGATCGAGTCCATGCCGCAGCCGCGCAATCTCGGCCGCCTGATCGGCTGGAGACACCATTGCAGCAGAACGGGTCGGCGCAACCTTCGAGCCAGCCCTCGACCGCGGGATGCCGCCATGCACGACGCTCCGCCAGTTGCGCAGCATCGAGGATGAAATCCCCCGCTCGGTCGCAATCTGCATCAGGGGTCGGCCGCTACTCTCCAGCAGGACGACGGCATCTCGTTTGAACTCTGGGGTGAATTCCCGTCTCGTCTTCGTCATCAAACACCTTCCCGCTCCCGCAGCAGCTTAGCAAAGGTGTCCGTCAACATGAGCGAAGATCAGTTGACCGCTGCTCCATTCGCGCGGGCATCCTGAGAGGGCAGCTCGTGCGAAGAGATGCGAGCTGGTCTGCCAAAGGGATCTTCTCACAGGTCGTGCACTGTCGCGTGGTCAACGGTGATGCCGCGCTCGGTCATCATCTCCTCCAAGTCACGGGGACCGAGGCTGTAAGCCAGATATCACCGAACGCATAAAAGAATCACCGATTGATCAAAATGCCGGCCCTTGAACATCTGTTACTCCACCCTGAGATCTCAAGCACGGTAGCTGAAAATCTAGTACAAATTGTTTGCGGCAGAGCCGCGCGGCGTGCTCCTCACTGTTGCAGCTTGGGCACTGCATTGCCGCTCTCGATGTCAATTTCGTTGCTAGCTTGGCTGCAATTGATCCCGATCAAAGACGAAGCGGAAGCGGGGGCGAATGTGAGGTCAGTCAACCACACGTGGCCGTGTCGGGCGTGTGTGAGAAACGGAGTCAAAATGACCATGTCTCGCCTTCTCCTCCTCGCCGCTTAGAGCGCGTTGACATTCATTTGGTCCAGATGAACGCGCTGACGAGGCAAAGGATTGACATAAACGCCCGTGGGGTCTGTTCGTAGCGCGTGGCGATGCGTCTGAAGTGCTTGATTTTCAGGAAGAAG
>NZ_VOSK01000072.1 GCF_009296175.1 Microvirga tunisiensis | reverse complement strand
CGGCGAAGCGGGCGGGCAGGTGCAGCATGGCGGCGTCTCTTGGCGGAAACTCTGCCAGTCTACCGCATCGTTCGCTTCGCCGCCCCTCGCTCTCACATCACCCGTCAGAAATGGCTAAACTCAAGCTAAGACGAGAGCCAGCGAATTCCGGCGCTCGTGACGGGCGATGGCATGCCCGATCAACACTTCCATCAACTCGTTCTGAGGCAGGCCACCGGCCTCCCAGAGCTTGGGATACATGCTGATCGCCGTGAAACCCGGCAGGGTATTCACCTCATTGACGAAGAGCCCGTCGTCATTCTTTGGATCCAGGAAGAAGTCGACACGGGCCAGGGCCTCGCACGCCAGAACCTTGAACGTCTCGACGGCAAGCTCCTGGATGCGGCGCGCCTGAGTTGGCGAGAGGTCCGCCGGGATGCGCAGGAGCGCGCCGTCCGCGTCGATGTACTTGGCGTCATAGCTGTAGAAGCCGTGATTGCCGGCGGGCACGATCTCGCCCAGTGGTGATGCGCGCACCTCGCCAGCGGCATCCTCCAGCACCGAGCATTCGATCTCGCGAGCGCCCGTGACGCTGCGCTCCACGAGCACCTTTCGGTCATAACGGAAGGCACGCTCGCAGGCCTTGTCGAACTCCTCCGCGGACGAGGCGCGGGACACACCGACGGACGAGCCCATATTGGCCGGCTTGACAAAGAGATCGGGCGTGCCGAGCGCGTCCGCGGCCGACCGGTAGTCGATGCGGGTGCGCAGCGTCAGCGTCAGGAACGGAACCACCGGCAGGCCGCTGTCGCGCAACAGGCGCTTGGCGATGTCCTTGTCCATCCCGGCGGCGGAGCCCATCACGCCGGAGCCGACATAGGGAACATTGGCGAGTTCGAGAAAGCCCTGGACCGTGCCGTCCTCGCCGTTCGGTCCGTGGAGCACCGGAACGACCGCATCGAGGCGCAGGGAACGCGATGCTGCGCTTCCGTTCAGAACGATCGTCTCGCCGGCGCCGCCGGGAAGCAAGGTCACTTGCGGGGCTCCGTCGGGGATCTCCAGGGACTGAGCGCCTCTTCCGCCGCCATTGCCGCTGTCGCAGAGGAGCCAGCGTCCGTCCCGGCCGATGCCGATGGGGACGATGTCGTAACGGTCCGGATCGAGCGCCCGCAGGACATTGGCCGCCGACAGCTTCGAGACCTCATGCTCCGCAGAGCGTCCCCCGAACAGAAGTCCGATTGTCTTGCGCGGCTGCGACATGCCCGCTTTCTCCTCTCGCAGCCGCTGAAGGCCGCACATATAACGTCCGATATTGGAAGAGGCGCGGTTAAGGTCTCATGAAGAGGGGCCGACCGCGCCGGTCCAGCAGCTCCATATAGGCGGAGACTGCGAGAGGACGAGCGACAGGCGCCAATCTCAGCCCAGCTGCTTTCTCATCTCATCATAGGCATTGGCGAGCGCCACATAGCCTTCCACCGGGATGTTCTCGGCGCGGGTCGTTTCCTCGAGCCCCGCCGCACTGATGATCGGGGCAGGATCCGGAGCGATGGATTTCAGGCTTTGGCGCAGCATCTTGCGGCGCTGTCCGAAGGCCGCGCGGGTCACGGCTTCCAGGGCGCCGATGCGGCAGGGCAGCGGGCTGGCGCGTGGAGTCAGGTGGACCACGCTCGAGGTGATCTTCGGCGGCGGCACGAAGGCGGAAGGCGGCACGTCGAAGAGGATGCGCGCCTCCGTCCGCCAGCCGCAGAGAACGCCGAGCCTGCCATAGTTCTTCGGATCGCTCTCGTCCGCTACGATGCGTTCGGCCACCTCGCGCTGGAACATGACGGTGAGCGAAGCCCACCAGGGCGGCCAAGCCTCGCCGGTGAGCCAGCCGGTCAGTAGGGCGGTACCGACATTGTAGGGCAAATTCGCGATGATGCGGACGAGCCCATCGCCGACCAAAGGACGCGGGTCGAACTCCAAGGCATCGGCTTCGACAACCTCCAGTCGGCCCGGGTAGCGCTCGGCGATCTCGGCAAGCGCGGGCAGGCAGCGGGAATCGCGCTCGATGGCGATCGTTTTTCTCGCACCGGCCGCGAGGATCGCGCGGGTCAGGCCGCCCGGTCCGGGGCCGACTTCGATGACCGTCGCGTCTTCGAGAGGTCCCGCGGAGCGGGCAATGCGGCTGGTGAGATTGAGGTCGAACAGGAAGTTCTGGCCGAGCGACTTCTTGGCCATCAGCCCATGTGTGCGCACCACCTCGCGCAAGGGGGGAAGGTCATCGATCTGGCTCATGGGCGCCCCAGGCGGGCGGCGAGCTTCAGGGCCGCCATGAGACTGTCGGGGCGGGCGATGCCCTTGCCCGCGATGTCGAAGGCCGTGCCATGGTCGGGCGACGTCCGCACGAAAGAAAGCCCGAGAGTGACGTTCACCGCCTCGTCGAAGGCAATGGTCTTGATCGGGATCAGGGCCTGATCGTGATACATGGCAAGGGCCGCATCGTAGCGGCTCCGGGCATGGGCATGGAACATGGTGTCCGCCGGCAGGGGACCTGCCACCTGAATACCCTCGGCGCGCAGGATATCGATGGCCGGGACGATGATCGTCTCGTCCTCCGTTCCCATCGCGCCGTTTTCGCCGGCATGAGGGTTAAGGCCTGCGAGGGCGAGCCGTGGATTGGCGATGCCGAACCGCTCCCGCAGCTCCCGAGCGACGATCCGCCCGGTGAGGACGATCAGGTCCGTGGTCAGGGCGGAGGGCACGTCCGAGAGGGGGATGTGGACCGTGACGGGAACCACGGCGAGCTGCTCGCTCCATAGCATCATCACCGGATAATAGGTTTCCTCGCTGCCTTTCGCAGCGAGAGCCGCGAGAAACTCCGTATGCCCCGGGTGCCGGAAGCCGGCCTTATAGAGCACATGCTTGGCGATGGGATTTGTCACGACAGCGGCCGCTGAGCCCGCTCGGACGAGCCGTACCGCCGTCTCGATGGCTTCGATGACGGACGGAGCATTGGCCGCATCATGCGTCCCCGGCTCGGCGGAAACCGAGACGCTCAGCGGAATAACGGGAAGCGTGCTTGAAAAGGCGGATTGGATTTGCTGCGGCTCGACAGGCGCGATGGGAATCGTCCATCCGAATGTGTCGGCGACCCGGGCGAAATGGTCGGGATCGCCGATGACGGCAAAAGGCGGCAGGGAGGCTCGATCCCGCTCGAGCCAAGCTCTCAGGCTGAGTTCTGGCCCGATCCCTGCCGGATCACCTTGGGTAAGCAGGAGAGGGCGTTGGTTTAAACCTGACACCGGGCCGCTGCCCCATCATTCATCGTCAGTGCCGTTCAGGTTCTGACTATAGCCCACTTCGCCCAGAGACCGGAACTCGAGGCTGAACGCGATGGTGTGGTTCTGGTTCTTCTCACCCGAGTTCCGCACCACCTCGCGCGGGGTCACGCTGTAGCTGATCGAGAAGGTCGTGCACTCGTCCATATAGCCCAGGCCAAGGGACATGCCGCTCAAATAGAGGGCATTTTCGCGGTCGTAGACCGCATCGGGATTGGTCGCGAGCTGGGTGAGATAGGTTTCGCGCGCCAGGAGATAGCGGTCGAGATCGAGGAGAACCGAGCCGGTCACGTACCAGTTCGGCGAGATGTCCCACCGGGCCGAGCCGAGCAGGCCCTCGCGGCGCATCGGGAACCCGATGGCGGGCTGAGCAGCATAGTTTGCATAGGTCAGCGAGGTCGACACCGGCAGGTACGGATTGAAATTCGCCCGGAACCCGGCTTCGATCCGATTGACGTCGAAGTTCTCCTGGTCGAATCGCGCACGGGTCACGAGGGCGAAGTTCGCATTCGGGGAGATCTGGAAGCGGCCGACATAGTCGGAAGCCCGCGAGTCAAGCCCCGAATCCAGCCCCACATTGGCGAGATCGCCCTGCCGGAACGAGTTGCGCCCAGCGATCTGATAAGACTGACCGAACAGCACGTTGGCGTAGAAATCGTCGGCACCCGTCACGGTGTACTGGACGCCGAGATTGGCGCGGACGCCGCCTTCGGCCCGATCATAGCCGGAGAACTTGTCCCAATCGAACAGGGAGGTGTCGTCGAACACCAGGCTCTGGGCATCCTCGTTGGGGAGACTGCCGATCCCGGTTTCGTTCGGGCGGGCGATCACCTGCGCGATCGGCTCGAGGATCTGCTTGCCGGAGGTCCCGAGGCTCGCGATGAAGGGATAGCGGTATTCGACACCGACGGCCGGCATGGCGCGGAAGAGATAATCGTCGTCCGTGTCGATGAAGTTGCCGAGCTGCGCGTTCTGGTACCCGTTGAAATCCGGGGAAATCCAGAACTGGTCGGCCCTGACATAGGCGAAAGGCGTCCAGACCTGACCGATCGGGTCGACGAACTCACGGCGCCAGGACGCGGTGACCGATGCCCGTGAGGTCGAGCCGCTGATGCCGCGGACGAGGCAGGATGCGGGATCGAAGATCACGCAGGTCTGGGCCACGCCGTAATAGGTGGTGTTGGCGACTGATAGCGGATCGAATTGGGCGGCCTGGCGCGAGAGGCTGGTCACGTTCACGTCGAGGGCGAACTCGCCGCCGATGGTCGGGGGGGTGAAGCGCTTGTTGTAATCCAGGACTGGAGCGACGATCGGCTGCTGCTTCTGCCACTCGTTGCTGGACAGGGTCTGGAAGTAATAGCCCCGCACGTCGAAGAAGGAGCGATCGCCCTGTCCCTGGAGATACAGGGTCGAGATCGATTCCTTGATATAGTACGCGCTGAGGCTCTCGCTGCGGATCTTGTAGTTCGACAGGAACCACTTGTCCGAGAGCAGTGCTATGTCCCAGCCCCAACGCCAGTTCTGATTGATGTAGAAAAGGCCGGTCGTCTCGAGCGAGCCGCGGAAGTCGCGATTTCCAGCCCCGTAGGGCGGCTGGAGGAAGGCATCGGGCTCCTGCTGCGAGATGCCAGCCACGCGGACGTTGTAGACGCCGTTCTCAAGCCGATGGCGCCACTCGGCCTGACCCAGAATGCCCTGCCGGCTCAAGAAAGTCGGGCTGATCGTCAGGTCGTAGTTCGGTGCGATCGCCCAGAAGAACGGGACGGTGGCGCCGTAGCCGAGCGAGGTGGAATAGACATAACGCGGCGACAGGAAGCCCGTCTTACGCTTGACCGTCGGATCGGGGGTCCAGAAATAGGGCAGGTAGGCGACCGGAATGCCGAGGAGCTCGAGGGTTGCATCCTCGTAATAGATCGTCCGTTCGCTGTTGTTGTGGATGATCTTCGCGGCCTTGACCTGCCAGAGCGGGGGCCGTTCGGGATTGTCCTTGCAGGGTTCGCAGGCCGTATAGGTGCCGCGCTCGAAAACCGTCGTCTCGCCCTCGGCGCGCTCGGCGCGCGGGGCCGAGAAACGGGTCGTGAGGGGACGGCCCTGCTCGACGGTGGTTTGAACCACCCTCAAGGAATCGATGAAACCGTTTTTGAAGTCGTCCGTCAGCTCGAATCGATCGCCCGTGGCGACGGTGCCGCTGGCATCCGTGAGGCGGGCATTGCCTTCGGCGAAGACCCGACCGGTATTCCGGTCGTAGGTGACCCGGTCAGCCTGGAGCGTCCGACCCTGGTAGTTCATCTGGACGTCGCCGGAGGCGGCAATCGTGTTCTTGTCGTTGTCGTAGACGATTTCCTTGGCATCGACCAGAAGCCGGTCCTGGCCCGATCCGGACTGGGCGCGAGCGCCAATGGCTTCGTTCAGGGTTGCCTGGGCAAGCGCAGGCATAGACCCAGCAGCGAATAGCGCCACTGCGACCGCAGACGTTGCGATCGTTGTCTTAAGCCGCCGCATCCCCACTCCTTCGCAAACCTTCTTATCGAGGCCGGTCAGCCGTCCTCTTGGTGCAATAACGCCAAGGTCCCTAACAGACTGCCTACTACAGCCGGGAACCAGGCCGCAACAAGGGAACTGATGATTCCGGAGGCGCCAAGCTCCGCCATAAGCTCCGTGGCGACATAAAGCATGAACCCGGCCGCGACGCCACCCAGAACCATTATCGCTACACCACCAAATCGAAAGAATCTTAACGATACGGATGCGGCCACGAAAACCATGGCGATGAACAAAAGAGGACGGGCCATAAGCAGGTCGTAATGCAGCTGGTAGGTGGTGGTGTTGATGTCCGCCTGCTCCATGCGGTTGATTGTCTCTTTGAGATCCCAGAATGGGACCGCATCGGGATCGATGAAGCTCTGTCGAACCTGCGAGGGCTGGAGGCTCGAGGCGATCAGGTAGCGGTCATGGGCCTGGGGCTCCTCGGTGGCCGAGAGGATCCGGGCATCCTTCAGCTCCCAGAAGCCCTCATGCAGGGTCGCCTCCTTGGCTTCGACCCGATGGGTGAAGGTTCCCGCCTGATCGAAGGCATAGACCGTGACCCCGTAAAGGGTTGCCGTGTCGGTGGCCGAGCCGTCGCCACGGAAGATGGCCTGTCCGTCCTGGCTCCTCTGGCGGATCCAAATCGGCTTCTCCCGGGTTTGAACGGCCCGGGAAAAAGTCTGCGTTTCCAAGACGGATGCCCGCTGCTTGAGGACAGCCGAGACCGGGTTGTAGACGGTCACGGACACGACGCCGATCAAGAGGGCGATCAAGAGCCCGGGCTGCAGGAATTGCCATGCGGAAATGCCGGCTGCTCTCGCCACTACCAGTTCGAGCTTGCGGCTGAGCTGGAGGAGCGCTGCCATGCTGCCGAACAACACGGCGAACGGCATGACCTGCTCGGCGATGGCGGGTGTGCGGAACAGGGCAAGCTGGGCAATCACCGCGGGCGTTGCGGCAGGCGCGTCGCCCGCCCGGCGCATGAGCTCCACGAAGTCCAGGGTATAGACGAGGGTGAAGACAGTCGCGAAAACCAGGAAAATAGTCTTGATGAACTGTCGCGAGAAATAGAGCCCGAGGGTGCGGCCGATCAGCATGGTCAGGCCTTCTGAGGTGCGGGGGAGCGCGACGGAAGCAGATTGCGGATTGCCGCCTGAAACTTCGCCTGTGCGGATCGCATGGCCGGTCCCTTGAAGATGAACAGCAGGCTGACGAGGATGCCCGCCAGAGGCACGCCATAGACCGCAATCACCGCCGCCGGCGTTCGCGCAACGGCGCTCGATGCAGCAAAGCCGAGAATTCTCAAGAGCACGATCGCAACGACCGCGCTGGCAATGGCGAGACTGCGTCCCTGACGGGTCGTCCGGGCTTCACCAAGGGCGGCAAAGGCGATGACCATCATGGCAAGCGGGTAGAGCCAGGACGACAGCCGATCGTGCAGCTCGGCCCGGAAGCGCCCCCGCTGCTCCTGGTAAAGAAGCTCGTTCTTGTCAGGGAACAGGAGCTGGGTGGTGCTTCGCTCGCGCGGCTTGTAGATGACTTCTCCGCCTTCCTTGTTGAAGGCCGACAGGTCGACCGCGTAGCGCTCGAAGGCCACGATCGACGAATCGCGGCTGTTGGGCTCCTTCCGCTGAACGCTGCCCTTCTGGAGCACGAGATAGGCGTTTCCGCTCTGTTCGACGGTTTGGCCGCGCTCGGCAAGATAGACGATGGCTTTGTCCTTCTCCCGCAGATCTTCCATGAAGATCCCGAGAAGGGCGTCTCCCGAGCGCTCCCGGTAATGGAAGGTGATGCCGTTCTCCAGGGTGATGAACTGCCCTTCCTTTGCCATTGTGCCCACGAAATCGGCCCTGATCTTCGTGAACAGCTGGCGCAGCTCCTGGAAGCTCGCGGGCATGAGATAGACCGAGATGATGGCCACGACGGCGCAGACGAAGGCGGCCAGGGCCACGAAGGGCCGCAGGAGGCGCTGCGGCGGCATGCCGCCGGCACTCATGACGATCAGCTCGGAATCGCCGTTCAGCTTGTTCAGGGTATAGAGGGTGGCGAGGAACAGGGCGACCGGAGCGATGACGTTGATCAGGGCGGGCAGGGACAGACCCGTCACCGTGAGGAAGATCAGAAGGGTCTGGCCCTTGCCTGTCAGCAGGTCGAGCTCGCGCAGGGCCTGCGTGATCCAGATCACGCCCGTCAGAGCGACGAGGCATGCGGCGAAGGCATTGAAAGTGTTTTTCAGGATGTAGCGTTCGAGAAGTGTCATAAAGCCCTTCGCCCCCGGGCGGTGGAGTCCTGGGTATCGTGTCATCTGATCTCAGGCAAGACGGCTGTTTTCAACAGCCTGGAATTGCGCCGATTTCACGGCGGCTTCCCCGTGCCATAACCCGCCATATGGTATATGTCCCAATCATCAGCGTCGCAGCCGGCTCGAAGACCGGCGATGTGCATCACAACAAAGAGGATTTCATGGCCGACAGCTTCAAGATCGACTTCCAGGCCCATGGCAAGGTTGAATCCGGCGATCTCATCGTCTTCGTCGGGGAGAATCTCAAGCCCACGGCAGCGGTTGCCAAGCAGCTGGGCCCGAAAGCCGTCGATCTCATCGCCAAGGCGGCGGCGGCCGAGAATTTCAAGGGCAAGGCGAAGTCCGCCATGTCCATCGTCGTTCCCTCCAGCCTTTCGGTCGACAGGCTGCTCGTGATCGGCGTAGGCGGCGAGAAAGATCGGACCAATGTCGATTTCGTCCAGCTGGGCGGCCTGATCGCGGGCAAGGTGAACGGCAAGCTCGCGACGGTGGTGCTGGATCTGCCCGAGATCGAGGTCACGCCGGACGCGGTCGCCGACATCGCGATCGGCGTCCAGCTGCGCCGCTACAGCTTCGACCGCTACAAGACCAAGAAGGACGACAACGACGCCAAGAATGGCGGCCGCCTCGTTCTCAGCGTGGCGGATCCCGCCGCGGTCAGGAAGATCTACAAGGCCCGCGAGGGCATCCAGCAGGGCGTCATCATCGCCCGCGACCTCGTCAACGAGCCGCCGAATGTTCTCGGTCCCCAGGAATTCGCCGCTCGCGCCCAGGCTCTCGCCAAGCTCGGTGTCGAGGTCGAAATCCTCGACGACAGGGCCATGAAGAAGCTCGGCATGCATGCGCTTCTCGGCGTGGCGCAGGGCTCCGCGCGCGGCGGACGGATTGCCATCATGCGCTGGAACGGCGGCAAGGCCAACGACAAGCCCATCGCCTTCATCGGCAAGGGGGTGGTGTTCGATTCCGGCGGCATCTCCATCAAGCCGGGCGCCGGCATGGAGGACATGAAGGGCGACATGGCGGGCGCCGCCTGCGTCGTCGGCCTCATGCATGCGCTCGCGAGTCGCAAGGCCAAGGCCAACGTGGTCGGCGCCATCGGCCTCGTCGAGAACATGCCGGACGGCAATGCCCAGCGTCCCGGCGACATCGTCACCACCATGTCGGGCCAGACCATCGAGATCATCAACACGGATGCCGAAGGACGCCTCGTGCTGGCTGACGTGCTCTGGTACGTGCAGGATCGCTTCAAGCCGAAGTTCATGATCGATCTCGCGACCCTGACCGGCGCGATTCTCGTGGCCCTGGCGCAGGAATACGCGGGTCTCTTCTCGAACAACGACGAGTTGGCCGAGCGCCTGACAGCCGCCGGCAAAGCGACGGGCGAACGCGTGTGGCGCATGCCCCTGGGCCCGGAATTCGACAAGATGATCGAATCCAGGTTCGCCGACATGAAGAACGCGGCCGGCCGTTTCGGCGGCTCGAGCACGGCCGCGGCGCTGCTTCAGCGTTTCGTCAACGACGTGCCATGGGCGCATCTCGACATCGCGGGCACCGCCATGGGCTCGCCGCAGAACGAGATCAACAAGGGCTGGAGCTCCGGCTGGGGCGTGCGCCTTCTCGACCGTCTCGTGCGCGACCATTACGAGGCTCGAGGATGAGAGCGGAAAAGGACCTCGCACGCAGTGCAACCCTTTGCGACCGCAAGGGATCGTGATCATCGATGACCGAGGTCCTTTTCTATCACCTCCAGCATCAGCCGCTCGAGTCCGTGCTGCCCACGCTCCTGCAGAAGACGCTGGAGCGGGGCTGGCGCGCGGTGGTGCAAGTGACGACCGAAGAGCGCATGTCCGCACTCGACGATCACCTGTGGACTTTCACCGATGAAAGCTTCCTGCCGCACGGCACGGACCGCGAGGCCCATGCGGCGGACCAGCCGATTCTCATCACCCTATCCGGCGACAACGCCAACGGCGCCTCGATCCGCTTCCTCTTGGAAGGCGCCGATCTGCCGGGGGACATCGCCGCCTACGAGCGCCTCGCGATCCTGTTCGACGGCAACGACATCCAGGCTCTCGCCTTCGCCCGCGATCAATGGCGCGCGGTGAAGGAGGGCGGCCACGACGCGACCTATTGGCAGCAGGACGAGCGCGGGCGCTGGCAGCGGAAGGCGTGATGGCGTTCACGGGACGACATGCTCGATAGCCCTTTCCTAATGGGTTGGCCGCCTCCCTCGTCATGGCCGGGCGTATCCCGGCCATCCCGATGATAGGAAGCGCAGCGCTTTTCGGATCGGGATCACCGGCACAAGGCCGGTGACGACGAAGGTGCTGAATGTCCGCCCAGACTCTCGGGATGAGGGCTGAGATTGATACAAGGCACCTGAACACGAACTCTTCATCGCCTTGAATCTTGCAACGGGAGGGATGCTCTCCAGTTTCAGGAAGGCCAAAAGGATGTCCTGATGAAACGAGCGATGCGCCTTCCTCTGTATGCTGTTCTTGCCCTGTCTCTGGCGATGCCTCTTGGAGCCGGAGCACAGGAGCAGGCGGGCAATCGGGAACAGCCACCTCAAGGTCAGCAGCAGGAGGCGCGCCGGCCTCGGCCTGAAGCCAGGGATGCGCAGGCCCTGCCGCCGGAATCGGTGACGCGCCACAGCCTGCAGCTTCCGGGACGGACCCTGTCCTTTACGGCGACCGCAGGTCATCTGGCGCTGACGGATCAGCAGGGCACTCCACAGGCCGAGATCGGCTTTGTCGCCTATACGCGCGACGATGCGGATCCGGTGACCAGGCCGGTGACGTTCGCCGTGAACGGCGGTCCGGGTGCATCCTCCGCCTATCTTCATCTTCTTGCGGTCGGCCCCTGGCTCCTGCCGATGGATGGGTCGACGATCAGCCCCTCGGCTGCGCCGGCCCTCGTGCCCAACGTCGAAACCTGGCTCGACTTCACCGATCTCGTGTTCATCGACCCGCCCGGCACGGGCTACAGTCGCGTGGTCGGCGGCGATCAGGTGCGGGAGCGGTTCTATTCCGTACAGGGCGATATCGACGGGTTGGCGGCTTTCGTCATGCGCTGGCTGAAGGAGAAGAACCGGCTCACCTCGCCGAAATTCTTCGTCGGCGAGAGCTATGGCGGTTTCCGCGGGCCCCTGTTGGCGCAGAAGCTGCAGAGCGATCAAGGCGTCGGCTTCAGCGGTCTGGTTCTCGTCTCGCCGGTGTTCGATTTCGATTGGCTCGAGCAGGGAACCGCAGGAGCGCCCTGGACCAACGCGGCGCTCCTTCCGTCCCTTGCCGCGGCGAAACTCTCCCGCACGGGCCCGGTTTCGCGGGATGCGCTCAAGGAGGCGGAGGCTTATGCGTCGGGCGAGTATCTCGTCGATCTCATGCGGGGGCTACAGGACAGGCGGGCCGTCGAACGGGTCAGTCGACGCGTGGCGGAATTGAGCGGGCTCGATCCCGAACTGACGCGTCGTCTTGCCGGGCGCGTCGACATGCGCACCGTTCAAAGAGAGTTGCGGCGCGGATCGTCCGAGATCGTCAGTGCCTACGATACCAATGTGGCCATCGCCGATCCCAATCCGACCTCCCAATCTTCCCGCTTCGAGGATCCGGTGCTCGATGCGATGACGGCGCCCCTGTCGAGCGCGATCATCCATCACCTGACGCATACCCTGAACTACAAGGCTGAGGGGCGCTACAACCTGCTGAACGGATCGATCAACGGCGCATGGCGCTGGGGCGGCGGGCGCAATGGCCCCGAAAACCTCGATGAACTGCGGCAAGCCCTCTCCCTCGACGGCAAGCTGCGTGTGCTCGTCACCCACGGCTTCACCGATCTGGTGACGCCGTATTACGCTTCACAGCTCCTCTTGAACCAGCTTCCCGAGCTCGGCCCCCAGACGCGTGTGGCTTTGAGTGTTTACGAAGGCGGCCACATGTTCTATTCGCGACAGGCGTCACGGCAGGCCTTCAAGGCCGATGTGCAGCGGCTTTTCGAAGAGGCTCTGCAGGCGAGGGCGGCCGATAACAGGGATTGACGGTGATGCGTATAAAGGTTCTCTCAGGTGTCGCTTTCATGGCGCTGGTTCTGGCGGCCTGCACCAGCACGAGCAGCGCGCCGACTGCTTCGGCGGTGGCAACGGCTCCTGCGCCGTCCGCCCGATTGGGTCCCGTTATCGACGGGCCCACGCTCGGACCGGACGGACGCTGCACCGTAACGGGATTCGGGACGGCGACCGCCATCGAACCGGGCATCACGGAATGCGATCTCGTGCGCCTGAAGGGCAAGCCCGCGACGGATGTGCTCGTCGGGGAGAGCGGCAAGGGACAGCGCGAAGTGCAGGTGCTCTATTCCGAACCCGGCGGCCGCGAGCTCTACTTCTTCGTGAACAACAGACTCGACCGGGTGGTGAAGCCGTAATCAAAGCGCGTGATGCCCGGTACCGTGCCGGGATCCGTGTCTTTTGCAGAGGACTTCAGGCTGTCACGGCAGCCAGCCATCGATGACGGGCAGATCATCCAGCCGCAGCTTCGGCCAGCCGAAGAACTGCGCGAAGAGACCGTAGAGGCCGCCGCCGATGAACACGATCGCGACCCAAGCGACGGCGGCGGCAGGCCAGCCGCCATGGACACCCGCAATGCAGGCCGGGATCAGCGATAGCACAAGGATCCCGTAGCTCATGAACCCGGTCTTCACGATTGTTTTCCGTTAACGATGTCGTCGATTGATGCATCCGACGCTGTCATGCCGGCATATAATCATGCTGCGAGACGATGCCAGAGCAGGCGATGCCTGTCGACTCGTCCACCCGTGACGATCAGCTGAGTAGGACGGCCGTCCATCCGAGCATGGCAATGCCGCACAACAATCCAATCCATCGGAAGGCACGAGCCAGATTGTCGTTGGCCGGATTGGAGTGAGGAGGTTCGGAAATGTCGTCGTCTTCGTCCATAGCGGATTTTTTATTCCTCCAGATTTTTATGGGGAGCAGATCTCAAGCCCGAACAAGAGTCGAGCATCACCGATTGCATGGCACCGCCGATCCAACGCATAGCTCAAAGGCAGCAAGCCCGACGCGAGCAATGTTGTCGGCCGGATGGATTGAGCATGTGGAATGTCAGGAATCGCTTCGGCGTGCCGGCTTGCCGCAGCATCCGGTGCCTGCAATGGCGCAATCGTGGAGATGCTTGATGTCGTCGAGGCTGCGGATGGCCGGACCCGATCGTCTTTGAATGATCGCGCTCAGTTGCCTGAATTTGTCGTCGGACCAATCTTCGATCACCAAGGCAACCGCTTTCTTGAGAGGAAGAGTCGCGATCTTCACCGGCATGAGATCGGGGTTCCTGGATGGCCTGCCGATGGCAAACAGATCGACGATCTCTTCAAGATCATGAGCAGCGGTCAAAGTCCTCTCCATCCAAGCTCCGGGCGGGCGCAGTCCATACAGAGGAATGTCGCAGTCGAGGGTGCAGGCGTTCAAATGACCAAAGGAGGTAAGCAACAGCCATCATGGGCGAGCACGCTCCTGGTTCTCGAAACCGGACGATCTCCTTATCGCCACACGCACGGGAACGGAGTGAACGGATCGTTGTCGTTGCCCGGTTCGATCGCCCTGGCCGTGAGCGGGGCGAGCGGCACGAGCGCGTGCGTGAAGAGCCGCACAGTGCAATAGGACAGGACCTGATTCATCGTAGCCTCCATCAAGGGCAGCAGAAGGCTACCTCACGGATGGTCAGCCAGATGTGCTGTCACGCACCTTCTATTTACCTAACGGCAGTTTGTGCGAGGCAGGCCACGCGCTTCCAATGCAGGCGGATTTTTCCTTTGGTCTGACAGCGGACCGTATTGTCGTTGACGGCGAGCGCGGAACTCTCCGTCAGATAGGCCATCGGCAAGAGGCCGTCCGAAAAGACTTTGTCGGTGCAGGCGGAAATCTGGATTCTCATTCGTCAGCCTCCCCCATAAGGCTCTTTCGAGAATACGTTCCTGCTCCGATTCTGCGTGGGCCCCGAGTAGGTAACCCAGGCGCCCTGGGGGAGTAGGCAGGAGGGGGTACGGGCCGGAACGGTGCGCTCGCGTCGTTGATTTCACTGCTGAGTGTCCGCCGACCCGTGCCTTGCATCAGTAGACGTTGTAGCGTCGGACGGGCCGTTCATAGCCGTCATCGTAGTCCTTGAAACCTCGGTCATAACCCCGCGGAGGAGGGGGGCCGCGATGGCCGTCGTCGCGCCACCTGTCGCCGCGATCATAGCGGCGGGCCACATACGCGCAGCGCTTGGGCATGCCCGGAGCCGGATCGCCGAAGGCGCCGTTCGAGCAGGGAATGCCGCCTTCTCGGACGAAGACTTCCGCGCTCCGTCCAGGAATGCCGTAGATGACGCGCGTCGGATAGGGGACGCGGCAGAACCCGTTCTCCCGCGCACAGGGCACCAGGCTCTGTGCCTGGGCCTCCGGCAGCGCCCCAAACATTGCACCGGTGGCAAGCACCGCTGTCGCCAATACCGCACGAAGCATGTTCGTTCTCCATGGTAAGAACGCCAATATACGGCTCTCATGATGAAAAATGTTATAACGGTGAGAGATCCATAACGACGGATAGCCTTTGTGGGCGGTCTTACAATGGCTTTCTTTGGTCAGAGGTGACTGCTGCTTTCCTGGTTTTCTGCGAGGAGCAGGGGTGACTGCGCGCAAGTGGAAACAACTCTAAGCGCCCGCTTCCTCGATTTCGCTGCTGAGCATGAGCCATTCTTCCTCTGCGGAAGCCAGGGTCGCGGCCGCCTCGGCGCGCATCTTCGACAGCTCGGTGGCCTTGGCCGGATCCTTCTGAAAGGCGGTGCCGTCGGCGAGTGCGGCGTCGACCTTGCCGATCACGTCGGTGAGTTTTGCCATCCGGCTCTCAAGCGCCTCCAGCTTCTTGCGCAGGGGCGCCAGCGCCACCCGGCGCTCTGCAGCGGCGCGGCGCTCATCGATCTTGGAGGCGGTGGGTGCCTGCGGCCTGTCGGAGCGCTTCTGCGGATCGAGATCGCCGGAGAGCACGAGCTGGCGGTAATCGTCCATGTCGCCGTCGAAAGGCTTTACGCTGCCGTTGCCGACGATCCAGAGCCGGTCGGCGCAGGCCTCGATCAGGAAGCGGTCGTGGCTCACCAGGATGACCGCGCCCGTATAGTCGTTGATCGCCTCCATCAGGGCCGTGCGGCTGTCGATGTCGAGATGGTTCGTCGGCTCGTCGAGGATGAGGAGGTGAGGGCCTCTGAAGGCCGCCAGCCCCATCAAAAGGCGCGCCTTCTCGCCGCCCGACAGGGCAGAGACCGGCGTGTCCGCCTTCGCGCCCGGAAAGCCGATTTGCGCCGTGCGGGCGCGGATCCTGGCGATCGGCGTGTCCGGCATCCGCTCGGCGACGTGGTCGTAGGCCGTCGCCTTGGGATTCAGCTCGTCGAGCTGGTGCTGGGCGAAATAGGCCACGTCCATTCGGGTGGGCGTGCGCATCTCGCCCTTCATGGGCTCGAGCCTGCCACCGATGAGCTTGCAGAAGGTGGACTTGCCGTTGCCGTTCGAGCCGAGAAGAGCGATCCGGTCGTCCGGCGCAATCGTCAGGTTGAGGCGGTCGAGCACGACCCGCTCGCCGTAGCCGACGGCGCCGCTCTCGACCGTGATCAGCGGCGGTGCGGCGGGACGCTCTGGCCCCGGCAGGTTGAAGGGCAGCACGTCGTCTTCCACGATGGTCGTGATCGCCTCCATCTTCTCCAGCCGCTTGACGCGGGACTGAGCCTGCCGGGCCTTCGAAGCCTTGGCCTTGAAGCGGTCGACGAAGGCCTGGAGGTGCTTGCGCTCGGCCTCCTGCTTCGCCGCCATCTTGGCGGTCAGTTCGCGCTTCTCCGCATATTGCTTGGCAAACGAGGTGTAGCCCCCGCGATAGATCGTGAGCTTGCCCCGGTCGAGGTGGAGGATGTGGTTGACGCAGGCGTCGAGGAGTTCGCGGTCGTGGCTGATGACCAGAACGGTATGCGGGTAGCGCCCGAGATAGTCGTACAGCCAGAGCGTGCCCTCGAGGTCGAGATAGTTGGTCGGCTCGTCGAGAAGCAGGAGGTCCGGTTCGGTGAACAGAACGGCGGCGAGCGCCACGCGCATGCGCCAGCCGCCCGAAAAGGCCGAGCAGGGCCGGTTCTGCGCCTCGGCATCGAAGCCGAGGCCGTGCAGGATCGTGGCTGCTCTGGCAGGCGCTGAATGGGCGCCGATATCGGTGAGCCTGGTTTCGATCTCGGCCCGGCGGATGCCGTCGGCCGTCTCGGCCTCGGCCAAGAGGGCGCTGCGTTCCTTGTCGGCGGCGAGCACAACGTCGATCAGGGACTCGGGCCCGCCCGGCGCCTCCTGAGCCACGGCGCCGATCTTCATGCCGCGAGGCAGAGCGACGCCGCCGCTCTCGGTGGCGAGCTCACCCTGGATGATCTTGAACAGGGTTGTCTTGCCCGCACCGTTGCGCCCGACGAGCCCCACCTTCGCGCCGGTGGGCAGGTTGAAGGAGGCGTGGTCGAGGATCAGCCGGTCGCCGATGCGGTAGGTCAGGTCGTTGACGTGAAGCATGCCGCCTTTTGGCGTGGGATGGCGGCGCTGGCAAGGTCCCAGGCCGTCTCAGGGGAGGGTGAGGATGCGATTCGCTGACTGAGCTGGCAGCGGCCGCCTAGCCTGAATCGCCAGTGACAAAATCGTCGAGGACTGAGAAAGGGATGGCCGACATGATCATACTGGCCATGGAAAATTTGTGCTATAGCCAAGGATAGCATTCAGGGGGAGGAGACCGATGGCGCGGCTCGCCGGGATTAAGCTGTTCAAGGGACTGGACATCGACCTTGAGCGTTCCGAGGCGCGGGCCAATTGGCGCCGCTTCGATCCCGAGGAGGTCCTGGTCGACTTCGACGAGCCCTCTACGGACGTCTATTTCCTCCTTTCGGGCGAGGTCCGGGTCCTCATGCGCACGGCCTCCGGCAAAGAGGTCATCCTCTACGAGATGAGGCCCGGCGACCTGTTCGGCGAGCTGGCTGCCCTCGACGGTGTGCCGCGCTCCGCCAACGTCACGGCCCTGACCCGCGGCGAGGCCTGCGTGATGCCGGCCTCCGTCTTCAAGGAGCTTCTCTTCTCGCACCAATCCGTCGCCGAGCGTCTCTTCTGCTTGATGGCCTCCCGCATCCGGGAACTGAACGCCCGCTTCATGGAGCAGACCGTCCTCGACCTCCGGCACAGGCTCTATTCGGAGCTCCTGCGCCTGTCGACGCCACGGCAGGACCGGTCGGGGGAGCGTGTCATCACGCCGCCGCCGTTTCACCACATCGTGGCAGCCCGTATCGGCTGCCGCCGCGAGCAGATCACCCGGGAATTCACCATGCTGACTCAGGAAGGCCTGATCGAGCGCACGCGCGGCGCCCTGATCCTGCGGCAGCCGGACGTGCTCAAAGCCCGCGTAGCCGAGGCCCTGCAGACGGATCACTAGCTGGGTCTTTCGGACCATAGGCCGCGAAGAATACCCGAAGTGCGTTCTCCACGTTCTTCTGGATCTCAGCTTCAGTCGGAGGTTCGCCGACGGAAAAGAGCAGGCGGCGGAGCATGCCTGAGACACAAAGGTCGAGGAAATGCTGCGCCGCGACGCTGGTATCCTCGATGGACAGCCGTCCCGCTGCGACCTGATGGTCGAAATAGGCGCTCAGACGGGCAAGACCCTGGCATGGACCTGCTTCATAAAAGGCCTGCCCCAGATGAGGAAATTTCTCGGCCGCGCCCATGACCATCCGGATTGAGGAAATATGCTCGGGCTTGCCCATGCGACGCAAATAGCTGAGCCCCAACGTCCTCATTACCCCGCGCACGTCGGGATCGTCGGCGTCGAGCTTGAACAGAACCTCGGCCAGCCCCCGTTTCTCTTCTGTGGTGAGGGCTGCGAAGAGACTCTCCTTGCTGTCGAAGTAGACATAGAGGGTACCCTTGGAAACGCCCGCGACTTTGGCGATCTCGCCCATGCTCGCGCCATCGAAGCCCTCCGCCAAGAAGACCTTGCGGGCACCCTCCAGAATCTGGCGCCTCTTGGCGCTTTCGGTGCAGTCCTCCCCGGTGGGAGAAAGGTTCTGGTCGTGGGTGCGGTCATGCACGGCGCTCATAGCTTCTATTATCACCTTTCGTGTTTCGCCTATTGACCGAACGGTTCGGTCAACTCATATATGGCAGGTATTCAACAGAGATCAAGGCTGCAACGATAGGCCCGAACCTTTTCGGCTCAAGGGCTTTAAGTTGGCTTGCAGAGGTTCACATGGCTTACCGGGACGAGTTTGAGCAGGGCGCGAAGGACCGCCCGGAGACCGCTAGGGAAGGGCAGTCTGTCCAGGCGTCCCAACCTGTGCAGGCGGCTCCTCAGGCGCCAGTGCCAAAGTCCAAGAGAGGACTGGGCAAAAAGCCGGTTATCCTCGCCGTTCTGGCGGCCGTTCTCGCCTTTGGCGGCTATGAGGGCTTCCACTGGTGGACCGACGGGCGCTTCATGGTTTCGACCGATGACGCCTATGTGCAGGCCGACATCACGATCCTGTCGGCCAAGATCTCCGGCTACGTATCCTCCGTTGCGATCACGAACAACCAGAGTGTCAAGGCAGGCGACCTGATCGCCAAGATCGACGACGGTGATTACCGCCTCGCTCTCCAATCCGCCAAGGACAAGCTTGCGACCCAGCAGAGCGCTATCACGCGCATCGGACGCCAGATCGAGTCGAGCCGCGCCTCTGCGGCGCAGGCCGAGGCGCAGATCGTCAGCGCGCAGGCCGAGGCCGAACGGGCCGAGAGCGACTATGCCCGCCAGCAGCAACTCGCCCGGTCCGACTACACCAGCCGCGCCGCGCTCGAGAACGCTAAGGCCGCCCGTGACCGTGCCAATGCCGAGGTCAAAAGCGCCCAGGCGGCGCTGGCCGCCGCTCAAGCGAATGTCCAGGTTCTGGCCGCTCAGCAGAACGAGGGCGAGCGACTTGCCGCCGAGTACCGGACATTCGTCGAGAAGGCTGAACGCGATCTCTCCTTCACCGAGATCCGCGCACCGGTCGATGGCGTCATCGGCAACAAGGCCATGGAAGTCGGCACCTATGTGCAGCCCGGTGCCCGACTCGCGGCCCTCGTCCCGCTGACCAGCGTCCATGTGGATGCCAACTTCAAGGAGACGCAGCTCGTCTCTCTGAAACCCGGTCAGAAGGTGCATGTGAAGGTCGATGCCTTCCCCGATTCCGACATCGTCGGCACGGTGGAGAGCGTTTCGCCTGCGGCCGGTGCGGTGTTCAGCCTGCTGCCGCCGGAGAATGCCACCGGCAACTTCACCAAGATCGTCCAGCGCGTGCCCGTGCGCGTCACTGTCAGCCCCGAGGTGGCCCAGCAGGGTCTGCTGCGCCCCGGCCTGTCGGTGGTCGTCGACGTCGATACGCGTACCTCGTCCGAGCCTGAAAAGACGGCCAGCATCAAAGAGTAAGAAACATGGCCGCATCGGCTGCCATTCAAGCAAAGCCTCAAGGCATGCCTGCCGCGAAGCCGATGCCGCTCGACCGGCGCCGGACCTTCGCGTTCTTCTGCATGGTCTTCGGCATGTTCATGGCGATCCTGGACATCCAGATCGTCTCGGCCTCGCTTGCCGAGATCCAGGCGGGCCTCTCCGCGTCGTCCGAGGAAATCTCCTGGGTCCAGACGAGCTATCTGATCGCGGAAGTGATCATGATCCCGCTCTCGGGCACGCTGTCGCGCGTGCTTTCGACCCGCTGGATGTTCGTGATCGCCTCAGGCGGTTTCACGCTTATGAGCGTCATGTGCGCGACCGCGACGAACATCGAGCAGATGATCGTCTACCGTGCACTGCAGGGCTTCATCGGCGGCGGCATGATCCCGACCGTTTTCGCCTCGGCCTTCACGATCTTCCCGCCCGAGAAGCGGCCCGTGATCTCGCCGATCATCGGCCTTGTGGCAACGCTCGCGCCGACCATCGGCCCGACGCTCGGCGGTTACCTGACAGATCTTTTCTCCTGGCACTGGTTGTTCCTCGTCAACATCGTGCCGGGCATCTTCGTCACGGTCTCGACCTATCTGCTGGTCGATTTCGACGAGCCGGATTTCAGCCTCTTCAAATCGTTCGACTGGGCGGGATTGGGCTTCATGGCGGCCTTCCTCGGCAGCCTGGAATACGTGCTGGAAGAGGGCCCCAACAACGAATGGTTCCAGGATAAGGCAGTGCTGATCCTGGCCATCGTCTGCGCCGTCGGGGCGATCGGCTTCTTCTACCGGGCGTTCAAGGCCAAGCAACCAATCGTGGACCTGCGTGCCTTCGCAGACCGCAACTTCCTCGCGGGCTCTTCCTTCAGCTTCGTCATGGGCATCGGCCTCTACGGCCTCACCTATCTCTACCCGGTCTATCTGGCACGGGTGAGGGGCTATTCGTCCCTGCAGATCGGCGAGACCATGTTCGTGACCGGCGCCACCATGTTCCTCATGGCGCCGGTGGCGGGAATGCTGTCGCGCAAGATGGATCCGAGGCTCATGATGGCCATCGGCTTCGGTGCCTTCGCCCTCGGGACCTGGCAGATCACGGGCCTCACCAAGGATTGGGATTTCTGGGAGTTGTTCGTGCCGCAGATCCTCCGCGGTGTCGGCCTCATGATCTGCATGGTGCCGATCAACAACATCGCCCTCGGAACGCTGCCGCCGGACCGGATCAAGAATGCATCAGGCCTTTACAATCTCACCCGCAATCTCGGTGGCGCGGTGGGGCTGGCAGTCATCAACACGCTCCTGAACAACCGGACCGACCTGCATCTCCAGCGCCTGCGCGAGAGCGTCACCTGGGACAGCTCCACCGCGATGGAGACCCTCAATGCCCTGACCATGAGGTTCCAGGGACTCGGCACGGATGCCAATGCGGCAGCCATCAAGACCATGTCGAACATGGTCAGGAAGGAAGCTCTGGTGATGTCCTTCGCCGACGTGTTCCTGCTCCTGACCGTGCTGTTTCTGGGGCTCGTCTGTGCCTTGCCCTTCATCAAGAAACCCCGCGCGGCGCCCGCAGGGGGCGGGGGGCATTAGGGCGTTGCCAGGTGTCTGTTCAGTGTCATCCCCGGCGGGGCAAGCGAGGGAAGGGGATCCGCGATCAAGCGCTGCGTTCTGGATCCCCTTCCCCTCCGCTGTGCTCCGGCCGGGAATGAGAGGATGAAGTCCATGGCAGGCCTTTATTGGCTGAGCGTCTTCAGCTTGAGCTTGCGCAGGAGGTCGTAGACCTCATCCGACGATCGGCAGACCCGGTTCAGGATCACGGGTTGGCGCAGCGCCACGTGGATGTGGTTCGGTGCATGCATGCGGATGGTGCCGAAGCCGGGGAAGCGTCCGTTTCCGGGATGCCGGTTGTTCCAGCGATTGGGAGGTCGGCCGATCCACGGTCTGTAGGTATGCACCGCATCGAGCAGCCGCGCGCACTCCCGATAGTAGCTCTCTTCGACGGCATGCTGCTCCAGTTTCATCGATCCTCGGCGGCAGCTTCACACTGCCTGCTTGCCATCCCGGAGGGGACGATTGCGCTTCAGACATCGCGCGAGAAGCGCACCTCGTCGACTTCGATTTCGACGTCGACCGAAACGGGTGAAGGCCAGAGGGCTCGAATGTCCTCCGGCAGAGCATGGCGCACCTTCTCAACCTGTCCCACGGGGATGTGTCGCGACAGGACACTGAAGACCGCGAGCCGCATCCTGCGGATCGACGGGGCGCGTCGAATTCAGATCGAAAGACAAAATGTCGAGAAACTCGTCGAGTGAGCGATAGCGTTCCGGTGGCGCCGCTGGCCGCCACTGATCGTAGTAGAGCCCGCGCACGAGGAGCGGCAGCTCTGCGCTCAAGTGAGCGCCCAGCTCCACCGGAATGCGGTCGCGCACGGTTCTCAGCACGGCCCCCAGCACGTGCCAGGAAACCTGCCGGTCGGAGCCGAGCTCCTCCATGATTTCCTTGAGCCAGGTATGGGTGGTTTGAAGGGTCTTATCAAAGACATCGAGACCGGTTGCGCTCATGGCGAACCTCCTTGGCCTTCGCAATCGTTCGCGCCGTCCAGGGCGGTGCCGTCACCGCATGGCTTCAAGTCTGGGCGCTGGAATTGGGATTCTGCCTGTCGGCGGGAGGAACCCCGCCCTTCGATCCCTTCGAGCCGCCGCCCCATTGCTCGGCGTTCTGAACCGGATTGCCGCCCTTGTGATCGGGCGCATGGGCTTTGGGACTGCCGCTGGCGGTCGGGTCGTGCTTGGTGTCGGGTTTGTCGGGCATCTTGACGCTCCTTCTGCCGATGCACCGGAACGGCAGAGACAACGGGTTGTTCCGACTGTTCAGCTCAAAAGAGCTCGATTACAGAGAAAGGTGGTGCGGGGGCCAGGGTGTTGCCTCAGAGTCCGGCTCATAAGCCCCGGACCTCATCCTGAGGAGGTGCGAAGCACCGTCTCGAAGGAGGATCCAGAGAGCACTGGAGACGCCCTGATCCTTCGAGACGCCGCCTCCGTCGGCCCTCAGGATGAGGACTGCGGTAAAGCAACAATTTCATGCAGTCGCCTCACGAGGGCTGCGCCCGCGTATCCACGCTCACCACCACCGACATGCCGGGCACCAGGCGGTCCGCGAGCGCCTGCCCGGGATCGATGGCGATGCGTACGGGCACCCGCTGCGCCACCTTGGTGAAGTTGCCGGTCGCGTTGTCGGTTCTGATCACGCTGAACTCGGAACCGGCGGCCGGCGAGAAGCGCTCGATGCGGCCTGCGAGCTGAGCATGCTCGAGGGCGTCGACCGTGAAGGTGACGGGCTGGCCCACCTTCATGCCCGACAATTGCGTTTCCTTGAAGTTGGCGACGACCCAGATCCGCTCCGGCACGAGGGCCAGCAACTGCGTGCCGGCCGACACATATTGACCGACGCGCGCGCCGACCTCGCCAAGACGTCCGTCCTCGGGCGCCACGATGCGCGTGTTCTGCAGGTCGATCTCGGCCAGCCGGACGGCGGCCTGCGCGCCCTGCACCACAGCTTCGAGAGACTGGCGATTGACGAGCGTGGAGGCGAGATCCTGGCGGGAGACGATCAGGGCAGCCTCGGCCTGATGGAGGGAGGCGGTCGCTTGATCGAAGGAGGCACGGGCTTGATCGGCTTGGCTTTGCGTCGCGACCCCCCGCTCCAGGAGCGGGGCGATCCTGTTCCAGTTCGCCTCCGCAGCGCTCAGAGCCGCCCTGGCGCTGTCGACCTGCGCCTGGCTCGATTCGATCCGCGCCCGATCCGAGCGCTCCTTCTGCTCGGAATTGGCTAAGGCCGCCTGCTGGCTTGCCAGGGTGGCTTTCGCCTGCTGCAGCTTCTGTTCGAAGATCCGGTCATCGATCTTCACGAGCAGTTGACCGGCCTTCACATGCTGAAAATCCTGCACCGCCACCTCGGCGACATAGCCGGCAAGCTGGGGAGAGACGACCGTGATCTGACCGCGCACATAGGCGTTGTCGGTGGTCTGGACGGAACTGGCGAAGGGCGGCAGCCGCCATGCATAGAGCACGAGGGCGACACCGGCGATACCGGCGATACCGATGATCGCAGCAACGATGGTAGCGGTGGAACGGAAGTACTTGGTCATGACGATGTTAGCTGGCAGCCAGTTGCGGTTCGGGTGAAATGCTTTTGCGGATCGCGCGGATCGCGAGATGGAGGATCATCACCGCAATCGTGCAGGCGGCGAAGAGGGCGATAGCCAGGAAGGCGTCGTTGTAGGCGAGCACGGTGGCCTCGCGGGTGACCTGCTGGCCAAGGAGCGCCACGCCTTCCGCGTTGAGAAGCGATCGGTCGGTGATGACCCGGCCATAGGTTGCGGCAAGCTGGGTAATACGTTGGGCGACAAGCGGATCGATCAGGGTCAGGTGATCGGCCATAGCCTGGAGATGGAACCTCGTGCGCCAAGTGATGAAGGTGCCGACAAGCGCCGACCCGATCACCCCGCCAAGGCTCTGCGTCGTCAGGAAGACGACGATGAAATTCAGGATGAAGGTCGGCCCCCGCTTCAGCGCCAGCGTCAGCCCGGCCGCCATGGCGGGAGGCAGGAACAGGACGCCGGCTACGGCGATCAGCGCCTGGCTCGCATACATCTGCTCGGGCCTGGTCAGGCTCGTCGCGTTGCTATCCATGAGAGCGCCAATCATGAGCAGGCCCAGGGCCACCATCTGGGCCGCATTCTCCCGGCCGGGCTTGACGACGGCGATATAGGCCAGGCCCGCTGCGATAGAGGCACCGATGACCACGAGGGACAGGGTCGCCATCTGGTCGTTCTGCAAGCCCAGGGCTTGGAAGAATGCGAAGGCACCAGCGGTCTGCTCCGACATGAGGAGGCGGAAGATCATGAGGGTGCCGCCGAGATGCAGGATCTCCTTGCTGGTGAGCCAGCGGATATCGAGAAAGGGCGTCTCGCGATTGAGCTCGATCACGATCGCGCAGGTGAGCGATGCGAGTCCGACGGCGAGCATGACGCCGAGCCAGGGCGCCTCGAACCACCAGTAGACCCGCCCCAGGGCGAAGACCATGGCGGTGAGGCCAAAGCCGACGGCGATGAACAGATAGCTGACGACATCGAGCCAGTGGATGACCTTGGCCCGCGGCGGTGGCGTGAGAGGCAGCAGATACACGGCCGCAAACGCCATCATGGCGAGGGCGATCTCGAACAGGTACAGGCCGTGCCAATCGCCCACCATCAGAAGATCCGGCGAGATCAGGCGGGCGAGAGGAGCGCCGATCGCAATGTTCGTGAGCACGAGAGGCTGGCCGATGCTCAGCTTCTTGGCCGGAGGAAGCGGCTCCAGCATGTAGAGAAAGGCGAGCGTCGAGATGGGTGCTGCCGCGATGCCGCTGAAGAAGCGCACGATGAGGGCCGATTGCAGGTCTCGCACGAAGATGTGCAGCAGCATCACGAGCACGAACAGAAGAATGCTCAGCTCCGCGAAGTTGCGGAGGCCGAACTGGGCTCTGACCTTCACGAGGATCAGCGAGAGGCTGACATTCGGCGCCATATAGGCGGCGATCAGCCATGTGACCTCGTTGGTGGTGGCGCCGAGCGGCCCCTGAAGCTGAGGGAGGTTCGCCGCGGCGAGGTTCATTCCCAGCCCCTGGGTGAGGGACAGGAGGAGGGAGGCCAGCATATAGAGGGCCGGCCGAGGCCGCGACATAGGAGCAGGCGCCGCCGGAGGGGCGGGCGGCGCCTGCGGCTCCACCGGCTTCGAAGGGGTCTCGACCTCGGGCCCGTGGGCGTTGGCAGTGCCGGTAGGATTGTTGTCGGAGTTTTCTGTCACCGGAAGCACACCGTGGCGTGTTAGACAATGGTGCAAGGTTTGCGATCAGCTTTGTCCATACGATCGCCCGCGAGGCTCTACGCCATCGCTCGACAGGTCCAACATTAAAGCCTCAGCCGGTCGATGAACCCGGCGAAGGATGAGGACCGCCATGGCCAAGCTTTGCAAGCGGCGCCACCCCTTGCGCCTTGAGGTCGGCTTCGAGGTCAGACGGGGCAGTCGGGACGTCTTGGGACGCACTTACGAGCGCCTTCTGCCCCTGCACAGCTGTTCGCTGCCATCACGGGCACAGACCGTCATATCCGAGGGAGCATGCGATGAGAACTCCGCACCTGAGAGCCGTTTCAGCGCCGCAGACCGTGCAGGTCGCCCTCTACGCCCGCGTCTCTTCCGACCAGCAGGCTGAGCATCACACCATCGACAGCCAGCTGGCGGAGTTGGCCGCGCGAGCCGAGCAGGATGGCCATTGCATCCGAGATGATCTGCGATTCATCGACAATGGCCACAGCGGCGCCAGCCTGATCCGCCCGGCCCTGGAACGTTTGCGCGATCTCGTGGCGCTGTCGGCGATCGATCTCGTCTACGTCCTGTCTCCGGACCGCCTCGCCCGCAGCTATGCCCATCAAGTTCTGCTGCTCGAGGAGTTTACCCAAGCCGGCACGCAAGTGGTCTTCCTCAATCGCCCAATCGGAACCACGCCCGAGGACAGTTTGCTGCTGCAACTGCAGGGCATGTTCGCCGAGTACGAGAGGGCCAAGGTGCTGGAGCGCAGCCGGCGCGGCAAACGCCACCGCGCCCAAACCGGGGCCGTCAGTGTCCTGTCCCGGGCGCCCTTCGGCTACCGCTACATCACGCGTGAGGCTGGCGGGGGAGATGCACGCTACGAGATCGACGAGGAGGCCGCCCGGATTGTGCGCCAGATCTTCATTTGGGTCGGGCACGAGCGCTTGACGCTGGCCGGGGTCTGCCGGCGCCTGCACGACAGCGGGATTCCAAGTCCGACTGGGCGGCTCCACTGGAGCCGGGCGATGATCCATAGCATGCTGCTCAACCCCGCCTATGCGGGACAGGCGCTTTATGGTCGCCGCCAGAGCGTGCCATGGCGGCCGCCACTTCATCCGC
>NZ_VOSK01000728.1 GCF_009296175.1 Microvirga tunisiensis | reverse complement strand
TCATGGCGGGTGTGGCACAGTGCAATCGGTGGCAGGGGTTGGTCTCAGCAACCAAATCCTACGCTGCTTCAAGCGCTTAAGCTACATCCGCCAGCCCTCTCCAGCCCTCTCGTGCATAAGAACGGCTAGATTGGGCCTCTTGGATCGTCGTGCCAGTAGTCCCTCAGTTCCTTTTGGCGCTTGCGGTCAGGCCAGACCAGATCGTCACCTTCGCCCCCATAGAACGATGGTGCATCCCGGACCTGCTCCTCGGTAATCTCAATACGATAGCCCTCAAGGTCCTTGGCATATGAAAGCTTATCCCATGGGATTGTACGATGGTGAACCCTGAGCCCGAGAAAGCCGCCAAACGTCACGTCGACATAGAGAACCCGTCCGCTCACCTTCTCAATCAGCAGCCGCTTGATGGTGCCGATCTGCTTACCCTGCTGATTGAACACTGCGGTTCCTTCAACGCGATCACTCTCGATGACCGGATGAAATGGAACTGCCTCGTTGCTTTCCTCCCAGAGAAGGAAGCCATTCTCCAGTATCCCGGCTGAGACTAAGGCTCGGCCAACGCTAAAGGTCCACCGCTCGGCTGGACCGACCTCCTTTGTGAATGTCCAAGGTCCACTCTCGGCTGGAAGCTTATCGCCTGTAGCACCGTCAGTGAAGCCGCAGAGGTTGGGGTTCGCGTTAGATTGGAAGACGTAGCAGGTTCTCATAGGTGCCTCTTAAGTTGATAAGATGCACAGCCATTGTCTCAGTCATTCATGACCAAAATAAAAACAGAGAAATAGGAAGCTTTGGCTTAATGATGGGATATTGACCTAGGTCAAAGCCAAAAATTACCTAAGAGCTTCGACAAATAGCTTGCTCTACTACCATACTAGCACACAAACCAATCCAGTAGTACTTATCTTAGCCTGACTTTCAGGACTCATATAACAAGGCGTCAACTAAACCTAAAGCTAACCAAAATTCTGACCAAGTGAGGCTATAGCTCAGCCCAAGGCTGATCTGATAGGCTTTCGATAAGTCTTGGCTAAGCGAACAACTACCCCCTGACACTAACCTCCTAGGGATCATCGTGTGGGACTGGTTTGGTCTATCTCTGAGGTTCAGCCTTTTTGAACACCATCTGCATAACACTGCGCTGAGCTTCACTGAATCAGACTGCTCACTCAGAGGTCATGACATACGCCAAGCATGAGCGTTGTCCCCACGAAAGGGGTGTTGTTGCCCCCGAAAGATCGGACAGGATCATCCCGGTTGACGTGAGGCAATGAACTCACGCGGTGAACGATAGCCGAGCGCCTTATGCGGGTGAAGGCTGTTGTAGTGCTCGAACCACAACGGCAGGCTCTCCAGCACCGTCCGCGCGTCCGGGATCGGGCTGATACCAAATCTCACTGATCAGCATTGGTGAGCCCAGTCGCGCAGGCCAATGGACATGATGAGCCAAGGCCGATCGGTAAGCTTGTTCCAAGCCTCGCAGCAGTGATCGAGAATGTCCTTGTAGGATGTGAA
>NZ_VOSK01000727.1 GCF_009296175.1 Microvirga tunisiensis | reverse complement strand
ATCCGCGCTTCCACCTGCACTTCACGCCGACCTCGGCCTCATGGCTCAACCAGGTTGAGCGCTTCTTTGCCCTGATCACCCAGGAGCGCATTCGGCGGGGCGCCTTCACGAGCGTGCCCGATCTGGAAAGCGCGATCATGGACTACCTGGAGCACCACAATGCCGACCCGAGACCCTTTGTCTGGACCGCCTCGGCCTCAGCTATCCTGGAAAAGGTCGCCCGTGCGAAACAAGCGTTAGAGTCACAACACTAGCGGAAGGTGGTCTTCTACGCGAACCCCTTCTTTTTGGGAAGATTACCCTACAAGCAGGACGAATTTGGGGGTTATGATGCGGGTTCTACCGGTTTTTAGTCCGTGAACCTCGCCCCGTAATGAATCCCGGTGGTCCACACCAGCCGGACATTCGCTTTCGCGTCCTCCGACGGAATCTGCAGCTCGAATTCCAGCGGAACATCGGCAGGTGGGGACACCACCAGACGCACCCCGGCCTCCGACAAGTCCCAGACCGTGCATTCGATCGGTGCCTGAGCGGTCTTGCTCGCGATCCGTCCTTCCAGGTGGGCAAGATGGCGCTGACTTGCTCGACGCTCGGGTATCCGATGGCTCATCCTTGAGATCCTGCCTTTGAGGAAGAAACGCTTCTATAGCGGGAAGCTGGCGTGAAAATGTTTTTCGCATTCGCATGCCGTGAATAGAGGGCGAGCCGAATCCGATGAGGCCAAAAAAGAAGCGCCTCCCAACGGTTGGCGCTTAGTGACGATCCGTAGGGGCAAACCTGGATGGGGGTTGGGATTATGGCCCGATCCTTCGATGAGGGAAGGATCCGGCTCATGGTCATGAGAGGTAGGTGCATCTCGGAAGAATAAGGCATTTGGGATAGCCGCTTTCCGCCCGGACGCCATAGAGCAGTCCCTGAAGGGAATGAGGTGACGAGGGGGAGCCCTACATACTCCTTTCAGCCCCGTGCAAGCTTGGCGCGGTATTCCCCCGCCGCCTGGATCATGCGCGTCAAGGGGGCGCGCGCCTCTCACGGTCATGTGGGCAGGCCAATGAAGCAAAATGTCTGAAAAAGCATCTGGCGCGCCGAAGTTGGTGCGCGCTCTTTCGGGAGTCGCTGGTCGGTTCTATGCAGGAATGATCGCCGGCATTCTCGCTCTCATCGCACTCTCAATCTATGGCTCCGTCACGATTTCGACGGTTCTGACGGAGCGTAAGCAGGCAGAACTGAAGAGCCTGACCGAGGTTGCAATCAGCACCGTTGCCGATCTGGAGGCTCGCGCCCGGAAGGGGGAGATATCGACGGAGGAAGCCAAGAAGCGGGCTTTGGATGCCCTGCGCAGCATGCGTTACAACGGCTCCGACTACTATATCGCGTTTGACTATAAGCATGTCATCCTAGTGTTGTGACTCTAACGCTTGTTTCGCACGGGCGACCTTTTCCAGGATAGCTGAGGCCGAGGCGGTCCAGACAAAGGGTCTCGGGTCGGCATTGTGGTGCTCCAGGTAGTCCATGATCGCGCTT
>NZ_VOSK01000726.1 GCF_009296175.1 Microvirga tunisiensis | reverse complement strand
AGACCGTATGTTCTCGGGGTGAAGGCGGCTCACCCTCGCCGTAAGCTGAGATCGGGGGTTGCTTCGGAGTGGCCGAAGCCGAGCCCCAAGCTTAGCGAGGATGAACCGTGGATCAGCATAGCAGACTTTTCATCGGTCTGGACGTCTCGAAACTGAAGATTTCTGTCGCCGTCGCGGATGGCGAGCGGGGTGGTGAGGTCAGATTTCTCGGGGACATCCCCTCAGACCCGGCCTCGGTGTCATCCCTCGTGTACAAGCTGGCCAAGCGAGGAGCCAAGCTCCACTTCTGTTACGAGGCAGGGCCGACAGGGTACGAACTCTACCGTCAGCTCACCGAGATGGGCCATGATTGTGTGGTGGTGGCACCGGCCCTCATTCCCAAGCGTCCCGGAGATCGCGTGAAGACCAACCGGCGCGATGCGGTCAGCTTGGCACGGCTACATCGTGCGGGTGAGCTGACAGCGGTTTGGGTGCCCGACCGCGGGCATGAGGCGATGCGCGATCTGGTGCGGGCCCGAGAAGCAGCCCAGGAGGCTCAAAAGCGGGCGCGTCAGCAGCTTCAGTCGTTCCTCCTTCGACATGGCCGTGTCTATTCGGGCCGCTCATCCTGGTCGCTGGCGCATAGGCGGTGGCTATCGACTCTGAGGTTCGAGCATCCGGCGCACTTCATCGTGCTCCAGGAATACTGCCAGGCGATCGAGGATGCCGAAGCGCGCCTAAAGCGTCTGACCGATCTGATCGCGGAGACGGTCAAATCCTGGACGATGGCTCCTGTTGTCGAAGCCTATCAGGCGCTACGAGGCGTGTCATTGATGGCCGCCGTCGTCCTTGTTGCCGAAATTGGCGACATCCGCCGCTTCGACAACCCTCGCCAGCTGATGGCCTTTCTTGGCCTCGTTCCGTCAGAGAGCTCGACAGGTGAACACGTCAAACGCGGTGGGATCACTAAGGCCGGGAACTCACGGGCCCGTCGCATGCTGGTCGAAGGCGCATGGGCTTACCGCTTCCCGGCGCGGGTCAGTCGAACCAAGCAAGCGCAGTTGGAGGGCCTCCCGCGAAGTGTTCGCGAAATCGCGTGGAAAGGTCAGCTGCGCCTCTGCTCTCGCTATCGAACAATGATCCTTTCGGGGAAGCACAAGGCCATCGCGATCACCGCGATCGCGAGAGAAATGTCGGCCTTCCTGTGGGCGATCGGCCAGGAAGTGCAACCAGCTCACCACGCTTAGCCGAGCACCGCAGATCGCGCGCATTCGAAAGGGGAGACAAGATCATCTGCTGATGCGCAATCTTGGAGGCAGGGCCCCGGTCGGGGAACCTTCGATGGAACTGAGTGGCCGACGACGTCGATGCCCGTACTAAGAGAGAAGCAGCCCCAGGCGTACACACGGAAATGCGGTATCCAACCCGCGTATAAGAGTTTGCAAACCGTCGTCTTGAGGCCCTGTCTCCTACATTGCGCATGAGCTCCACGATGCGGGACCAGCCATGATTGGCGGGATGAACAGTCGTGGCCGTGCCGCTTGCATTTGAACATAAGAGTTCCA
>NZ_VOSK01000725.1 GCF_009296175.1 Microvirga tunisiensis | reverse complement strand
CGCCGGAGCCGACAATGCGCCAAGAACGCACCGTCCAAGCCAGCATATTCGATCTTTTCGCCACGCACGAGATCGGCTGCGAGTTGAAGGCGATGTCACAATGGCTGGATGAGCATCGCGATCTGTTTGCCGTGGTGGCGCGAGACCTGTGTCGGGACGGCATCAAACCGACCGGACGGCAAGGTCTGCCCGCTGAAGCGGTGCTGCGCTGTGCGATCCTCAAGCAGTACCGGCAGCTGAGCTACCAGGAGTTAGCCTTCCACCTCGAGGACTCCGCTTCGTTTCGCGCCTTTGCCCGCCTGCCGTGGTCGTGGAGCCCGCAGAAGTCGGTCCTGCAGAAGACGATCAGCGCGATCGGGCCCGAGACCTGGGAGCAGATCAACCGGGCCCTGCTGTCAGTCGCTCGGCAGGCGAAGCTCGAAGACGGTGCTGTGGTCCGGCTGGACAGCACGGTGACTTCGGCGCTCATGCACGAGCCGAGCGACAGCAGCCTGTTGTGGGATGCCGTGCGGGTCATGGTGCGCCTTCTGAAGCGAGCTGACATCTTGATCGGTGGCACCGGCCTGCCATGGTGCGATCATTGCCGCGCGGCCAAGAAGCGGGCCCGCAAGATCCAGTTCACGCGCGGTCGACCCAATCGGGTCCAACTCTACCGCGAGCTGATCGCAATCACGCGCACGACCTTGGCCTATCTGACGCAGGCGAGCGAGCGTTTGGCCGTGGCAACCACACCGCCCATCGCCCTGTGGCAGATCCAGGTTCGTCACTATCGGCCGCTCGTCGAACGCATCATCAGACAGAGCGAGCGGCGGGTGTTGGCCGGCGAGCCGGTGGCGGCCGGCGAGAAGTTAATCAGTCTCTTCGAAGAGCATGCCGATATCATCGTCAAAGGCAGCCGCGACACTGAGTATGGTCACAAACTCAACCTCACCACCGGCCGGAGTGGCATGATCCTCGATCTGGTGATCGAAGCCGGTAACCCGGCCGACAGCGACCGCTTGCTGCCGATGCTGGCGCGCCACGTCGCCTTCTATGGCCAAGCGCCGCGGCAGGCGGCAGCCGATGGCGGCTTCGCCACGCGCGGCAACCTGGCCACAGCGAAGGCGTGGGGCGTCTGCGACATGGCCTTCCACAAGAAAGCCGGCCTCCGGATCGAGGACATGGTCAGAAGCAAATGGGTCTATCGCAAGCTGCGCAACTTCCGCGCCGGCATCGAAGCCGGCATCTCGTGCCTCAAGCGCGCCTACGGCTTGGCGCGTTGTACCTGGCGCGGCCTCGATCACTTCAAAGCTTATGTCTGGTCCTCGGTCGTGGCCTATAACCTCGTTCTCTTCACCCGCCTCAACGCGACCTAAACCGAGCAGGCATCGCGATTGCGTCACGCCGCCATAGTCGGCCCTCGGGACGTGCGCCTAACCGCGCCGACGATACCATTTTTGTCGATACTCAGCGCTCTTCACCCTGCCTATCCTCGTCAAAGCCACTCCAACTCGGCACAACCTATTGTAAATGCTCCGAGATGTGCACGTTTATGGACGGAAACTA
>NZ_VOSK01000724.1 GCF_009296175.1 Microvirga tunisiensis | reverse complement strand
ACCTCCATGACCGCGCCGGAGCCGAACTCCTGCTGGAGGGTCTGCAGAATCTGTTTCCGGCCATTGAGTTGATGTGGGCCGACACGGCTTATCGTGGGCTGAAGGACTGGCTCCAGAAGGCCCTGAGCTGGAGATTATCCATCCCGCAGCATTGGTGGAGCGGCGGAACCTGGATGCGGGCTGACGCGGAGCCGCCGACGCGACCGAGTGGCTTCCAGGTGCTCGCACGCAGGTGGGTTGTCGAGCGGACCATCGGTTGGCTCACCACCAACCGGCGGCTCGCCAAGGACTACGAACGCTTGGTCGAGACCGGTGAAATGCTGCTCTATCTCGCCATGAGCCGCATCCTGCTGCGTCGCCTCACGCGAAAGGAAAGATAATTGCTCACCAGCCTCTAAGTACGACGAGATCAACATCCGCGAGCGCTTCGACGACGATTACTCGCAGAACACCTACTATTCCCACAACACGCAGATCCTGAACAATCAGATCTCCTCGACAGGGGACGTCAATTCCCGCTACGGCGTCCGCGAGGAGCCGACCAACGACGATGCCGGCCCGACCGGTACATACGTTTCCGGAAATACGATCAGCGGCATGGACTCAGGTGATATCTCGGTCCCAGGTTACATCTGGACCGGCGATGCGGGCGATAACGCCATCGCCGGCACCAACGGCGCGGATACGATGGCCGGCGGTGCGGGCAACGATGAATACACGGTCAACCATTCGGGCGACCTGGTCACCGAGAATGCTGGAGAGGGAACCGATCATGTTTACTCCTCCATCACCTACACCCTGACGCCGAATGTGGAAAACCTGACGCTGACGGGTACGGGCGCCATTAATGGATATGGCAACGGACTCAACAACTGGATTGTCGGCAACGCAGCCGTCAACACGCTGAAGAGTGACGACGGTGACGATACCCTGGATGGCGGCGGCGGCGCGGACAGCCTCGATGGCGGCAACGGCAATGACACCTATTACGTCGACGACGCGGCAGATGTGATCGTCGAGAAGGACAGCCTCGGCCTCGGCGGTTATGATCACGTGTTCAGCTCGGTCAGCTACGTCCTCTCTGCTCAGGTAGAGGAACTGACGCTCACGGGTTCGGCCAACCTGAACGCCACCGGCAACACGGGTGCGAACGTCCTGAACGGCAATGACGGCGACAACGCGCTCGACGGCCATGGCGGCGCCGATACAATGAACGGCGGACTGGGCAACGACACCTACTATGTCGATCACAGTGGGGACGTTGTGAACGAGGCTGCCGGAGCCGGAGGCGGAGTCGACACGGTGATCAGCTCGGTGTCCATTTCGAGCACCAAGCCTCTGGCGGCCAACGTTGAGAACCTCGTGCTGACGGGGCTTGCCACCGAAGGCACGGGTAACGGGCTAGACAATGTCATTACAGGCAGACCGTATGTTCGTTGCCGGCGGAGGTGGCTCGTCCACACTATGCGATGAGCGAGGGTTGCGCTGGATGGGCCGGCGCCGAGCCTCCCGCACAGGGGACGAGCCATGCAGCAGAAGAGCAAAG
>NZ_VOSK01000723.1 GCF_009296175.1 Microvirga tunisiensis | reverse complement strand
GTGCCACCGTCAACACCATCAGCAGGTCGGGTATCGGGCGGCTGAGGCTTGAGCCGGATGACGAGCAATCGTCACGTCCGGTTCTGAGGGGGCTGGGCTTCGGTAACGGAGCCCGGCTACCCGACTATGTCTATGGCCGGCGCACCTATGACGGCCGCCTGCGCCGGTCCGGGCAGCCCCACAGCGGCAAACGCTTCCTGCGCGATCCAAAAACTTGGAAGGTGCTGCACCAAGGCGCTCGTCCGGCCTACATTGATTGGGACACCTTCGAGCGAAACCAGGAGCAGATGGCAGCCAACCGCGCCCGTCACACAGGCCTTCCCCGCGGCGGCCCCGCGCTGCTCGGCGGACTGGTGGCCTGCGGGGTCTGTGGCCGGCGCATGTGCGTCACCTACAACGACGATGGCCGGGAGGCCCGCTATGCCTGCAACCAGATGGCGACGACCTACGGCGCGCCCCAGTGCCAGTCGATCAGTGCCCGCCCGGTGGATGAGCAGGTCAGCACCCTGATGCTGGAAGCGCTCTCGCCTTCGGCAATTGCGGTCAGCCTGCAGGTGGCTGAGGATCTCGAGTTGGAGCGTCAGCAACGACGGCGGCACTGGAAGCAGCGGCTGGAACGGGCGGCCTACGAGGCCGATCTGGCCCGCCGGCGCTACGAGGCGGTCGACCCGTCCAATCGCCTTGTGGCCCGCACCCTGGAGCGGGATTGGGAGACGGCGCTGACAGCCCACCAGACGCTGGAGAGCGAGCACCAGCGGGCCCTGGCCCACGAGCCGGAACGGCTGACGCCGGAGGAGCAGGCGGCGGTGCATCGCTTGGCCGAGGACATTCCGGCGCTGTGGAGTGCTGCGTCGACGACGGCGCGCGACCGGCAGACGATCGCGCGAACCATGCTCGATCGGGTGGTGATCCATCTGCAGGGCACGACCGAACGGGCGGAGATTGCGTGCCACTGGGCCGGCGGCGTCATCACCCGGCATGCGGTGATCCGTCCCGTGCGTCGGTTCGAGCAGCTGGCGAACTTTGACCAGCTGCTGGCACGGGCGGTGGCGTTGCGGACGGCTGGTACCACGGCCGAGCAGATTGCCGCCCGCCTGAACGCGGAGGGCTTTCGGCCGGCCAAGCGCAGCGCCTTCAACGCTCCGATGATCCGGCGTCGGCTGCAGCGGCACGGGCACGGCACGACCCGGCCGATCTGGTCCGGGAAAGTGCCGCGTGCGGATGATGAGGAAATGACCTTGCAGGAAGTGGCCGAGCAGCTTGGGGCACACCGGCAGACAGTCTACGGTTGGCTGCGGCGGGGGACACTCAAGGGCCGGCTGGCTCAGGTGGGGACACGCCGCATTTGGCTGGTGAAACTCGCGGATCGCCCCATAGCTCGCATCAAGCCATCAGACTGAACGTCAACAGGAAGCAGTCACTGAGAGGCATCATGGCAATACGATCGAACAGGCCTTTGCCAAGATCAAGGCGCACCTGCGCAAAGCCGAAGCCCGAACGTTCGATGCACTCTGGCGGGCCATCGGTGACATCTGCAACTTGTTTGAGCCGCA
>NZ_VOSK01000722.1 GCF_009296175.1 Microvirga tunisiensis | reverse complement strand
GTCAGCCGCGTGCGCAGCAGCCGCCGGACATCGTCGGAGAACTCGCATCCCGGACGCGCCTTCAGGTGGCCGATCCGCTCCTCGAGCAGGGTTCGCATCATCGGATCGGCTCCGGCGACCCGCCGCTCCAGGTCACGGGCCGGGAACACGACGGCGGCCATTTCCTGATTGAACCGGACCGGTGCCCGGAAATGACGCCAATACGGCTCGCAATCCGCGGGAGTGGCCCGCGGCACGAGCACCTCGGCCGGGCGCCAGTCGCAGCCGCACAGGGATCGCAGGGCATTGACGGTAACCGCGAGCGTTCCGTCCGAGATCTGGTCTGCACTCTCAGCTGCGGGCTGGTAAACCGAGATGCTGAACAGGGCGGTGCCGTCGCTGGTCGTCAGCAAAGGCACCGCCACCCGGTCCTGGATGCTCAGGTTCGACACGAGGGCGCGCAAGGCATCGCCCACCGTGTTCGAATGCTGCATCAGGCGGCCGACAAGGCCGAGGGACAGGATCGTGGCGCGCCGGCCGACCAGCAGCCCGAAATGCGGACAGTGCGTGCGGATCACGCATAGGGTGAGCAGCCGTCCCAGAGCAGCATGCGGGATGACGCTCGCCCCGTCGTCGAACAGGTGCGGGTCGAGTCCTGCCGCCCGGATGACTGGATCCGGATCGAGGCCGAAACCGAGCAGGGTCGGGGCGATCTCCGTGGCGACACCGAGCTGGATGTAGCCCAGCGGAGGCGTCCGCCCGGAATCAGCCACGACCGCGGGCAGCGCCGGAGGGGGATTGTCCCGGCTGACGCCAAGGGACGGAAACGTCGTATGGTTGGTCATCACGGCCGCCTCGCCGAAAGCCAACAATGGTCGCGAAGAACCGCATGGTCGGGTTGACCGAACCCGTCATCGGGCACCAAGGCGGTGATCTCAATCACTCCAGTGTACGATACCGCACAATTGGGGCAATTGAGCGGCTTTTCCTGCCCGTTTCGCCTTTTGCCGTCCCATCAGTCAACCCATGCGCCTGCTGTCCGAGGGACGTGTGGATCACGCCCGGCCGGACCATCAAAGATCTCGGAGGAAGAGTTCGGAGAACGGCATGTGCCACACGACCTCGCCTGCTTCGTTCTCGATCTCGACGGCATGGTCTCGTGGATCCTGGCCGCGGGCGGCGAACACGCCGATGAGGTCGTGGGCCGCGCGCAAGGTTCGGCGGCGGGCCGTCTCCACATCGGGGAAGTCGAGCCCAAACTCGTCATAGCTCCAACAATGGCCGTTGCTGCGGACGTGAACGAAGAAGCGAGGCATGGTGGCTGCAAGGGCTGATCGGTCGACGGCTGTAATAATGCTCCTGTGGCAGGAGTGTTCCAACTCTCCCAGTTGTGAAAACCCATTCTATGGAGCGGCTTAAGCCAAGCATTAGTAACATTGGCAAAAGTCCGGGCTGAGCTGGCGGGTCGGGGTTCCGGCGCAGCGACAATTCTGATTCAATCCCCTGCATGTCACCGGCCCCGGATCTTGATGGCCTGTCGAACGCCGATCTGAAGCGGTTGGTGCTGGAGCTGTTGGG
>NZ_VOSK01000721.1 GCF_009296175.1 Microvirga tunisiensis | reverse complement strand
TCACATGAGGAGCATCGGATCAAGGTCGAAATGCTTCAGTTCATGTAGTTCTCCATTCCGGTTTCCGGATCACAGGTCCGAGCCCGTCCTTCAAGCACGTTTTTGCACTGCGCGCTCAAGCTCACATACGGTCGCCGCTCGCAGCGGCTGCACCACCATCCCGCATTCTGCGGGCAGGGCTCGGGAGGACGGGACCATTCTTAACTACGGCCGGTCAGGCCATACCTTTACCGCGGTTCGTCCACCCGGATCCGCCAAAGCTGATCAGGCCTTGGTGGAATTGCTGAGCATGTGCCGGATGCGCAGGATCAAGCGACCTTCAAGCCCGCCCCCTCGATGACCACGCCGTGGGTCACATACTTCCAGAGCGCGACAAGCAATTTCCGCGCCAGCGCGACGATCGTGACCTTTTTCAGCCGCCCGCCCAGGCGCACGCGATCATGGTACCACCGCGCAAGGGCCGATCCCGGTTGATGCCGCAACCAGAGCCACGCCATCTCGACCAAGATGGCGCGCAGCCGGGGATTGCCGGCTTTCGACACGCCCTGCTCGTGATCGATCTTGCCGCTCTTCCAGGGTGTCGGCGCCAAGCCCGCATAGGCTGCCACCTGCCGCCGGTTGTCAAAGTGCCGAAACAGGCCTTCCGACCACAGCGCACCCGCAAACCCTGATCCAATCCCCTTGAGGCCGAGCAGCATCTGAACCGCCTTTGAGGGGACCTCCGCTGTTTGCGCTGCGGCCAGAAGAGCATCGCGTTCGGCCTTCACGGCCTCGATTTGCCGATCCAGCAGCTCGATGACCTCGAGTTCGCGCCGTGCCACAGCTTTGAGATGCGGCGGCAAGGCACGTCCGTCGCCGGTGCGCAGCTCGTCGAGTCTTGCACGCCGGTCCGGACGCCGTGGATCGTAATCGGCAATGCCCTGCGAGAAGAACAGTCCCCTGAGCCGGTTGACATGCCGGACCCGTTCGCTGACGAGCGTCTTCAGCTCACGGCAGAGGCATCGTTGATCCTCTTCGTCCGGGGTTGGGACACGAACCATGGCGCAGACGCGCGGCTCGCCGCGCTTGTAGGCCAGCAAGGTGCGCACCAGCGCCTCGCCGTCAATCCGATCGGTCTTGGCGCGTCGCCGCCGGCGTGAGACGGCAATCGAGGCGGGATCCACAACATGGCTTTCAATGCCTTCGCTCTCCAGCACACGATGGATCCAAAACCCGTCCAGTCCCGCCTCCTGAATCACCACGATCCGGGCGAGCTGGCCCGTGCGGGCGTGAGCCTTGCGTTGCAGCTCCGCAAAGCGGCTCAGCAGCTCAGCCAGATCGCCGCCTGGCACCTGATGCCGCGACATCTTCTGGCTTCCGCCCGGCAGCAAGGCCGTCACGAGCCAGACGGCGCGACTGAGTTCCAGAGAAACAACGATTGCGGCCTGGTCCGAGGAAGGGCTCCAGGTAGTGGACGTGGGGTTGGTCGCTTGCATGGCCTATCGCCTCCAGGAAGAAAGAGTTGGCGTCCTTACTCTCGCAGAGAGCTGGGCGCCGCTCACCTCCTCATGGCATCTT
>NZ_VOSK01000720.1 GCF_009296175.1 Microvirga tunisiensis | reverse complement strand
TGAACGGCTTCAACATGCGTCCACCCTCCAACCGATCCATTTTGTAACGCCGAATCTGGACGTGGTCAGGGCTGGAAAGAGTGTTCCACAAACGCCTGTCGGACTGCCGAAGACGTTTTTCTCACATACCAGGATGCATTCGGTTACCCGGGTCGGTCGAGCGGCTGCTCGGCCATAATGAATACGGGTGCTAAGGAAACACAGTCCGCGACATCGAAGATGACCTCGAATGCTGCGATGGTACGGGCGGCAAACGCTAAGGCCTCCTCTCGGTACTTGAGCAGGATCTGCGTTCCCAGCGTGCAGTGGGGAACCCAGGCACCAGGCCGATAGCGTGGATGGCAGTGCCGAGGATCGATGAGAGCGTGCACCCTCGCATGGGCGCTGGTGAGATCGGCAGAAGGTGAAGGCTCCGCCCAAAGCACCAGCGGGTCATCGAAGAAGCGCAACCTCGTGAAGGTGAGGCGGAGCGCCGACCTGCCTGCGAACGCCTCGCGGAGTACGTTGCTTGCCTGGACCAGAGGAATGTCGTCGTAGACCGCCAAGGTAAGGTGGGGTGGGTAACCCAGAGCCGCCATGGAAGGACGGCTCTCGAACTGCGCAACCTCCTCCCACAGTGCCCTGATCGGGCCTGCGGGGTCGTTCACCACTTTGAGGCTGATCGCATAAGCCATGCCGGTTCCATATAGCGGAGATCGGGCGACGGTGCCGGTTCCGCGTGCGCGACACCGCCTTCGCCTGCGAGTATCATCGGGCAGCGACAGCCCATTGTCAGCAGGGGGATCCGATGCGGACCCGTCAAATGGCGCTCACGCCAGCACATGTGGCGCAGGTCCACCGCGTGCTGGACGATCCCGGCCCGGACCCGACGTGGACCTACCATACCGACGAGGACTACGATGCTCTGGTACGGGGCCTGCTTGCCTCGCATCCCGATAGGCCGGACACTTGGCTGTTCGCCTACGGCTCCCTGATTTGGAAGCCCGAGTTGGAGCATGTAGAGACTCGGCGGAGCACGGCTCAAGGTTGGCACCGCTCGTTCTGCTTCCGGATCGAGCGCTTCCGGGGCACCCGGGAGCAGCCCGGGCTGATGATGTCCCTTGACCGGGGCGGTCAATGTCAAGGCATCGTCTTCAGGCTTCCACCGGATGACCTGGAGGGGCAACTGCAAAAGCTGGTCCGGCGCGAGATCACGGTGAAGCCACCCAACAACATTCCGCGATGGATCGCCGTGAGGACGGATCAGGGGCCGCTGCGCGCCATCGCGTTCGTGATGAACCGGCAGTCGCGCTTCTACACGGGCAGACTGTCGCCGGAAGAGATCGCCGACGTGCTGGCGAGGGCGTCCGGCCATTGGGGCTCCTGCGCCGAGTACCTGCACAACACGGTGGCGCACCTGGAGGAGCAGGGCATCCGCGATCGCAACCTCTGGCGATTACAGGCCCTGGTCGCCGAGCGGATCAAGTCGGAGGCGTCCGTTCCGGCAGACCGCGCGGCGTTGCAGAATTCCTAGTGGTCAAATTCTGACGCTTGGTACCCGTTGCCGAGAGCTGCTTGTGACC
>NZ_VOSK01000719.1 GCF_009296175.1 Microvirga tunisiensis | reverse complement strand
CACCCATCCGCCCCGAACGCCACGTCGCCCAGTCGATCGCCACCATCCGGGCTGAACTCATCTGCACTCTCGTGCGAAGGCTCCCACGATGTCCCTGCTGCCACACAAAGTTTATGACACAGTAGTACTAGAACACCGCTTACGAAAGCCTCATCGGAGCCTCAATGCTCCTTGAGCCGCCAACCCCGGCTGCGAGCGTGGCGCTCCATCTCTTCGATGGTCTCCTTGAGCCGATCCGCCTCGGTGAAGTCTCTCCGCACTAAAGCTTGAATTAGCTCCATACGCTTGTGTTCGAGCGCCTTTGTCCAAGCAATTTGTTCCTCTGACATCTGGCTTCTCCAAGGCGACTACTCGATCAGAAAGGTCGAATGTGGAGACCGTGAGGCTCAAGCACCGCCTGTCTACTTTAGGGCGTATGAGGTTTCGTGGGCAGTCGATCGGCGGGCGGACATGGGCAAGGGAGACGACATGGTCGCCGATCGCTATTCGTTCTGACGCAAACCTCGTTCCATCCGGCAACGGCATAAGCCGCTCCACACTTCCTTATGCTCCCCTATAAGGGGCGGGGCCACGAGGTGCCAACCGTTCAACCCCCGCGTAAGGAATAAACGCCACCCGTTTCGCTTAAGCCTCAGTATCGAACGCGCTTTGCAGTGTTCGGACAGTGTTCAAGCGGGCTCATGGAATCTCGCATCACTTACTCAGTAAAACTCACTTCCACTTTAGAGACGTGAAGCGCTTCTCGAAGGCGTGGTTGTGGCCGACAAGAAGCGAGGCTTCGGCTGGGAGCTCCTCGTCACCGATCTGCTCAAATCCCGTTAATGCATTCAGAAGGTATGGGTTGGGTAAGCTGGCGAGGAGCGTGATAGGGCCAGGGCCGCAGGTCGCCACCAGCATCATCTGACTCGGGCATCCAAGCTTCATGAAGAGATTTTCGAACTGATCCTGGACCTCGTTCCATTCGGCCGGATCGATGATCCTGCGAGCCCAGATCATGAGCGTCTCCCAGCCTAGGTGGTCGAGGCAAAAACTGGAATGTCATTGGCGGCGTGCCGTCAGGCCTACCTGACGAGGAGCGCAGCAGAACAAGTCCTATATGATCGCAGCATGAAAGGCGATCCGCCCTCACGCTTGCAAACGGGATGAGGGCGGCTTTTCACAATTCCCAATAGTCGGACTGCTTGGGTCAATCCTTCTTTTCTGAAGAGAACTCCACCAAAAGAGAGGCCAAAGTTATGGCCCCTCCCCATTGGCATATCAGGTCCGAGATCCGCCGGTCTGACTGTGCTGGCCGCCCGGCTGCGAGATCCCCGCCACCGCCTCGCCGGCCCGGCCGGATTTTTCCGTCACCGCCTTGTCGCCAAGTGAGATGATGCCCACCAGGCGCTTGTCGCGGGTGAGCACCGGCAGACGCCGAACCTGGATGTCGGCCATGTTGCCGTGGATCTGTTGCAGCTTTGAAACTTGCCCTGCCTGAGCTACGACATGAGGGTGGCGAGTGGGGCTGACAGTGAAGCAAAATAACAAGGGGCTGCTCAAAGGTCGGCAGTTCACGGCGGAGAT
>NZ_VOSK01000071.1 GCF_009296175.1 Microvirga tunisiensis | reverse complement strand
AGATCCGCTGCACGCTGGTGTGGGACAGGCCTGTGACAGCGGCCATCGAGCGCACGCTCCACTGCGTCGCTCGCGGCGGCTTCTCAGGCAGGGTCATGTCGACAACCCGCTGGATCACCGCGGCCGTCAGGGGCTTGCGCCCTGGCGGGCGGGTGGCGTCCTTGAGAAGCCCGTCGACGCCCGCCTGCGCATAGCGGCGGCGCCAGCGCCTCACCGTCAGAGTGCTCGTGCCGACGCGGCCGGCGACCTCGGTAGCGCGCAGGCCCTCACCAGCCAGCAGAACAATCCGAGCCCGCCAGACGACCTTCTGGGATGTGTTGCGGTCACCGACCAAGCTCTCCAAGCGATCTCGATCAGCGGCGGGAACCTCAATGCGTTCGATCTTGCCCATCAGAGCAGGATCGCACGTCGGATCGGATTTCGGAATCACTCGTCAGTGACAGAACACTAGCGACAACCAGACGTCGATGGCCGGGACGAGCCCGGTCATGACCGATCGGATGTGATCCCGGCAACCCGAAGTTTCCTTTAAATGTCCAGATCCGCCTCGTCGGCGAAGGCTGCGCGTTCCTGGATGAAGGCGAAACGGGCTTCGGGCTTGTTGCCCATCAGGCGCTCGACCGCGTCGCTGGCTTCCGGCCTGTCGTCGGCTTCCACGACCACCTTCAGAAGCAGGCGCTTCTTCGGGTCCATCGTGGTTTCCTTCAACTGAGCCGGGAGCATCTCGCCGAGGCCTTTGAAGCGGCCGATCTCGACCTTGCCGTTGCCTTTGAACACCGTCTTCATCAGCTTTTCCCGGTCGGCATCGTCGCGGGCATAGGCCGATTTCGAGCCCTGGGTCAGCCGATAGAGGGGCGGGACTGCGAGATACAGGTGCCCGCCATCGATGAGGCGCGGCATCTGCCGGTAGAAGAAGGTGATCAGCAGCGAGGCGATGTGGGCGCCGTCCACGTCCGCGTCGGTCATGATGATGACCTTCTCGTAGCGCAGGTCGGAATCCTTGTAGTGAGAGCCCGCGCCGCAGCCCAGCGCCTGGACAAGGTCGGAGAGCTGCTGGTTCTGATGCAGTTTCTCCCTGCCGGCCGAGGCCACGTTCAGGATCTTTCCACGCAGCGGAAGCACCGCCTGAGAGGCGCGGTCGCGGGCCTGCTTGGCGGAGCCGCCGGCCGAGTCGCCCTCGACGATGAAGAGCTCGGAGCCCTTCGCGCCGGCATTGGAACAATCCGCCAGCTTGCCGGGCAGGCGCAGCTTGCGGGTCGCGGTCTTGCGGGCGACCTCCTTCTCCTGGCGGCGGCGCAGGCGCTCCTCCGCCCGGTCGATGACCCAGTCGAGGAGCTTGTTGGCCTGCTGCGGAGCCGCCGCGAGCCAGTGGTCGAAGGTGTCGCGGATCGCGTTCTCGACGATGCGGCCGGCTTCCACTGTGGCCAGCTTGTCCTTGGTCTGACCTTGGAACTCCGGCTCGCGGATGAAGACCGAGAGCATGGACGCGCAGGTGGCCATCACGTCGTCGGTGGTCACGGCCGCCATGCGCTTCGACTGTCCCACGCGCTCGGCGTGCTCGCGCAGAGCACGCAGGAGCGCTATGCGCAGGCCGTTCTCGTGGGTGCCGCCGTCAGGCGTTGGCACCGTGTTGCAGTACGAGATGGAGAACCCGTCCTCGTTGGTCATCCAGGCGACTGCCCATTCCAGCGAGCCGTGGCTTCCGGGCTTGGTGATCTTGCCGGAGAAGAGCTGGTCCGTGACCAGGTCCTTCCCCTCGATATCGTGGAGCAGGTAGTCCTTCAGGCCGTTCGGGAACTTGAAGGTCGCTTCCGCCGGAACGTTCTCGGTGCCTTCGATCAGGGACGGCGCGCATTTCCAGCGAATTTCGACGCCGCCGAACAGATAGGCCTTGGAGCGGGCCATCTTGAACAGGCGGCGCGGCTGGAAATGGGCGTCCTTGCCGAAGATCTGGTGATCGGGCTTGAAGCGCACCTTGGTGCCGCGCCGGTTGAGCACGCGCCCGACGGTCTCCAGCTTGCCCTGCGGAAGGCCGCGGGCGAAGATCTGCCGATAGAGGGTCTGGCCGCGCGCCACCTCGACCTCGAGGATCTCGGAGAGGGCGTTCACCACCGAGACGCCGACGCCGTGCAGGCCGCCCGAGGTCTCATAGACCTTCGAGTCGAACTTGCCGCCCGCGTGCAGGGTGGTCATGATGACTTCGAGGGCCGACTTCTTCGGGAATTTCGGGTGCGGATCGACCGGGATGCCGCGACCGTTGTCGGTCACGGACAGCCAGCCGCCTTCCTCCAGCTCCACCTCGATGAAGGTCGCGTGTCCCGCGACAGCCTCGTCCATGGAATTGTCGATCACCTCGGCGAAGAGGTGGTGCAGGGCCTTCTCGTCCGTACCGCCGATATACATGCCGGGGCGGCGGCGGACGGGCTCGAGCCCCTCCAGCACCTCGATGGCGGACGCGTCATAGCCAGCTTCGCCCGGCGTGCCCTGTTGGGGCGCGGGACGAGACACCTTGACGGCGGCATTGCGGGCCGAGGCAGGTGCAGCGCGTTTGGCGGCTGCGCCCCCGAAGAGATCGTCATTGTCTGTCATTGGGACCTTGGTCCGAGATGATGATTCGCGTTTCTTTACACTATATCCCATACCGTTTTTATACGTGAACAAAACGGAAACGGAAAGGGTAGTTTGTCGTCCGGAGGGACAAAAGCGAAATCAGGTTAGCTTGTAAAGGTTACCAGCGATTTCCCCCGAAAGGATGTCTTTCGGTTGTCACAAGGAACTGTTTAAATTCCATTCACGTTGGAAAGGTTAAGCATGAGCTTGACGGGAGATTTGGGCGTGGCGACGCAGACGACTTTAGGACCGGCACAGAAGCTTCACTTGGACCGCGCCGCGCGCAACGCCGGTGAGGCTTTCGCCTTCGAGGAGCCGGATACGACCCCTGTCGCCCACCGTTCCTATGGGGCCAGCCTGATCTGGCTCGGCATGGCAGCCGTCGCTGTGCTCGGGCTCGGACTAGTCTTCTAAATCCCCTGCATCCGGTTTGTTGCCGAAAATACGAATGAGCCTCCGCTCAAGGCGTGTGCCGTAGGTCAGCAGAAAGAGCGTGACGAGCGTGCCGGCGATGGTGATGAACCAGGCACCCAGCCCAGCCGTGACACCGAGGCCTGCCGCGATCCAGACGGTCGCCGCCGTCGTCAGGCCCTGAACCTGCATCTGGTCCCGGCCCCGCAGGATTGCCCCCGCACCCAGAAAGCCCAGACCCGTCATGATGCCCTGCACGACGCGGCTGACCGCATCCTGACCGAAATGAAGGCCCTCATAGACCGAGCCCGACAGGATTACGATGGCGGAGCCGAGGCCGACGAGACCGAGGGTGCGCATACCGATCGGCTTGTTGTGAATGTCCCGGTTGATCCCGATGAGCATGCCGGCGATGGTTGCGCCGCAGAGGCGCAACGTCATCTCGATCTGGTCGGCATATTCCACCGACAGCCAGGACAGCCACTCCCGCATCGGGATCAGCCTGCCTTGGCTGTCTTCTTGGCGGCTGCCGTCTTAGACGAGGCCTTCTTTGCAGCAGGCTTCTTGGCTGTACTCTTCTTCGCCGCCGTCTTCGTGCCGGTCTTCTTCGCGGCGGGCGCCTTGGCCGCAGCCTTCTTGGCCGGAGCCTTGCGTCCACGGGTCGGTTTCTTCGACGGACCGGCTGCACGGCGGGCTTTGAGGAGGCCGATGGCCTCGTCCAGCGTCACCGCTTCGGCGGGAAGCGTACGCGGCAGGGTGGCGTTGGTCTCGCCATCGGTCACGTAGGGCCCGAAGCGTCCGGCCTTCACCACGATGGGCTTGCCCGATTCCGGATCGTCGCCGAGGGGACGGCCGGGGTCGGCCGCGCCGCGTCGGGCGCCACCTCCGCCGCTTTCCTTGGTGACGATCAGGTCGATCGCCCGGTTGGCGCCGATCTCCAGCACGTCGTCGCCAGGGCCGAGATTGGCGTAGATCTTGCCGTGCTGAACGTAAGGTCCGTAGCGGCCGATGCTCGCCAGGATCGGCTCACCCGATTCCGGATGGGTCGCCACCTGGCGCGGCAGCGCCAGGAGCTTCAACGCCTTCTCCAGGTCGACCATAGCCGGGGACGTGCCCTTGGGCAGGGACGAGCGCTTGGGCTTCTCGCCTTCGCCGAGTTGGACGAAGGGGCCGAAGCGGCCATCGCGCAGCGTGACCTCCAGGCCCGTCTCAGGATCAGTGCCCAGCACCTTCACGCCCGGCGTGCCGCCGTTCTCCGACGAGCCGTCACCCTCACCCTCGACGCCGCTGGCGGCAAGCTGGCGGGTGTATTTGCACTCGGGATAGTTGGAGCAGCCGATGAAGGCGCCGAACTTGCCCAATTTCAGAGAGAGCTGGCCCGTGCCGCAGGTCGGGCAGGTGCGCGGGTTGGAGCCGTCGCCCTTGTCCGGGAAAATATGCGGCCCGAGCAGCTCGTTGAGAGCGTCGAGCACTTCCGTGGTGCGCAGTTCCTTCGTCCCGCCGATGGCGGCGGAGAAGTCGCGCCAGAAGTCGCGCAGTACCTGCTTCCAGTCGATCTCGGAATTGGAGATTCGATCGAGCTGCTCCTCCAGATCCGCGGTGAAATCGTATTCCACATAGCGGCGGAAGAAGCTCTCCAGGAACGCGGTGACGATGCGGCCTTTGTCCTCGGGCACGAGCCGCTTCTTCTCGATCTTGACGTATTCGCGGTCGCGCAGGGTCTGCAGCACGGCTGCATAGGTCGAGGGACGGCCGATGCCGAGCTCCTCCATGCGCTTCACGAGGGATGCTTCCGAATAGCGCGGAGGCGGCTCGGTGAAGTGCTGGCTCGCAGCGATGCGGCGGCGTTCCAACGGATCGCCGGCCTTCATCGGCGGCAGGCGGCCCTCATCCTCGTCGCCTTCGTCGTCCTTGCTCTCGTTGTAGAGCGTGAGAAAGCCGTCGAACTTGATCACCTGGCCGGTGGCGCGCAGGTCGATCTTGCGCGGGCCGACCTGGGCCGCAATGTCGGCCGTGGTGCGCTCGAGTTCCGCCGATTCCATCTGGCTGGCCACGGTGCGGGTCCAGATCAGGTCGTAGAGGCGTGCCTGCTCGGGCTCCAGATACTTCGCCACCTGTTTCGGCAGGCGGCCCATGTCCGTCGGGCGGATGGCCTCGTGGGCTTCCTGGGCGTTCTTGGCCTTTGTCGTGTACTTGCGCGGCGCGGAAGGCACGTAGCGATCGCCGTATTCCTTGCCGATGACGCGGCGGGCGGCCTGCACGGCTTCCGGCGCCATGTCGACGCCGTCCGTACGCATATAGGTAATGAGGCCGACCGTCTCGCCGCCGATATCGACACCCTCATAGAGCCGCTGCGCGATGCGCATGGTCTGGGCAGGCGCCAGGCCCAGCTTGCGCGAAGCCTCCTGCTGCAGGGTCGAGGTTGTGAAAGGCGGGTAGGGGTGGCGCTTGGCGGGCTTCGCCTCGATGTTCGCCACCGAGAAGGTCGCGAGCTCCAGGTCCTTCTTGAAAGCTTCCGCATCCTTGCCGTTGCCGATGTCGAGGCGCTGGATCTTCTTGCCGTCGGCGCCGACGAGGCGCGCGTCGAACACGCCGCCGTCCTTGGTGGCGAGGGTGGCGATCAGGGACCAGTACTCACGCGGCTTGAAGGTCTCGATCTCGAGCTCGCGGTCGCAGACGAGGCGCAACGCCACCGACTGCACGCGGCCTGCCGAACGGGCGCCGGGCAGCTTGCGCCAGAGCACGGGAGAGAGGGTGAAGCCCACGAGATAGTCGAGGGCGCGGCGGGCCAGATAGGCGTCGACGAGCGCCTGGTCGATCTCGCGCGGCTGGCGCAGGGCCGCCAGCACCGCATCCTTGGTGATGGCGTTGAAGGTCACGCGCTCGACCGGCAGATCCTTGAGGACGCGCTTTTCACGCAGAGCTTCCAGCACGTGCCAGGAAATCGCCTCGCCTTCCCGGTCCGGGTCGGTGGCGAGGATGAGCTTCTCGGCTCCCTTGATCGCCCTGGCGATATCAGTGACCCGCTTCGAGCCCCTGTCCTCGAGCGTCCAGATCATACGGAAATCATCATCTGGGTCGACCGAGCCGTCCTTGGCGGGCAGATCGCGGATATGCCCAAAGGAGGCCAGGACCTCGTAGTCCTTGCCGAGATACTTATTGATCGTCTTGGCCTTTGCAGGCGACTCGACGACGAGGACTTTCATGAACGATTTCCTAAAAGCGGGAGCACGCGGATGCCCTGTTACCAGGGCAGACACGGCGGTCAGCCCCTGACGGTCGCAGGGCGGGATAAGTGGTTGATGATCGCCGACAAGTCAAATCGGACTTGTACGTATGTTTCCTATATGGCCACGAAGGCCCGCTCCAGCAAGGGAATTACCGCCGGCCCAAGGTCGTTGGCACCGATCATCCGGGAGGGGGCGGCAAGGCGGGTGAGGGCATAGGCCTCGGTGATTTGAGGCGGCGCGGAGCGGGCAAGGGCGGCGGTGGCGGCCAGGATGAAAAGCCGCTCCGCTACGAACCTGGCCTTCGCCTCGGCGTCGAAGGATTGGAGGGCCAGAACGATGTCCCGCGCGGCATCCGAGGCGCCGGGAAGTTCGGCAACGTCTGTCATCAGGCGCTCCAGAACGGAGGCCGCGACCTCAGGTTCCCGGTTCTCCGCGCGGAGGATGTCGAGGGCGATCACATTGCCCGAGCCCTCCCAGATCGCATTGACCGGGGCCTCACGGTAAAGCCGGGGCAGGGCGCTCTCCTCCACATAGCCATTGCCGCCGAGGCACTCCATGGCCTCGTAGAGGAGACGCGGAGCGGCCTTGCAGATGCCGAACTTGGCGGCCGGGGTGACGAGCCGGGCATAGGCCGCCTCGTGATCGTCAGAGCGCTCGACATCGAAGCTGTGTGCGGCCCGCAGGGCGAGAGCCGTCATGGCCTCGCTCTCAAGGGCGAGGTCCGCCAGCACCATCCGCATGGCGGGCTGATCGATGAGCTTCTTCTGGAACACGCTGCGATGCCGGGCATGGTGCATGGCGAGCGCCAGCCCCATCCGCACGAGGCCCGCCGAGGCCACGGCGCAGTCGAGGCGGGTCAGCTGCACCATCCCGATGATAGTGCGCACCCCGCGGCCTTCCTCGCCGATTCTCCAGGCAAGGGCCTCCTGGAACTCGACCTCGGAGGAGGCATTCGACCGATTGCCGAGCTTGTCCTTCAGCCGCTGCAGATGAACGGCGTTGAGTGAGCCATCCGGCCGGAAACGGGGAACGAGGAAGCAGGTGAGCCCGCCCGGAGCCTGAGCGAGCACCAGGAAAGCGTCGCACATCGGGGCCGACATGAACCATTTGTGGCCTGTGAGGGCATACTCGTCCCCGGCCTTGGCTGCGGCACGGGTCGTGTTGGCGCGGACATCGGTGCCGCCCTGCTTCTCGGTCATGCCCATGCCGAGGGTGACGGCTGTCTTCTCCCAGAAGGGGATGAAGCGGGAATCGTAATTCCGTGAGCGGATCCTCGGCAGCCACTCGGCGAGTCGGCTGGGCGAAGCCGCCAGCGCCGCCACCGAGGCATGGGTCATGGTGATGGGGCAGATATGCCCGCTCTCGACACCGGCCGCCGTGTAGAGCCGCGCCGCCCGCGCCACGTGGGCATGACCGGTCCTGGGCTCATCCCATGCCGAGGCATGGAGACCGTCCTCCATACTGGCCCGCAACAGCACATGGTAGGCGGGATGGAACTCGACCGCATCGATCCGGTATCCCCGCGCATCGTGTGTTCGCAGCTTCGGAGGGTTCTCGTTGGCGAGGCGGCCGATGTCGAAACGTTCCGCCGAACCCCAGGCTTCACCAAAGGTGACGAGGCCCTCCGCCTCCGCCGCGTCGACGCCGCTGACCTTCACCGCGTCGAGCAGGGGACGGTTGGTCGCGATCAGGTTCACGTCGCCGAAGGGCGGCGTTTGGTTGAGAACGTCATGGGTGTCGAACGAGTGCATGGCCATCGCCCCGCGGCACAATCCCTGTTTATTCTAGGGTTGAATGGCGTCTCGCGTAGAGAGCCTGCTTGCCGCCGTTTGCCGGAGCGCCTATAGCCATCGCTTTAAGATGATTGACGCCCCCCGATCCGTATTTCCCCACCGGCATCTCCTCGGCATCGAGGGGCTGTCTCCTTTGGACATTCAGGCGCTTCTCGATCTGGCCGACGAACAGGTCGAGGTGAGCCGCCAGATCGAGAAGAGCAAGTCGAGCCTTCGCGGCCGGACCCAGATCAACCTCTTCTTCGAGGCCTCGACCCGCACCCAATCCTCCTTCGAGATCGCCGGCAAGCGCCTCGGCGCCGACGTGATGAACATGCAGGTCGCCTCGTCCTCGGTGAAGAAGGGCGAGACGCTGATCGACACGGCCGTGACGCTCAACGCCATGCGGCCCGACATCATCGTCGTGCGTCATCACGCAGCCGGTGCGGTGCATCTGCTCGCGCAGAAGGTCGACTGCTCGGTGGTCAATGCGGGCGACGGCGCGCACGAGCATCCGACCCAGGCCTTGCTCGATGCGCTCACCATCCGCCGCAACAAGGGCCGCATCGAAGGCCTCACCGTGGCGATCTGCGGCGACATCCTGCATTCGCGCGTGGCACGCTCCAACATGATCCTGCTCGCCGCCATGGGCGCGCGGGTGCGTCTCGTCGCCCCCTCGACCCTGCTGCCGCCGGGCATCGCGCGGCTCGGGTTCGAGACCTTCACCAGCATGAAGGAGGGGCTGAAGGATGCGGACATCGTCATGATGCTGCGCCTGCAGCGCGAGCGCATGAACGGTTCGTTCGTGCCCTCGGTGAAGGAGTATTTCCGCTTCTACGGGCTCGATCAGGAGAAGCTCGCCTTCGCCAAGCCCGACGCGCTCGTGATGCATCCGGGGCCGATGAACCGGGGCGTGGAGATTTCGTCGGACGTGGCGGACGGCGCGCAGTCCCTGATCCGCGAGCAGGTCGAGATGGGCGTCGCCGTGCGCATGGCGGTGCTGGAGGCTCTGGCGAGCCATCTTCCGAACCGGTGAGAGGCGTCATGAGCAACCAACCCATCCTGTTCAAGAACGCTCGCCTGATCGATCCCGCCAGCGGCCGCGAGGAGCGTGGCGGGGTTCTGGTGCGCGACGGCGTCATCCAGGCTGTCGGCCCGCAAATCGCGGAAGCGGCCGACGCGCAGGTGATCGATTGCGGCGGGCAGGTGCTCAGCCCCGGTCTTATCGACATGCGCGCCTTCATCGGCGAGCCGGGCGGTCCCTATCGCGAGACCCTCAAGAGCGCCGGCGAGGCGGCAGCGGCCGGTGGTGTCACCACCGTCGTGTCCATGCCCGATACGAGCCCGGTGCTCGACGATCCGGCCGTCATCGATTTCATCGTGCGCCGTGCGCGCGACACGTCCATCGTCAATATCTGCCCGGCCGCCGCCCTGACGAAGGGGCTGGAGGGGCAGGAGATGGCGGAGATCGGCCGCCTCAAGGAAGCCGGCGCCATCGCCTTCACGGACGGCGCACGCTCGCTCACGAATGCCCAGGTGATGCGCCGGGCTCTGACCTATGCCCGCGATTTCGACGCGCTGATCATCCACCACGTGGAAGATCCCGACCTCGTCGGGCAGGGTGTGATGAACGAGGGCGAGTTTGCCTCACGGCTCGGGCTGCCCGGCATCCCGCGCGAGGCCGAGACGGTGATGCTCGAGCGCGACATCCGGCTCGTACGCCTCACGGGCGGGCGCTATCACGCGGCGATGATTTCCTGCGCCGATTCGGCGGAGATCGTGCGGGGCGCGAAGGAAAGAGGGCTGGCGGTCACCTGCGGGGTCTCCATCAATCACTTGGCCCTCAACGAGAACGACATCGGCGATTACCGGACCTTCCTGAAGCTCTCGCCACCGCTCCGGCACGAGGACGACCGGCAGGCGATGATCGAGGCGCTGGCCGACGGCACCATCGACGTGATCGTCTCGGATCACAATCCACAGGATGTGGAGAACAAGCGGCTGCCCTTCGCCGAGGCAGCCAACGGGGCGGTCGGGCTCGAAACGCTGCTCTCGGCGGCTTTGCGCCTCGTCCAAGCGGGCCACATCCCGCTGCCCAGGCTCCTGCACGCGCTTTCCACGAAACCCGCAGAAATCCTCGGGTTTCCGGGCGGCCGTCTTGCCGTGGGCGCACCGGCCGATCTCATCGTCTTCGATCCGGATGCGCCTTACGTTCTCGACAAGCGCCAGCTCAAGTCGCTGTCCAAGAACACGCCCTTCGACGAAGCCCGCCTGGAAGGACAGGTTTCGATGACGATGGTTGCGGGCAGGGTAGTTTTTCAGCGCGATACGATGTAACGAGAAATGAATGTCTGACGAAGCCAACCTCCTGCACCTGCTGGCCGCTCTGATCTTCGGCTATCTTCTGGGCTCGATTCCGTTCGGCCTGATCTTCACCCGCATGGCGGGCCTGGGCGATGTGCGGAAGATCGGTTCCGGCAATATCGGCGCCACCAACGTGCTGCGCACAGGGCGTAAGGGCCTCGCCGCCGCGACTCTGCTCGGCGATGCGCTCAAAGGCACGGCCGCGGTGCTGATCGCCGCGCAATGGGGGCCGCAATTCGCAACGGTTGCGGCACTCGGTGCCTTCATGGGCCATCTCTTTCCCGTGTGGCTCAAGTTCAGGGGCGGCAAGGGCGTCGCGACCTTCATCGGCGTCTTGATCGGCCTCAAGCCGCTGGCCGCCCTGATCTTCGTCCTGATCTGGATCGGGATTGCCTTCGCCACCCGCTATTCCTCGCTCTCCGCCCTGGTCGCCAGCGCTGCAACGCCCGTCGTCCTTTGGCTTCTCGGTGAGCCCGGAATGGCCGGAACGACGATCATCCTCGTGGCGCTCCTCTGGTGGAAGCACAGCCAGAACATCAGCCGCCTTCTCGCCGGGACCGAGGGCAAGATTGGGCAGAAGGGATAATCCATGATCCTGACGGATGAGCAGCGTCTCGATTGGCTTCGCCTCATCCGCTCGGAGAAAGTGGGCCCGCGCACCTTCCGCGCCCTGATCAACCAATATGGCGGCGCCGCCGGTGCCCTGGAGGCCTTGCCGGATCTCGCCCGTCGCGGCGGGCGCCTGATGCTGAAGGTCTGCAGCCGGGCGGAGGCCGAGAAGGAGATGGCCGCTGCCAGGCGCCTTGGCGTTCGCTTCATCGCAATGGGCGAGCCGGATTATCCGAAAACCCTGCAGGCCGTCGATACCGCACCGCCCCTGTTGGCTCTTCGCGGGTCGGCCGACGTTCTGGCCAGACCCTCCGTTGCTATCGTCGGATCGCGCAACGCCTCGGCCTCCGGCCTCACCTTCGCGGAGCGCCTGGCGCGCCAGCTCGGCGAGGCCGGTTACGTGGTTGTGTCCGGGCTGGCGCGAGGCATCGACACGAAGGCCCATAAGGCGACGCTGGAGACCGGGACGGTTGCCGTCCTGGCCGGTGGTCACGACCGGATCTATCCGGCCCAGAACGAGCCGCTGCTGCAGGCCATCGTGGAACAGGGCGGGGCGGTGATTTCGGAGATGCCCATGGACTGGGAGCCGCGGGGGCGGGATTTCCCGCGCAGGAACAGAATCGTGTCGGGTCTCTCCTATGGCGTCATCGTCGTCGAAGCGGCGCGCCGCTCGGGCTCGCTCATCACCGCACGCTTCGCGCTGGAGCAGGGGCGGGAGGTCTTTGCCGTTCCGGGCTCGCCGCTCGACCCCCGCGCCGAGGGCACGAACGATCTCATCCGCGAGGGCGCGACCCTCTGCGCCGGCGTCGAGCATGTGACGAGCGTCCTGGAGCCTCTGATCGCCTCCGGTCCCCGCCTCGACCAGGGCGCGGAGGAGCCGCACTACACCCTCGGCTCCGAAGAGCTCTGGGACGAACCGGACCTTCCCGACATCGTCCGCGCTCCCGTGCGGCCGGTCATGCCCGAGGCTGGCCTCGATGAGGAAGCGGGTGCGGAAGAGGCCGATCTGATCGCTTTTCTCGGACCCTCGCCGGTTGCTGTCGACGATCTCGTCCGGCAGTCCGGCCTCTCGATCCGCAATGTTCAGATGGCCTTGCTGGAGCTAGAGATCGCCGGACGCCTGGAACGCCACGGCGGCAATGCGGTGTCACTGATTGTCGGGCGTTGAACGGCTTACCGGTCCTTTTCAGCCACTTGAAGCGTCCTGATAGCCTCCAAGCGCACCATATCCAGGAGATAGGTCAGAAGATCGAGCCTTGCCTCACGGGCGAGGAATGATAGCTCCGCGGCAAATTCAGAAATGTACTGAGCCGTTTCCATCACCGACATGCCTGTCTGACCAGAGTCGGCCGCACCGGCCGTCGCCTGCTGATCGTTCGGAGCCGGGGCTTTGAGGAATTGGCGCGGGGGTTTGGACATCGAGGCCGACACTGTCCCTTTGTTTCAAGTCAGCTAGATTGTAGCACAACCAAAAATAAAACAAGCGCATTTTACCTAACCTTAGGTTGTATAATCAGCTCAAAAGGGAGATCATTAGTGGCATCGACGCGAGGGCCAGCAGCGTCTGCAGGGTCAGGATCTCGGCCATGAGGCTGGCATTGCCGCCCATCTGGCGGGCGAGCACATAGGCGGCGCTGGCTGATGGTACGGATGCCGCGATGATCGTCACCGTCACGTCGCTGCCGGTTACACCGATGAAGCCGGCAAAAGTCACTGCGATGATCGGCATCAGGATGAGTTTGAGGCCCGCAGCCAGTACATGAGGCAAGCCGGGGCTGGCGAGCCTTCGGATGTCGAGGCCTGCGCCGACGATCAGCAAACCTGCCGCCAGCGCCGCCCGCCCCACCACCTCGATATACCCCGCGATAGGCTTCGGAAGCGGCGGAGCCAGGACATTGAGCACGAGGCCCACGGCGCAGGACCAGATGAAGGGGTTGGTCAGGAACGAGCGCAGGATGTCCCACGGGCTCTGCCTGGGCCTGCCTGCAAACCGGATGAAGACATAGAAGGCCAGCAGGTTGAGGAGCGGCACCATGGCCGCGATAGCGACCGCGATCAGGGCGATTCCGCGCTGTCCGAACAGGCTTCCCGCGACCGCAAGCCCGACGAAGGTGTTCCAGCGCGTCGCGCCCTGGAAGATGGAGGTGAAGCTCGGACCGTCGATACCGAGCCTGCGCTCCAACACGGGCCTCAAGGCCAGCACGAGGGCGGCCATCGTCAGGATGGCGCCGATCAACGCGCCGCCGACGCCGAGGACGGGCACGGAAGAAAGGTCGGCGCGGGACAAGGTGTCGATGATGAGAGCCGGAAAAAAGATCACGTAGGTGGCGCGCTCAAGCCCGGCCCAGTGCTGCTCGCTCACGAAATTCGTCGCCCGGCAGAGCCAGCCGGTGGCGATGATCAGGAAGGTCGGGATCAGGCTGGCGAGAATGGCAGACATGGAAAGCCATGGAAGAAGCCGGAGGATGCGCTCCGGGAGAAGCTGCGTGCATGAGGCGCTTAAGTCCTATCGAGGCCATCGACAAGCGCCGGATAAGCTTGCATTGGAATTCGATCCTGACGCCCCACTTGTTTTTCTCCCGTCCGGTCCGAGGCCCTTGATGATCCAGGTGACGAATTCCATCGCGCTCGATGAATCGGAGCTCCAGGAAAGCTTCATCCGCGCCTCCGGTCCGGGCGGCCAGAACGTCAACAAGGTCGAAACAGCCGTTCAGCTGCGCTTCGACGTGCGCAATTCCCCGTCTTTGCCCGATTATGTGAAGGAGAAACTGGAACGGCTGGCCGGAAAGCGGCTCACGAATGAGGGCGTTCTCGTCATCACGGCCCAGCGTTTCCGCAGTCAGGAGCGCAACCGGGAGGATGCGGTCGAACGACTGGTCGAGCTGATCCGTCAGGCGACCGAGCGCCCGAAGCCGCGCCGCCCCACGCGGCCGACTCTGGCATCGAAGAAACGCAGGCTCGAGGCGAAGGGGCGGCGGTCCGATATCAAGAAGGGTCGCAGCGGTAAGCCGGGCTTCGACTGAGCCATCACCCCTGAAGAACGATGCCGCCGAAGCCAAACAGATCGGCGAAGACGGCAAACACGACACCGAGGCCGACGAGGATCAGGCCGGTCAGAAAGAACCGGATCGAGCGGTTGTACCGTTTGAGCTGCAGCGAGGAGACAAGGAGCAGATCCGCCAGCGCCTTGACCTGCAGGGCGAGGCCCAACGTGATCGAGGTGACCGCGACGAGATCCGTTTGCATCCATTCCCCGGGAAGCGCCGACCAGCGGCTCAAGAATCCCAGGGAGAAGCCGACGACGACGCCGATGGCCGTGATCGAGCCGTTGCGGAAGGTGGAGTCGACGCGCTGCTGCTCTTCGGGTTCGGCCGGCTTGACCGCATCGTTCGCCATCGTCGGGCTCCGCCTCCCGCAGGTCCCGGTCGAACCTGCTCGGGGGCGATCTTACTGCAGTTTGCGGCCGAGGTCGTCTCGAGGGAAGCGAAGGCTGCGGATCATCGGCCGTAGTCGCGGCCAACACCGACGTCGGCGGTGTCGGGTACCGTGTTCGTCGTCAGGGCAACGGCGATCTCGAACACACCGATGATGAGGTGAGGCCAGAACACCTGATCCGCGAAGCCGAAAAGCCACGGCGAGGCCGCCAACAGCAGGCCGCCCGCCGCATCGACGCCGAGATGAGCCCGCATCGGGATCAGCCTCGCCAGCGAGAGTTCGTAATCGGTCATGAGGCTCATGACCAGGATGGCGGCTCCAAGGATCATGGGCACCCATTGGGCCGGTCCATTATCGGCGAAGCCGAGCACGAAGGGAGCCATGATCAAGGCGAGCCCGGTCAGATAGTCGATGGCACCATGGATACGGGTTGGAATGAAACGCATGAACAATCCTCATCCGGCTTGGCTGCATACGGGCGCGAAGGCGCATCAGTCAAAGCCTGGTCGAGGCCAATGTTCCCGAAACCGGTCGACTAAGTAATTGAACTAACTTATGTTATTCCGAAGGTGGATAGGTGTGCTCAACGCCCTTGAAGTCCGAGACCGTATAGCGGCCTGCATACTCCTGCCGAATGGCATCCGGTCCGATCGCCGCCTTGCCATGGCCGCCAGGGATGTCGAGGATGTAGGTTGGTTGGCAGAGCCCCGAGATCCGTCCGCGCAAGCCTGCGACCAGGGCACGGCCTTCCTCGATGCTCAGGCGGAAATGGCTCGTGCCGGGGGCGAGGTCCGGATGGTGGAGGTAATAGGGCTTCACCCTCGTCTCCACGAAGGCCCGCATGAGGGCGGCGAGCGTATCGGGATCGTCGTTGACGCCCTTCAACAGCACGGACTGGCTGATCATGACGATGCCTGAATCGACGAGCCGCGCGCAGGCCGCACGGGCCGTGGGCGTCAGCTCGCGCGGATGATTGGCATGGAGGGCCACATAGGCGGTTTTTCCGCTCGCCATCAGGGCCGCGATCAAAGCGTCGTCGATCCGCTCCGGCTCGACCACGGGAACGCGGGTGTGGAAGCGGACGATCTTCACGTGGTCGATGGCGGAAAGCCGCTGCATGATCTCGGTGAGGCGACGCGGGGAGAGCACCAGCGGATCGCCGCCGGTGAGGATTACCTCCCAGATTTCCGGATGATCGCCGATGTAGGCAAACGCCACGTCCATGGCATCGGGCGAGAGAGTGCCGAGTCCCTGCGGCCCCACCATCTCGCGGCGGAAGCAGAAACGGCAATAGACCGGGCAGACATGCACGGCCTTGAGCAGCACCCGGTCGGGATAGCGATGGACGATGCCCTCGACCGGCGAATGGGCGAGGTCCCCGATGGGATCGGCGCGCTCCTCGGGCGTCACATTCAGCTCGGCCGCATCCGGCACGAACTGGCGTGCGATCGGATCGTTCGGGTCGGCCCGGTCGATCAGCGCGGCCATGGCGGGGCTGATCGCGATGGCATAGCGCTCGGCCAGGCGCTCGATCCCGGCCAGACGGTCCGGGGCAACAAGACCGGCATCGGTCAATTCCGCAGGGGTCCGGATGGAACGGATCGCGTTCAACGGCTCGTCTCCGGCACGGGCGCCCAGAGCACCTGATCGATGCGCGAGGCGCCGGTGGCGAGCATCACCAGCCGGTCGAAGCCGAGCGCGATGCCGCTGGCCTCCGGCATCTGGCTCAGCGCCGCCAGAAAATCCTCGTCCACGGGGTAGCTTTCTCCATAGACCCGCATCTTTTCCACCATCTCGGCCTCGAAGCGCCGACGCTGCTCGGCCGCGTCCGTCAACTCGCCGAAGGCGTTGGCGAGTTCCACGCCGCAGGCATAGAGCTCGAACCGTTCCGCCACGCGAGGGTCGCGGACGGTCGGTCGGGCGAGGGCCGCTTCCGCCACCGGGTACTCGTCCAGGATGGTGGTCCGTCCAAGGCCGAGATTTGGCTCGAGCCGCTCCACGATGACGCGGCTGAACAGGTCGGCCCAGGTATCGTCCACGGCCACGCGCAGGCCCGCCGCCTTCAGGCTGGCGGCCAGGTGTTCGCGGTCTGTCGCGCCGGTCCGGTCGAGGGAGGCGAGAAGATCGATGCCGGCAAAGCGCTCGAAAGCCTCGGCCACGCTCAGGCGCTCCGGTTCCTGGAAAGGATCGGTCTCCCGGTCCCGGTAGGTGAGAGTGCGGGTGCCGACCGTCTCGGCGGCGAGGCCCAGGATCTCGCCGCAATCCTTCATGAGCGTCTCGAAGCTCTCGCCCGCCCGGTACCATTCGAGCATAGTGAATTCCGGGTGGTGCAGGGGGCCGCGCTCGCGGTTGCGGTAGACATGGGCGAAGCAGGCGATGCGGGTCTCGCCCGCCGCCAACAGCTTCTTGCAGGCGAATTCGGGGGAGGTGTGGAGGTAGAGGGACGCCCGCGATCCGTCGGGCCCGACAGCTTCGGTCGCGAAGGCATGGAGATGTGCCTCGTTCCCCGGCGAGGTCTGGAGCGTGGCCGTATCGACCTCCACGAAGTCGCGCCCTGCGAAGAATCCTCGCAGGGCCGCCTGGATGCGGTTCCGGCCCAGAAGAAACGGGCGCCGATCCGCATGGACATGCGGCGTCCACCAGGGAGAGGGTGCAGGCACAAGGTGATCCATTCCAAAGGCGCTCGTTAAGGTCGGACTGGCGATTTGCGCCAAGATAGGCTACTTGCGGCTCCGAAACCGTTTTCGGTGCCACTGGGGGGCAGGACGACCCGACCCTCCCGACGCGCCCCTATCTGTCACAAGGAAAGCTTCCCGTGAAGGTCATCGCCTCTACGCTCCGCAAAGGCAACGTCGTCGACATGGACGGCAAGCTCTATGTGGTCCTCACCGCCCAGAACATCCACCCCGGCAAGGGCACGCCGGTCACCCAGCTCGACATGCGCCGCATCTCCGACGGCGTGAAGGTCTCCGAACGCTACCGCACCACCGAGCAGGTCGAGCGCGCCTTCGTGGAAGACCGCGAGCACACCTTCCTCTACGAGGACGGCGAGGGCTTCCATTTCATGAACCCGGAAACCTACGATCAGGTGACCGTGCCGCAGGACATCATCGGCGACCTCAAGCCCTACCTTCAGGAAAGCATGGCCGTGATGCTCTCGACCCACAACGGTGTCCCGATCGCCCTCGAGCTGCCGGCCCGCGTCACCCTCGAGATCACCGAGACCGAGCCGGTCGTGAAGGGCCAGACGGCGTCCTCGTCCTACAAGCCCGCCATGCTCTCGAACGGTGTGCGCACCCTGGTGCCGCCCCATATCCAGGCCGGCACCCGCGTGGTCATCATGACGGAAGACGGCTCCTACGTGGAGCGCGCGAAGGACTAAGGGATCATCCTCGGAGCCCGGCTGTCAGAAGCCGGGCGATAAGGATCTTGAAGGGCAGGAGGTTTCGGTGGAGGCTCACCGGACGTCCTGCCCTTACATTTTTTGGAGTCGAACGGTCTCATGGCGCCCGGTCTTGCGAATTCCATCAATCCTCTCGTCGCGGACGTGGGGAGCCCTCCGATCCCCGAGGCGCAGAGCTGGATCAAGCGCTATGACGGTTCGTTCGGGCCGCTGATCAACCTTTCGCAGGCTGTTCCGGGCAACGCCCCCCACGCCAGCCTGCTGGAGCGGATGGCGGCTGCAGCCGGCTCCGCGGTCGGGTCGCAATATGGTCCCATCAACGGCGATGCGCCCTTCCGTCAGGCCTACGCCGCCGATCTCTCCCGCCTCTATGAAGGCCGGATCGCACCGGACGACACGGCGATCACGGCGGGCTGCAACATGGCCTTCTTCGCCGCCATGATGCTGCTCGCCCATCGCGGCGAAGCGGTGCTGCTGCCGACGCCCTGGTATTTCAATCATCAGATGACCCTCGACATGCTCGGCATCGAGCCGCGTCCGCTGCCCTGCCGGGCCGAGACCGGATTCGTTCCGCGAGTGGAGGACGCGGAACCGCTGATCGACGAGAAGGTCAGGGCCGTTGTCCTCGTCACACCCAACAATCCGACCGGGGCCGTCTATCCCGCTCACGTGATCGAACGCTTCGCGCAACTCTGCCGCAAGCGCGGCATTTATCTTGTGATCGACGAGACTTACCGGGACTTCCTGCCGCAGGAGGTGAACCGCGCCCATGGTCTGTTCATTGGCGATGAATGGCGCAACACGGTGATCCAGCTCTATTCGTTCTCGAAATCCTACGCGATCCCGGGTCACCGAACGGGAGCCATCACGGCCGATGCCCTGGTGATCGAGCACATCGCCAAGATCCTCGACTGCATCCAGATCTGCGCCCCGCGTACGGCCCAGGCCGCTTTGCCATGGGCGATCGACGCCCTGCGCGACTGGCGCGAGGACAACCGGGCCGAGATCAACCGGCGTGCACAGGTTTTTCAAGACGCTCTCGCGCCTCTGCCGGAATGGAAGATCGAGTCGGTCGGCGCCTATTTCGCCTATCTCCGCCATCCCTTCCCGGAGGCCGGGGCGCAGCAGGTGGCGGAGAAGCTCGCGACGGAGCGGGGCGTCCTGTGCCTGCCGGGGAGCTATTTCGGCCCCGGCCAGGAAGGGCATCTACGCGTGGCCATCGCCAATGTGGGATCCGATGTTCTTCAGGGTCTGACGGAGCGCTTCAAGGACCTTCGGCTCTGACGCTCCCCGGGAGGGTGGGCGACAATCTGCAGGCCCTGCTCTTGGCAGGACGGCAGGGCGATGGTTACTCTCTTCTTCAAACAAGGCATTCGATAGGGATGCTCGGGGATTCGTTTTGACCGTCAAAGTGGACGTGACCGCAGAACCAGGAGACCGACATGCGGATCCGTTGAATGGATCCGCAAACGGCACGGCCTTGGTTGCGGAGCGTCCCTCGCCGGCACGGACGGATCATCGGCGGCGTTCCTCCAAGAGCTATGCGGCGCTCGATCTAGGTACGAACAATTGCCGCCTTCTCATTGCGGAACCTGCGCATTTCGGCTTTCGCGTCGTCGATGCGTTCTCGCGCATCGTGCGGCTCGGCGAAGGCCTCGGCCTGGGCAATCGCCTGAGTGACGACGCGATCGGACGTACCCTCGATGCGCTTCGTGTCTGCCGTGAGAAGATGGCGGCGAAGGATGTGGCGCGGGCGCGCCTCGTGGCGACCGAGGCCTGCCGGCTCGCAGAGAACGGCCCGTTCTTCATCGATCGCGTGCGCGACGAACTCGACCTCGATCTCGAGGTCGTCGACCGCAAGACGGAAGCCTATCTCGCGGTCACGGGCTGCGCGTCCCTTGTCGATCCCAAGGCTCATTCCGTCATCGTGTTCGATATCGGCGGCGGCTCGACGGAGATCGCGTGGCTCGACGGCCAGGCGCCGCATGCCTTCGCCGATCCGTGCAAGCGCATCCGGGCGTGGGATTCGCTGCCCGTCGGCGTGGTGACGCTGGCCGAGCGCTATGGCGGCATCGACGTCACGCCCGAGACCTTCGAGGGAATGGTCGAGGAGGTGTCCGAACTTCTGCTCGATTTCTCGCTCGTGGCAGCCCCGGCGGGCCGAGGCCACAACTTCCATCTGCTCGGGACCTCGGGAACCGTCACGACCGTCGGCGGTATTCACTTGGGCCTTGCGCGCTACGACCGGCGCCGGGTCGACGGGATGTGGATGCGCAACGGCGAGATCTCGACAGTGATGCAGCGTCTGCTGCATTCGGATTTCACGCAGCGTGCGGAGAACCCCTGCATCGGCAAGGAACGCGCCGATCTGGTTCTCGCGGGCTGCGCCATCTTGGAAGCGATCCGGCGGGCTTTTCCCTCGGAGCGCCTGCGCATCGCGGATCGCGGACTGCGCGAAGGAATTTTGATGAAGATGATGCGAGAGGATTCGGTGTGGCGAGGGGGCCGGCGGTGAGTGCCAAGACAGGTTCCGGGGTCCGCAATCTCAAGCAGCGCGTGAAGACCGCCAACAAGCGATCCCTCTCTTCGCAGAAATGGCTCGAGCGTCAGCTCAACGATCCCTACGTCGCTCGCGCCAAACGCGAGGGTTATCGCTCGCGTGCGGCCTTCAAGCTGCTGGAAATCGACGAAAAGTTCAAGATCCTCAAGCCCGGCCAGAAGATCGTCGATCTCGGTGCCGCGCCCGGCGGCTGGTCGCAGATCGCCGCCAAGGTGGTTGGTCCGAAGGGCAGGGTTGTCGGCATCGACCTCCTGCCCATCGATCCGATGGCAGGCGTCGAGTTCATCCAACTCGACTTCCTGGACGAGAGCGCTCCCGGCAGGCTGATCGAGATGCTCGGCGGTCCTGCCGACGTGGTCATGTCCGACATGGCGGCCAACACCACCGGCCACAAGAAGACCGATCACCTGCGCATCATCGGTCTAGCCGAGGCGGCGATCTATTTCGCCCGCGAGATCCTCGCACCCGGCGGCGCCTTCGTCGCCAAGGTGTTCCAGGGCGGCACCGAGAACCAGCTTTTGGCCGACCTCAAGCGCGATTTCGCCGTGGTGCGCCACGTGAAGCCCGCAGCGAGCCGGGCCGACTCGGCGGAACTCTATGTGCTGGCGACCGGTTTCCGGGGACGGGCGGACGAGACGCCCGCAGCCTGACAGGCCTAACGCATCGTGCGTAAAAGTGGATCCGGTTCTCCGCTCCGAACGATGCGCCAGTTAAAATGAGCATCGAATCCGAAGCCCTTGATTGTAAGGACCACGACCATGGCAGCGCACCAGATCGGCATCATCGGCTTTGGCAAGATCGCTCAGGATCAGCATCTGCCTACGATCAAGGGTAATCCGGATTTCGAGCTTCTGGCAGTCGCGAGCCAGCGCGGGCTGCAGCCGGATGAGGCGAAGTACACCTATCAGGATTACCGGGACCTTCTGAAGCTGCCCGAGATCGAGGCCGTGTCGATCTGCACGCCGCCCCAGGTCCGCCATCAGATCGCCCGCGAGGCGCTTCTGGCGGGCAAGAGCGTGCTGCTGGAAAAGCCGCCCGCGGCCACTTTGAGCGAACTAGAAGATCTCAAGGAGCTCGCCGCGAAGATGGGCAAGGTCGTGTTCACGACTTGGCACGCCCAGTACAACAAAGCGGTCGAGGAGGCGAAGAAGGCGCTCGCCGGATGGGTCATCAAGCGGCTTCTGGTCACCTGGAAGGAAGACGTGCGCCACTGGCATCCGGGCCAGCAATGGATCTGGCAGGCCGGTGGCTTCGGCGTGTTCGATCCTGGGATCAACGCGCTCTCCATTGTCACCCGCATCATGCCCGAGCCGGTTTTCATCAAGAGCTCCAGCCTGGAATTCCCGGCCAATCGCGCCGCGCCAATCGCTGCTCATCTCACCTTCTCGGCAAGCCACGGCGACGGCGACCTGCAGGCGGTCTTCGACTGGCGCCAGACCGGCCCGCAGACCTGGGACATCGAGGTGGAGACCGAGGCCGGCCTGAATCTCAAGCTCACCCATGGCGGAAGCTGCCTGGAGATCGGCGGAAAGCTCATGGTGCAGGAGGAGCCCGCGGAGTACCAGGGCATCTACCAGCGTTTCGATACCCTGCTGAACACGCGCCAGTCGGAAGTCGACGTCGCCCCGTTCCGCCTCGTGGCGGACGCCTTCATGATCGGTGAGCGGGTACAGGTCGAGGCGTTCGAGGATTAAGGTAGTGCTGTTACTCCCGGCTGAGCGCCAACAACGACCCAGATTGATTTGTCGAGCAGCCAACACGTCATCACCGGCCTTGTGCCGGTGATCTCGCTTCTTTGGAGCGCGATGCCCTCCCAATCGAGATGGCCGGGACAGGCCCGGCCATGACGTGAGGAGAATTCCTTAAGCCAAGTTCTTCTTCAGGAACCCGACCGTCCGTCGCCACGCGAGATCCGACGCCTCCTTGTCGTAGCGGGCAGCGTTGGTGTCGTTGTTGAAGGCGTGGTTGGCGCCCTCGTAGACGTAGATCTCGTAGGTCTTGCCCGCCTGCTTCAGCGCCGCCTCGTAGGCCGGGATGCCGGCATTGATGCGCTCGTCGCGCCCGCCATAATGCATCATCATCGCGGCATCGATCTTCGGAACGTCCTCCGCGTTTGGCTGGCCGCCGTAATAGGCGACGCCTGCCTTCAGGTTCGGCTCGTTGACCGCGAGGTTGTTCACCGCGCCGCCGCCCCAGCAGAACCCGACGGCGCCGGCTTTGCCGTTGCTGTCCGGGCGGCCCTTCAGATAGGCCACCGCCGCCTTGCCGTAGGCGAGGATATCCGATGCCTTAAGCTGGCCGATCATGTCGCGGCCTTTATCCTCATCCTCCGGCGTTCCGCCCATGGGCGAGAGATAATCGAGGCCGAGCGCGATAAAGCCTTCGGTCGCCATGCGGCGGGTCACGTCCTTGATGTGCGGGTTGAGACCCCGGTTCTCATGGATGACGATGACGGTCGGCAGCTTACCCGTGGCGTCCTTCGGCTTCACGAGATAGCCCTTGAGTCCCGGAGCGCCGGGAATATCCACGATCTCGGCGGTAATCCGTTGATCGTTCTCCTGGACGGTCTGCGCCTGGGCGTAGTTGTTCTGCAGGATCGGCAGCAGGGCCGTCGCGGCTGCCGCGCTTCCGGCCAAGGCGCCGAGCTTGTCGATGAAGCTGCGGCGGCTCATGCCGCCGTGGGTGAAGTCGTCGTAGAGGTCGATAATGCGCTGATCCATGGGGTGGCCTCCTGGTCCCGCACGAAAGCTAGCGCAGCCTATCGGCCGGACATACCGTCCCCGAGGCCGGTGGAAGGAGGTTTTTCCTTCACAATCCTGTGTCCCGACATCTCGGCTCCAGCAGTTGGAGAAAGTCCGATGAAGACGAAACCGGCCAAAGCGGACACCATCGCAACGGCCCAGAAGGCGGGGCCGAAATCGGCCGCCGTGATCACAGGGTTGCCGTCGAGGCTCGCGGCGACTTCCAGCACGAAGGCGCCGAAGGCCACGCCGATGCTGAGCGACACCTGCTGGAGGGCGCTCGACAGGCTCGTGGCGTAGCTCATCTCCCGGTTGGAGATCTCCGCATAGCCGATGGCATTGAGGCTGGTGAACTGGAGCGAGCGGAAGCAGCCACCGACCAGAAGAACGATCATGATCAGCCAGTGGGGCGTCTCGGGCGTGAAGAACCCGTTGGCGGCGACGAAGCCCGCTCCGATGAACGCATTGACGATCAAGAGCCTGCGGAAGCCCGTTCGCTCGAGGATGCGCTTGGCCATGGTCTTCATGAACAGGGCACCCACGGCCGCGATGAAGGTGAGTGAACCGGACGCCAAGGGACTGAGCCCGAATCCGACCTGCAGCATCAGCGGCAGCAGGAACGGGATGGCGCCGATGCCGACACGGAAGAGGAAGCCGCCGACCACGCTGATGCGGAAGGTCGGGATCTTCAGGAGGCGGAGTTGCAGGACCGGATAGGGCGTGCGCCGCGCGTGGAAGACATAGAGGACCAGGCAGATTGCGCCGATCACCACGCATCCGGTCGAGATCTCCGCCGGGATGAGGTGGCGCCCGCCGGAGGCGAAGCCCAGCATGAGCAGCGCGAAGCCGAAGCCTGAGAGCACGAAGCCGATGAAGTCCAGCGGCGGCGTATCCTCCTCCCTGACGTTCGGCACGAAGATTGTCGCGAGCACGATGCCGAGGACCCCGATGGGGATGTTGATGAAGAAGATCCAGCGCCAGTCGAAATAAGTGGTGATGAAGCCGCCGAGCGGCGGACCGACGATCGGGCCGACGAGGGCCGGGATCGTCAGAGTGGCGAGCGCCTGCACCACCTCGCTGCGCTGGACGCTCCGCAGCAGCACAAGGCGGCCCACCGGCACCATCATGGCCCCGCCGGCGCCCTGGACGAAGCGGGCGATCACGAACCACTCGAGGGAATTGGCGCCCGCGCAGGCAAGCGAACCCGCCATGAACACGCCGATGGCGGTGGTGAAGATCGTCCGCGCGCCGTACTTGTCCGCCATCCAGCCGGAGATCGGGATGAAGATGGCGAGGCTCACCAGATACGAGGTCAGGGCGAGCTTGAGAGCGATCGGGTCAGTCCCCAGGCTCTGCGCGATCATCGGCAGGGACGTCGAAATCACGGTCGAATCCGTGTTCTCCATGAACAGGGCCGTGGCGATGATCAGCGGGAGAAAGCGGGATTGGCGCATGACTCGCGGACTTAGCGCCCTGCAACCTCCTTGCAAAGGGTAAAAAGGCGCAAGGCAGGTCTTCGGGGAATGCGCCGCTCGACGCTTTGCGAAATGACAAGCCCGTGCTACGGACCCGTGCCAACTCGCCAAAGCGTTATTCTCTCATCCGCGCACCCCTAAAGGAGTTGGTTCATGGCCCCTGTTTTAGCCGATAAGATCATCGATGGACTGACCTTCGATGATGTGCTCCTCCGGCCCGGCCGCTCCGAAGTCCTGCCCGGTGACGTGGATGTGGCGACCCAGCTGACCCGGACCATCCGCCTCAACATGCCGATTATCGCCTCCGCCATGGATACGGTGACGGAAGCCCGCATGGCCATCGCCATGGCCCAGAACGGCGGCCTCGGCGTGATCCACCGCAATCTCGAGCCGGAAGCCCAGGCCGAGCAGGTCCGCCTCGTGAAGCGCTACGAGTCGGGCATGGTGATGAACCCCATCACCATTCATCCGGACGAGACCTTGGCCGATGCGCTCGCGATGATGAAGCATCACGGCATTTCCGGCATTCCGGTGGTCGAGCGCGGACCCAGCGGCGCCAAGGGCAAGCTCGTCGGTATCCTGACCAACCGCGACGTGCGCTTTGCTAGCAACCCCGGCCAGAAGGTCTCCGAACTGATGACGAAGGACCGCCTGATCACGGTCCGTGAGGGCGTCAGCCAGAACGAGGCGCGCCATCTTCTGCACCAGTTCCGTATCGAAAAGCTCCTGGTCGTCGACGACCATTTCCGCTGCATCGGACTGATCACGGTGAAGGACATCGAGAAGCAGGTCGCCTATCCGAACGCGGCGAAGGACGAGCAGGGCCGCCTTCTGGTCGCCGCCGCCACCACCACGGGCGAGCAGGGCTTCGAGCGCGCCGAGCGTCTCATCGATGCAGGCTGCGACGTGGTCGTGGTCGATACCGCTCATGGCCATTCCGTGAAGGTTCTGGAGAGCGTCACCCGGGTGAAGAAGCTCTCGAACGCCGTTCAGGTCATTGCGGGCAACGTGGCGACGCGGGAAGGCGCGCAGGCCCTCATCGACGCTGGCGCGGATGCGATCAAGGTCGGCATCGGCCCCGGCTCCATCTGCACCACCCGCATCGTGGCGGGCGTCGGCGTGCCTCAGCTCACGGCCATCATGGAGGCCGTCGAGGCGGCCTCCCAGGCGGACGTTCCGGTGATCGCCGACGGCGGCATCAAGTTCTCGGGCGATCTCGCCAAGGCGCTCGCCGCCGGCGCCTCCTGCGCCATGGTGGGCTCGCTGCTCGCCGGCACGGACGAAACCCCAGGCGAGGTCTTCCTCTACCAGGGCCGCTCCTACAAGTCCTACCGCGGCATGGGCTCGGTCGGCGCCATGGCCCGCGGCTCGGCGGACCGCTACTTCCAGGCGGAGGTGCGCGACACCCTGAAGCTCGTGCCGGAAGGCATCGAAGGGCAGGTGGCCTATAAGGGCCCGGTCTCAGGCGTTCTGCATCAACTCACCGGCGGCCTTCGCGCTTCGATGGGCTATGTGGGCGGTGCGAACCTCGCCGAGTTCCGCGAGAAGGCGCAGTTCATCCGCATCACCAGCGCGGGTCTGCGCGAGAGCCACGTCCATGACGTGACGATCACGCGGGAAAGCCCTAATTACCCGACTCGCAGCTAAGCTTCAGTCGAGGTCCCGCCCGTGAGCATCACCGCCATCCTTCTTCCGGTCTACGTCCAGGTCGCGCTGACCTTCATCCTGCTGCTCTGGATGGGCAGCTCGCGGTTGGGCAGCCTGCGCGCCGGAGAGGTGAAGGTGAAGGACGTCGCGCTGGGCGAGCGCAACTGGCCCAGCCGCATCCTGCAGGTCCAGAACGCTTACCATAACCAGTTCGAACTGCCGGTTCTGTTCTATATGCTGGTGACGCTGGCGCCAACAAGCGACATAGAGCATACGGTTTTCGATCTGCGACCATTGCGTATCCCTGGCATCCGCTGTTCGGACAGACCGTTCAGGTCTCGCGGTATCGGCGCGGTAAGGCCTTGAGCTTCGTCTATA
>NZ_VOSK01000718.1 GCF_009296175.1 Microvirga tunisiensis | reverse complement strand
AGATAGATCGTGTGGGTGCTGTGCGAGAATGAAGCGTCTGCTGAGGGCGAGTAGAGCATGAGCGGCCTCCGGGGTGAGGTGACCGCCTTACCTCACCAATCCGGCGCTCACTGGCCCATGAGATCTTTTTGTCCCTAATCGCTGTTCCTGCGCCATATTTGGCATCGAGTTCTCCACGAAGCACGAGGGCCGGGTTTTAACCGGGGCGGGGACGAGCAGATGGACAAAGCGCTTGCGGTACTGAGAGCCGGATTACGGCTTTGCGCGATTGTGCCCCTGGGCATGGCGTTGGCCTCCTGCTCGGGATTAGGGCTGATGTCAGGCGTTGGGGATGCCAAGCCGCACGTCGGCGTGGCCAGTGCGCATTTCCGTCCCGTTCACGGCGTGGACATCTCACGATGGCAAGGAAAGGTGGACTGGGCAGCCGTGCGTGACGGAGGCACCCGCTTCGCCTTCATCAAGGCCACCGAGGGTGGGGATCACATCGACCCGAGGTTCAAAGACAACTGGGAGGGCGCCCGCAAGGCGGGTGTCCTGCGTGGGGCATACCACTTCGTGTATTGGTGCCGACCTGCCGAAGAGCAGACCGCCTGGTTCAGGAGGAACGTGCAGCCGGACGCGGACGCTCTCCCTCCGGTGCTTGATGCCGAATGGAACGGCGCGTCCCCTACGTGCGGCAGGAAGATCCCGCGTGACAAGGCCTTGGCCATGATCCGGGTCATGCTGCGCGAGATGGAGGCCCACACGGGCAAGAAGCCGATCATCTACACGGACATCACCTTCCATAGGGAAGTCCTTGAGGGCGAGCTCAAGGACTATCCGTTCTGGATACGGAGTACCGCAGCAGAGCCTCAGGTCCGCTACAACGACCGCCAGTGGACCTTCTGGCAGTTCACTACCACAGGTCGGGTTCCCGGCATCGACGGCAACGTAGACCGCAACACCTTCCATGGCACTGAGACGCAGTGGAGCGAGTTTGTGGGCGGATCCGCCAAGATCCAGATCACAGAGGGCGCGGTATCCGAAGGAGCGAAGAGCGTCACCGAGGCATCGTGGTCAGGGCTTCCCGACTACTGAGCGAGCACGGGCCGCTTTTGTGAACGAGGTTGCCAAAAGCAGTTGGGCAAGCCCGTCTGTTCGGACATGAGAGATCGTTCAGCACGATCTTGAGCACTGCGGTCATGCGCCGCTAACGGTGCATGACGACTTCCATCGGATCCGTCGCAAACTCTTTGTTTCAGAGTTGCAGCTATTAAGGCATCAGTCACAGTAGTGGGGGCGCGGTGTTCAAGGGCAGGCATTTTGATAAATCTGTGATCCTGCTCTGCGTTCGGTGGTACTTGGCTTACAATCTGAGTCTCCGAAACCTGGAGGAGATGATGGCCGAGCGTGGTATCTCGGTCGATCACGCGACCATTCACAGATGGGTCATCCGGTACTCACCCGAACTCTGATGTTCGTTGTCAATGAGCCTTGACGTGGGTGTGCAATCCCGGTGCAGGAACAGGGCCAGGCCGGATAAAGCGATTGCGCAGGGCCGGAGACAGAGCCGTCAAGACGACGGTTGA
>NZ_VOSK01000717.1 GCF_009296175.1 Microvirga tunisiensis | reverse complement strand
TTGGCGGATCTTAGTGCGAGATTTCGCCACGGGGAAGGCAGCCAGCGCGGAAATCCGCACAAGCATACTGCACAAGGCTTCCGAAATACCTGAGAACCACGCGATTCGCTCGTTGATTGGTTTGGCACGGCTCTTGCGGTTGACATCGCAGCCGCATTCGACCGGAGCGCCGCGACGGGAGAAGACCGGGGCGGGACGAAGAGCCCGCCCCGACCCGGCCAGGGAGAGAAATACATGCTGCCCCCACAAGCCCACAGCGCAAACCGTGCGCCCCACAAACGCTTTCATGCTCAGCTTTACGTGCAGGTGCTTGCCGCGATCACCCTCGGTATCGCACTTGGCCATTTCTATCCGGAGATCGGCGAGAGCCTGAAGCCGCTCGGCGATGCCTTCATCAAGCTCGTCAAGATGATCATCGCACCGGTGATCTTTCTGACCGTTGCAACCGGTATTGCCGGCACGAGTGATCTGCAGAAGGTCGGCCGGGTCGCCGGCAAGGCCATGATCTACTTCCTCACCTTCTCGACGCTCGCCCTGATCGTCGGCCTCATCGTCGCCAATGTGATTCAGCCGGGCGCCGGCCTCAACATCGATCCGGCCTCGCTCGATGTCCAGGTCGTGAATACTTATGCCGCCAAGGCCCACGAGCAGTCCGTGACGGGCTTCCTGATGAACATCATCCCGGCCACGATCGTCGGCGCCTTTGCGGAAGGCGACATCCTGCAGGTGCTGTTCTTCTCGGTCTTCTTCGGTATTGCGCTGGCGATGGTCGGAGAGACAGGTAAGCCGGTCCTTTCCTTCCTCCAGGCGCTCACCGCGCCTGTCTTCAAGCTGGTTAGCATCCTGATGAAAGCAGCCCCAATCGGCGCCTTCGGCGCAATGGCCTTCACGATCGGCAAGTATGGCATCGGCTCAGCTATCAACCTCGCGATGTTGGTCGGGACGTTTTATATCACCGCCTTCCTCTTTGTGTTCGGGGTTCTCGGCGCCGTCTGCCGTTACAATGGCTTCTCGATCTTTTCTCTCATCCGCTACATCAAGGAAGAGCTGCTGCTGGTCCTCGGAACGTCGTCCTCGGAGGCTGCGCTGCCCTCTCTTATGGAGAAGATGGAGAAGGCCGGCGCCAAGCGTTCGGTGGTGGGTCTCGTCATCCCGACTGGATATTCCTTCAATCTGGATGGCACCAACATCTACATGACGCTGGCGGCGCTTTTTATCGCGCAGGCGACGAATACGGATCTGTCAATTAGCGATCAGGTCCTCCTGCTGCTCGTTGCGATGCTTTCCTCGAAGGGCGCAGCAGGTGTCACAGGGGCTGGCTTCATCACCCTGGCCGCCACGCTCTCCGTAGTGCCGAGCGTTCCCGTTGCCGGCATGGCTCTGATCCTTGGCATCGACCGCTTCATGTCCGAATGCCGGGCGCTGACGAATTTCGTCGGTAACGCGGTGGCATCGCTCGTCGTTGCCCGCTGGGAGGGTGAGTTGGACCAAGCGCAGTTGAAAGCTGCCCTTCGCGGCCGTCCGCTCGCCGAGACAGTAACCGCTCAACCACCAATCGCGCACCCGCCGAGGAAG
>NZ_VOSK01000716.1 GCF_009296175.1 Microvirga tunisiensis | reverse complement strand
TGCGGATGAAGGGAGTGCATCACGTCCTCCTGCGGTGAGAAGCTCGGCGTCGCAGGCCGTCAAAGCGCCAAGTGTACTCCTCAATGGCGTAACGCACCCGATCCCAACAACGTTCCGCCACCAAACAGCCGTGCAGCTGGAAGACGTTCTTTGCGATATCAAGGCCAATCGTGACAATCTCAGGCATGATGAGTGGCTCCTATCCGGTTCTTCAACATGCCTAGTTTGGCACGTCTGACGCTGGTGGAGGGCGCCATCCACGACATCAAGTTCTGGCTCAGCGAACGATACAACTTGGCTGCTTCCAGACGGCTCCTATGCCCGGCGCTGAAGCAGCATGGCCAACCTGACATGCCAAGGGGCGCCTATCCAGACCAATCGAATCACGACGGCTATCGTATCGATCGACTCAAACCAAAGTATGGTCGTCGCAATCTCTCCTGACGATCGGCGCACCCACAAAGACAATCGGGCCCCACTGATGAGATCAGCTAATGTCCGAACGTCACAAGGCTCTCGAGGTGAACTTCACCACAGAGGGCTGGCGAAGCGCCATCGTGCAGGAGACCGCTATGAGCCCGATCATCGAAGAATGCATCCTGATCGTGGACAACAATCCGGGTTTTTGCGAGCGGCTTGCGCAGGAGTGCCGGGTTGCCAACTACACCGTTTTGACCGCCCACACGGGCGAGCGGGCCTTTCTCACCCTCAGGCATCGGCAGCACCGGATCAGCTGGCTATACTGCCGTGCTGCTCTACCGGGCTTGATCGACGGCTGGATTCTGGCAGACCAGTATCACGACGCCTATCCCAGCCGCCCTGTCATCATCGCCGCTCACACCACACGCATCTCGGCGCGCGGCGACATTGTCCTGCACGAGCCGACAGTGACTGTCGTGTCAGAAACAATTCGGCACGTCATCGAGGGGGCACAGCCGGCGCGAGCCACTGCTCCCCTCGGATTCAGTGAGCATCAACGCGCTGCATAAATGGTGCGTCGCGCCCATGGCCCGTGGGTGAGGTTGAGAACACAGCGAGACAACAATGGAGCTTCGAATGGCATGGGACTGTCGCATTGATACCGGTTTTTCTCTCTTGTCCGACCTCTGCTCGGACGATATTGAGCAACAGATCATCCGCGCCTATGTCCGGCTCGTGTTCGCGGCCGAGAATACAGCCGGCGTTCGAACCACTCTTGTTGCACGATTCTGTTCCCTCGAGGTGCGTCTCAGCGAACTTCCGGACGCGTCCGGCGTGCAGGATCTGCCGTCGTTCTGGCTCGAGATTTACTCGCATACCACCCGCTCGACGGTTGATAGTCTCGGATGCTTTGAGTTCGATCAAGCCGAATTGGCCATGGCTGTAGACCTGGTGCTGAAGGCGCGGCACCGTCGCGAGCTCTATCACTAAGTGATTTCGGCTGTCATATTGACTGATCTTCCCCCGAATGCGCGGCTCTCCCGCACTTTGCGTGGATGAGTCGCAGTAAGGTGACCTGATCCCGCCGATTTCCATCGGCAGAGCGGGGCATGAACTCGCTCTCGCTCATTCCCGGCTGCCGGATCCGCCACGTCACT